>CALJVD010000228.1 GCA_937974825.1 uncultured Oceanospirillaceae bacterium | reverse complement strand
CGAAGCTGGGTTTTTTAATCATTTAAGCCAAAAGACTTAAGCGATTGTAGGACTTAGTCCATACGCTCCCAAACGGTAGCGATACCTTGACCAAGACCAATACACATGGTGCTCACACCGTACTTACCACCTTGCTGTTCTAGAACGTTCAGCAAAGTAACAGAGATACGAGTACCCGAGCAACCTAGTGGGTGACCTAGAGCAATCGCACCACCGTGGATGTTGATACGCTCCTCAGCGATATCTTTAAGCTTTAGGTCTTTAATGCAAGGCAGTGATTGAGCTGCGAAAGCTTCGTTAAGCTCCCAGTAGTCAATATCTGTTGTGTCTAAGCCAGCACGCTTAAGTGCTTTCTTAGTCGCAGGTACTGGACCGTAACCCATGATAGCAGCATCAACACCAGCAACCGCCATACCAACGATACGAGCACGTGGCTTCAAGCCTAACTCTTGTGCTTTTTCGTAGCTCATTAGTAGCATTGCAGATGCACCGTCAGTAATCTGTGAAGATGTACCAGCAGTAACAGTACCGCCTTTAGGGTCGAATGCAGGACGTAGAGCGCCTAGGCTTTCAACTGTAGTTTCTGGACGAATTGTTTCGTCTTCAGTTACTAGAATTTCGTTGCCGTCAGCATCATGACCGTAAGTTGGGATGATTTCGTTCTTGAATTTACCTTCAAGAGTCGCTTTATGTGCTAAGCGGTGTGAACGTGCACCGAACTCATCCATTTGTTGACGAGTGATACCGTGCATTTTACCTAGCATTTCAGCGGTTAAGCCCATCATGTTTGAAGCTTTTGCAGAGTACTTAGAAGCTTCTGGGTTATGGTCGAAGCCGTGCTGCATATTCACATGACCCATGTGCTCAACACCACCAACAACGAACACGTCACCGTTACCAGTCTGGATAGCTTGTGCAGCAGTATGAATTGCTGACATCGCTGAACCACATAGACGGTTAACAGTTAATGCACCCGCTTCTTTAGGTACTACTGTCATTAAGCCAATTTGACGAGCAACGTTGAAACCTTGCTCTAATGTTTGGTTAACACAACCCCAAATGATGTCTTCCACTAATGCTGGATTAACTTCTGGGTTACGCTCAAACATGGCGTTAATGATGTGTGCAGACATTGATTCTGCACGAACGTTACGAAAGATACCGCCACGAGAACGACCCATTGGGGTACGTACGGCATCTACAACAACAACGTCTCTTGGATTGTAAGACATAGTTAAATTCCTCTTCTCGCTTATTAACCGAAGTAGCTTTCGCCGTTTGCAGCCATTTCGCGCATACGGTCAGTTGCTTTGTACAGGTTGCCTAAATGAGCGTATTTGTCACACAGAGCAACAAACTCTTTTAAGCCCACAGTATCCATGTAACGGCATGCACCACCACGGAATGGAGGGAAACCGATACCAAATACTAAGCCCATATCAGCTTCGGCTGGCGTATCTACAATGCCCTCTTCAATACAGCGAGCAATTTCAATACACATTGGGATCATGCAGCGTGCGATGATCTCTTCAGCGTCGAAATCTTTACTGTCAGCAACAACAGGCTTGATAAGTTCGTAAGTAGTTTCATCAACCACTTTCTTCTGCTTACCTTTTCTGTCTAGTTCGTATTTGTAGAAACCAACGTTATTTTTCTGACCATAACGGTTGTTTTCGTACATTACTTCCATTGCAGACTTGAAATCAGCCTTCATACGGTCTGGGAAACCTTCAGCCATAACTTCGTTAGCGTGTACGCCAGTATCAATACCAACTACGTCTAATAAGTATGCAGGACCCATTGGAAAACCGAATTTCTCCATTACTTTGTCAACTTTTTGGAAGTCAGCGCCATCGCGTAACAAGCCAGCAAAGCCTGCGAAGTAAGGGAATAGAACACGGTTAACTAAGAAGCCTGGGCAGTCGTTAACAACGATAGGTGTTTTACCCATTTTCTTAGCGTAAGCAACAACAGTTGCAACCGCTTCTTCAGAAGTTTTCTTACCACGGATAACTTCTACTAGAGGCATCATGTGCACTGGGTTAAAGAAGTGCATACCTAGGAAGTTTTCTGGGCGTTTTAGATCTTCTGCTAATAAATCGATACTGATAGTAGAAGTGTTAGAAGCAACAATAGCGTTTTCGCCTACTTTGTCTTCAACTTCAGAAAGAACGATTTTCTTAACTTTTGGATTTTCAACAACCGCCTCTACTACTACGTCAACAGAACCAAATTCTGCGTACGATAGTGTTGGACGAATACGGTTTAGAACTTCACCCATCTCAAGCGGCTTCATGCGCTTCTTGTCAACACGGCGTGCTAGTAGCTTATTAGCTTCGTTTAAGCCAAGCTCGATACCAGCTTCTGCAATGTCTTTCATTAAGATAGGAGTGCCTTTAAGTGCAGACTGGTAAGCAATACCGCCACCCATGATACCAGCACCTAGTACAGCTGCTTGGTTGGTGTCTTTAGCTTGTTTGTCATACTCTTTAGCTTTTTTCTTTAATAATTGGTCGTTTAAGAATAGACCAATTAACGCTTGTGATTCAGTAGTCTTGGCTAACTTAGCAAAACCTTTAGCTTCAGCAAGAAGTGCTTTTTCACGGCCTTGGCCAGCAGCTTTCTGCATCACTTTGATAGCTTCGATAGGTGCTGGGTAATGACCTTTAGTCTGACCAGCAACAAAACCTTTAGCTGTTTCAAATACCATCATTGCTTCCATGGCATTTAATTTAAGCTTAGAGGTTTTTTCTTCGCGACGCTCTTGCCAGTTAATTTCACCGCTAATAGCGCTGTTTAACATGGTCAGTGCACTGTCACGTAGTTTGTCTGCAGGAACAACAGCATCAACGGCACCAAATTTCAGTGCTTTGTCTGCTCTGTTTTCTGCCCCCATGCAGATCCACTCGATAGCGTTGTCTGCACCAATTAAGCGTGGTAGACGAACGGTACCACCGAAGCCAGGCATAAGGCCTAGTTTAACTTCAGGCAAACCTACTTTAGCTTTTTCAGACATAACACGGATGTCTGCAGCTAAACACATTTCAAAACCACCACCTAGAGCGATGCCGTTAATAGCAACTAAGCTAGGAACTGGTAGATCTTCAAATGCATTGAAAATATTGTTTGCTTCACCAACCCACTCAGCGATTTCTTCTTCGCTGCGCTGGAATGCTTCGCCAAACTCGGTTATGTCAGCACCAACGATAAATACGTCTTTTCCAGATGTAACTAAGACGCCTTTAACATCAGTGTTGCCTTGAATAGCAGCAACAGCTGCTTTTAAATCTTCTAAAGTGACACGGTCAAACTTATTAACTGACTCGCCTTGTAGGTCGAATTTCAGTTCGGCGATACCGCCTTCGATCATATTCACCGTGATGGCTTTACCTTCGTAAATCATCAACTGATCTCCACATTGTGGTTAGCTTTGGAATAGGCACTAACTAAAGGCCGTAATTCTGCTGATTAATGAACACCAAGCTTCAGAGTTGTTTAATTTATAAACAATTCATACAAGCGTTTGAATTCAATTGCATACAATCTAAGAAAGCGCCCTTAAAGTCAATAGAAAATGTTTAATTCGTTATATTTCGGTTATATTATAAATATTCTGTAATATTGATCGAACTTTGCTGTGTTTTTTGCTAAAACAGGTATAACAGTTATATAAGTAGCCTTAGGCTAACTCGTCTAACAACTGAAAATAAGAAGATTAATGCCTATGTTGATACGTTTACTATTAAGCCTTACTTTCATATTCTCTAGTGCTCTGGTGCATGCCACTCCTCAGCAACTATTAGAAAACATTCACTCCATGCGTTTAGCCAGTACCAACGCTGTTACCAACTATCATATGTTTTCTGGTTTAGATGCTGACTCCAAATACGAACTCTTGATTGCACAAAGTATTGAAGCATTTGATACCGCCCTCGAAAGCGCGCAAAGCTTAGCCAGCAACAACGATATGACAGACGAAATAGATTCGGTTAAGAAAAACTGGGCCGAATTTAAAGAGCTAATGGAAATCAATCGCTCGGACATTACAGATAAAGGTTTCCCTGAACTGGCTCGTGTTGACGATATGTCTAGAACTAACAATACCATTGTTAGCCAACTCACTGATGCTTACGCGCAACTGCAAGAAAAAAGTGGCATCACGGTCAACAAACAGGTTCAACAGGCTCGCTTACTGGCTCTAGTAATGGAAGAGATGACCCAAGAGTACGCTATTCGTGCAACCACCAACCTTGGTCATGTGTATGCCGGTCTTGGCGAATCTAAGCTGGTTGAAATGGCTGACACCTTTCAAGTAAAACTTGATGAGCTCACTAAGACTGCAAGCTCTCCTAAAACCGATGCTTTATTAGGTAATATTCAAAGCAAATGGCAGTTCATTGAAAAGCGTATTAGAAACTTTAACGAGAACACCGTTGTGTTTTTAGTAGTAAGTTACAATGACCGCATCGTCGGACACTTAAAAGAATTAGAAGAACTGTTATAAGTTTATTTGAAGAGATAAAAAAAGAGCAGACTGAGTCTGCTCTTTTTGTTTGTGGATTACTTTTTCAAAAAGCTTTCCAAGAAATGTTGATACGCTTGTGCACTGGCGGTTTCATTTTCTTTCGCCATCAGCATCGCTTTGTTCTCCCAAACCTCTAACACTAGCAAGTCATCTTGTAACTGGGGTAACAGGTTGCTAAAAAGTTCTGCATCTTTAGTAGAGCCTTCTTTATGCCAACTATAGCCTTCAGGCAGCCCTTCGCCACCCCACCCTTTTTGCCCTACGATAGAGAACAAGAGCTCCCCTTGCTTAGTTGCGGCTGGGCGCAAGAAGGTATAACTGGTTGCCATAATTTTATCGTATACGCCGGTTTTCTTTGAGTCTGGCTCCCAAGTATATTGTTTTAACTGCAACCCTTGCCGTGCCGCTTCAAAGCGTAATGTTGCTAAACGTGCGTCCCTACGACTAGGCTTCAGCATAAAGACTGAGCCCAATATCGCCATAATTCCGAACACTGCCACCCAAATCATGAGTTCATTTCCTCAAGTTCTAACCAACGCTCTTCAAGTGCATTCAATCTTTCTTCAGCTTCTGTTAAGGCCTGCAAAGAAGCCTGAACCTCTTCTGCATCGCCACTATAGAAGTCTGCATCGGAAGTGATGGCTAATAATTTATCACGAGCTTCTTCTGCTGCTGCAATTTTTTCTGGCAACATATCAAGCTCACGCTGTAGTTTATAAGACAGTTTTTTTGCGGGGGCTGCTTTAGGTTGCTCTACTGCTACCTTAGGTGCCGGCTTAGCGGTAACTTCTTCTTTAGGCGCAGGCTGTTTGGCAGCCAGTGCTTGTTTACGCTCTTGCCATTCGGTGTATCCTCCGATTTGCTCATCGATATGACCACCTTCACTAAACACCCACAATTGAGTCACCACGTTATCTAAAAAAGAACGGTCATGACTAACAAGCAATAAGGTACCGTTATACTCTAATAAACGTTCTTCAAGCAGCTCGAGTGTTTCTACGTCTAAATCGTTGGTCGGCTCGTCCATTACCAGTAAGTTACAAGGTTTTAAAAACAGCTTAGCCAACATTACACGGTTACGCTCACCGCCAGATAATGCTTTTACTGGAGTACGTGCACGTTCTGGAGCAAACAGAAAATCGCCTAAATACCCAATAATATGACGACTTTGCCCATTCACTTCGACCATGTCTTTTCCATCGCCTACGTTTTCAGCAATGGATTTTTCTTCATCAAGTAATTCACGGGTTTGGTCAAAATAAGCAACTTCTAATTTCGTACCCGTTCGAATTGTGCCGGATTGAGGTTCTAGCTTACCTAGCAGCAGTTTTAGCAAGGTACTTTTACCGACGCCATTAGGCCCCACTAACCCGATACGGTCACCACGCATAACCAGTGTTGAGAAGTTATTAACTTGAACTTTTTCTCCCCAAGCAAAGGTAACGTCTTTTAACTCAAAGACCTGTTTCCCTGAGCTGTCTGTGGCGTTAAGACTAATATTAGCGCTGCCCTGCAACTCGCGGCGATCTCGACGCTCTTTACGCATTTCTCTAAGCTGTTGCACTCGCCCTTGGTTACGAGTACGGCGCGCCTGAACACCCTTACGTATCCACTTTTCTTCTTCGGCTAAACGCTTATCAAACAATGCATTTTGTGTTGCCTCGTCTTCTAAACGCTTGTCTCTATACTCAATAAAGCTGTTGTAATCACCGTCCCAACTATATGCATAGCCACGATCAAGCTCGACAATACGAGTACTAAGCGCTTGAACAAAGGCACGGTCGTGACTAATAAACACTAAGCAACCGTTATATTGTTTTAATTGTTCTTCTAACCATTCAATGGTGGCTATATCCATATGGTTAGTTGGCTCATCCAAAATAAGCACATCAGGCTCAACCACTAATGCTTTGGCCAACATAACACGTCGTTGCCAACCGCCTGACAGTGAAGCAAAATTTTCATCGGCGGGGAGGTTTAATCGTTGAATTATTGCGTCCACACGCTGCTGTAAACGCCAGCCGTCGGCGGTTTCAATTTTCGCCTGCAATTGTTCAAGCTTGTTTAAATTAACCGCATCACCTTTTGCAATTTCTGCATGATACTGACTAATGTATTGCCCTATATCCCCAAAGCCATCTGCGACTACGTTGTAAACAGTGCTGTCCACTGCTTTTGGTAGTTCTTGTTGTAAACTTGAAACGCGTAAAGTGTCGGAATACTCAACTCTACCGTCATCTAAAGAGACGTTACCAGCCAGTATTTTAAGCAAGGTAGATTTACCTGCCCCATTACGCCCTACCACACATAAACGCTCGCCGTTACGGATGTCTAGGTCAACTTTATCTAACAACACATGATCGCCAAAAGCTAGCTCGGCTTGCTTAAGACTTATCAGTACCATTCTATTCACTCTCTCTTTGCTAAAAACACCAGTATAACCTTTAGCCATCAGTTCTCATAACAAAGCCGTTATCTAAAGCAATTTTCTTATAACTAAACCGTACATAGTTAAATTGAAAAATTAAGGCTTTTAAAACACTCTGTTTACGTCACATTGGCTACTGACAATACAATGTTGACACTGATACACTTGCACCATTTTTACTCCTCGGGTTTGAACAATAATGAAAATACAATTAAACCAAGGTCACTGGTTAGCAATTGCCTTAGCCGTCGGTCTACTTCTATGGATGCTTATTGGCATTGTTAGCTCAGATGATAGCTTTGATAATCCACGTCCTTTGACATTAGATACAGGCCTAATTCGGGTACAGGCTGAACATTTAACAGGGGATCTCATCCAAAGAAATGTTAGCTTTTCGGGTTCAACCGCGGCCAACCGCCGTGTAGAAATCCGTACTGAAATCAGTGGTAAAGTGATAGCCATTCACAAACCTAAAGGCAGTAAAGTCAAAGCCGGTGATATTATTTTAGAGCTTGACAGTCGTGATCTTCCGGCTCGAGTCAAACAAGCTGAAGCGAATTTAAAGCAACGCCAGATGGAAGCTAAAAGCGCGAAAGAATTGGCTGATAAAGGTCTCTCGAATGAATCTCAAAAAATTCAAGCAGATACTTTACTTGCCATGGCCGAAGCCGATTACACCCTAGCTAAGATTCATCTTGATAACACAAAAATCCGTGCACCTTTCAGCGGCATCGTTGATCAGCGCATGGTAGAAGTCGGTGATTTCATCGGTGAGCATACAGCGGTTGCTGTTATTCTTGATACCTCACCCTGGTTAGTAAAAGGTCAGGTATCAGAGCGCGAAGCCAGTGATATCAATATTGGTGACAGCGCTTGGGCTACTTTAATTAATGGCGAAAAAATTAACGGTAAAATTCGCTTTATAGCGTCTGATGCCAACCCGCAAAGCCGCACTTTTGCCGTTGAAATGGAAGCTACCGACAAAAACCTAAAATTGGCCAGCGGCATGACCGCGCGCATTCATGTTCCACAACCGGCTATTCATGCTTACCACCTTTCTCCGGCATTATTGGTTATGAGTAATGATGGAAAACTGGGGCTAAAAGGCATAGATGAAGACAACAAGGTGTACTTTATTCCGGTAAATCTTTTAAAGGCTGATGATACCGGTATTTGGCTTTATGGCCCTGAAGATGGCACCAGTATAATTGTGACTGGCCAAGGGTTTGTTGAATTTGGTCAGAAAGTAGAGCCTGTATACACAAACAAACAAGAACCTTCTAAAAATCAACTTAAAAATAATTCGTTAACGGCGGAATAAAGTATGAATAGCTTAATTGACGCTTCTTTGAACCGTCGCCGCACGGTATTGATGCTATTTACTTTATTTATGCTGATTGGTTTTTCTACCTTAATTAGCATTCCTAAAGAAAGCTCTCCTGATGTAACTGTGCCCTTTGTTTATGTTTCAGTAGTGCATGATGGTATTTCTGCAGAAGATGCCGACACCCTTATTTTTAAGCCGTTAGAGAAAGAGCTCCGTGGTATCGACGGCTTAAAAGAAATGGTTTCAACTGCTACCACTAGCCACTTGTCGATCATGCTTGAGTTTTATACAGACATAGATATCGACCAAGCACTGCTCGATGTTAGACAAAAAGTAGATGATGCTAAATCTGACCTACCTGATGACTCTAACGAGCCACGCGTTAAAGAAATTAACGTTGCCCTCTTCCCTGTCATGCTAGTGACTTTATCAGGTGATATAGAAGAATCTATTCTGTATGCCGTAGCCGATGACCTACAAGACAGAATTGAAGCCCTTCCCGGTGTACTAGAAGCCGATATTAAAGGGAAACGAGAAGAAGTCGCCGAAATCATTGTTGACCCTACTAACATGGACAGCTATGGAATCTCATTTGAAGATTTAGGCAATTTGTTAGGCAACAACAATAAATTAGTCGCCAGTGAAGCCTTAGACTCAGGCGCTGGTCACTTTGACGTAAAGATTCCAGGACTCATCAAAGACATCGATGACCTACTCAACCTACCGGTTAAAGTAGATGGCAAAGAGGTGGTTCTTTTTAAAGACGTTGCCGTCGGTCGCTTTGCTTACAAAGACCGTCAAAACAGCGCCCGCATGAACGGCAAGCCTGCCGTAACCCTTGAGATTAAAAAACGTATTGGCTCCAACATAATTGAAACACTCGATGACGTAAAAGAGCTCATTGAGCAAGTCAAACCCTACTGGCCTGAAGGTATTGAAGTTGGTATTGCCCAAGATGAGTCGGAGTCTATTAAAGAGCTCCTGCACGACTTATTTAACAACGTAATAATCGCCACATTACTGGTGATGATTATTATCTTAGGCAGCCTAGGAATTCGTTCAGCCTTTCTCGTGGGCATTGCTATTCCTGGCGCCTTCTTACTGTCGATTATTTTATTAAACTTCAATGGCTACACCATGAACATGGTGGTGCTATTTGCGTTAATTTTATCGGTTGGGATGCTGGTCGATGGCGCTATCGTTGTGACTGAATACGCCGATCGTCGCTTAACGGAAGGGGCCGATAAACTGCAAGCCTATCGTGAGGCTGCGCAACGTATGGCATGGCCGGTCATCTCTTCAACGGCCACCACATTAGCAGTATTCCTACCATTACTGTTCTGGCCAGGAACAACCGGTGAGTTTATGAAATTCTTACCGTTAATGTTGCTGTACACATTGTCGTCTTCTTTATTGATGGCTTTAATCATTATCCCAACCATTGGCTCACTCTGGGGTGGCCGCGGTTACGACTCTTCAGTGCTGGCTAGCTTACAAGCTGCGGAAGAAGGCCGTTTCCAAGAATTAAAGGGGGCTACAGGCTTATACTTGCGTATCCTTAACAAAGCCATTCGACGCCCCTTACAAGTGTTAGGCGTTACTATTGCGGGCTTAGTCGCGACCTTTATTTTGTATGGAGCGGTAGGCAACGGAGTTGAGTTCTTTCCAGATGTAGATGTTGACGTAGGCATGATTGACGTGCGAGCACGTGGAAACTTATCTATTGCCGAGCGTGAACAATTAGTCTTAAAAGTAGAAGAACGTATCTTCAATATGGATGAAATTAAATCCATCTATACTTCTAGCTTTATCAAAGGACCTAATGACGCTGCTGCAGATCTCATTGGTCGCATACAAATTGAATTGGTTAACTGGAAACACCGCCGCCCACTTAAAGATATTCTGTCTGAAATCGAAGAGCGGACTGCCGATCTTCCAGGCATTATTATCGAAACCCAGAAAAAAGAAGCCGGTCCTGGTGGAGGGGCAGATATTCAACTGCAATTTACCAGTAACAGTGCCGACGCTATTAAGCCGATGCTGCTAAAAACCAAAGAGATCTTTGAAGCAGACCCTGAAATTAAAGATATTCGTGATGACCTTCCACTGGAAGGTGTTGAATGGCAAATTGAAGTAAACCGTGAAGAAGCCAGCCGTTATGGCACAGATATCGCCAGTACAGGTGCGCTTATTCGAATGATTACGGGTGGTCAAAAAGTGGGGGAATTCCAGCCCGATCAAGGCAATGATGAGCTGGATATCGTTCTACGCTACCCGCTGAAAGATCGAAATATTAATCAGTTTACTCAAGTTAACATGCAAACGCATTACGGCTTAATACCACTAAGCAACTTCGTAGAGCAGCATGCCACCCCACTCAGTGGTGATGTCGTACGTCTTGATGGTAAATTCCGCTATCGCTTAACTGCCAACGTTACAGAGGGCGTTAACGCGACCGCCAAAATTCAAGAATTAACCGAACAACTCAAAGAGTTAGACTGGCGTGAAGCCGGAGTTGAGCCCCGCTTCAGAGGCGACTTTGAAATGATGGCTGAAACCGGAAGCTTCTTATCGGCAGCCTTTGGTATCGCCCTATTTATGATGGCAGTTATTCTGGTTACTCAGTTTAATAGTTTCTATCAAGCATTCTTAATCATGAGCGCCATTGTACTTTCGATTATTGGGGTGCTTATTGGCCTAATGATACGTGGTGAACCCTTTGGCATCGTAATGAGTGGTGTTGGTGTTATTTCGTTAGCGGGTATTGTTGTTAACAATAATATTATTTTGATTGATACCTATAACACGCTAATTATTAAAGGCTTTGAACCAATAGAGGCAGCCCTTCGCACTTGCGCTCAACGCTTCCGTCCGGTCATGCTAACCGCCATTACGACTGTCATTGGTCTGTTACCAATGGTAATGCAGTGGAACATAGACTTAATTAATCAGTCGTTCAGTATTGGTGCTCCGTCATCACAATGGTGGACTCAACTATCAACCGCTATTGCCGGTGGATTAACATTTGCTACCTTTTTAACCCTAATTCTTACTCCTTGCTTGTTAGTTTTAGGCGAGAGAAGACACTTAAAAGCCGATCATAAAGCTATTAATTCAGCAGAATAGTTTGTAACGGCAAACTCACCAGAGCTAAAGTTTTGTCTATTAATTAACCTTTAGCTCTGTTTTTGTACAAAAAGAATACAAGTTACTGAAAAATAATAAATAATATGAAAATAGTCATTGACATATAAACCCTGCTGAGTAAAATGCGCACCAGTTTTGAGACAAAGGGTGATTAGCTCAGCTGGGAGAGCATCTGCCTTACAAGCAGAGGGTCGGCGG
>CALJVD010000227.1 GCA_937974825.1 uncultured Oceanospirillaceae bacterium | reverse complement strand
GGTCCACACCCAGCAGGTCTAGCAGGCACGCACATTCATTTCTTACACCCAGTAAGTCAAGAGAGAGTTGTTTGGACCGTTGGTTACCAAGATGTTATTGCAATCGGTCACTTATTCACGACAGGTAAATTAAGCACTGAACGCGTGGTCGCACTAGGGGGATCGCAGGTTAAGTCTCCACGTTTAGTGCGCACCTTGGTGGGTGCCAATCTTTCTGAGCTTTGCGCTGATGAATTAGTAGAAGACGAAAACCGTATTATTTCAGGTTCTGTATTTGGCGGTCGTACCGCTGCAGACGGTCTTGGTTTCTTAGGTCGTTTCCATAACCAAGTGACCGTTCTGCGTGAAGGTCGCGAGCGTTATATGCTGCACTATTTAAGACCTGGTCTAAACCGTTTCTCGGTAATGCCTATTTACCTATCTAAGCTGTTCCCAAGAAAACTGCCGTTCTCAACCTCTTCAATGGGGAGTGAGCGCGCCATGGTACCTATCGGTTCTTACGAAAGAGTAATGCCGCTAGATATTTTACCAACGCAACTGTTGCGCGCGATTATCGTTGAAGATATCGACACTGCAACAAATCTTGGTGCACTAGAGTTAGACGAAGAAGATTTAGCACTTTGTACTTTTGTTTGCCCAGGCAAATACGAGTACGGTCCTATCTTACGTAAAAATCTTACTCGCATTGAACTGGAGGGTTAATTATGGGCTTACGTAAATTCCTAGATCGCCTTGCCCCCACGTTTGAGAAGGGCGGTAAGTATGAAAAAATGTATCCGTTGTATGAAGCAGTGGATACTGGGCTGTATTCGCCCCCTAATGTAACTCAAAGTACATCACACGTGCGCGACGGTATCGACCTTAAGCGTATTATGATTACTGTTTGGTTATGTACATTCCCTGCCATTTTCTTTGGTATGTATAACATTGGTTTACAGGCTAACACTGCTATTGCTTTAGGTAATGGCGCTGTCTTAGAAGGCTGGCGTGAATCGTTAATAATGCTACTAGGTGGCGGCGGTCATGATGCGGCTAGCCTCTGGGATAACATCTCATTTGGTGCGGCCTACTTCTTACCCGTCTATGCAACGACCTTTATTGTGGGTGGTTTCTGGGAAGTGTTATTTGCGACCATTCGTCGACATGAAGTGAACGAAGGTTTCTTTGTTACTTCCATTCTGTTTGCCTTGATTCTTCCACCTACTATTCCGTTATGGCAAGTTGCCTTAGGTATTAGCTTTGGTGTGGTTGTTGGTAAAGAAATCTTTGGTGGTACCGGTAAGAACTTCATTAACCCTGCATTAGCAGGTCGTGCGTTCTTATTCTTTGCTTACCCAGCACAGTTATCAGGTAACGCAGTATGGACTTCTGCCGATGGTTTCACTGGTGCAACGGCACTAGGTAATATTTCAGAAAGCGGTATGCAATCTGTTATCGATAATGGCTTAAGCTGGACCGATGCATTCTTCGGTTTTATGCAAGGCTCAATGGGTGAGACTAGCACCTTAGCATTAATGATTGGCGGTATCGTCTTAATGGTAATGGGGATTGCCTCTTACCGTATCGTTGCCGGCGTTATGATTGGTATGGTGTTAACCACTTTACTATTCAACGCAGTTGGTTCAGAAACAAACCATATGTTTGCAGTTCCATGGCACTGGCATTTGGTTCTGGGTGGTTTTGCGTTTGGTATGTTCTTTATGGCTACCGACCCAGTATCTGCCTCAATGACCAATACCGGTAAGTGGATCTTCGGTGCATTAATTGGCTTTATGGTGGTCATGATTCGTGTGGTGAACCCAGCGTTCCCTGAAGGCATGATGCTTGCCATTCTATTTGCCAACTTATTTGCTCCACTCATTGACCACTTTGTGGTCCAAGCAAACATTAAGAGGAGGGTTGCTCGTGTCAGCAAATAAAGACAGTATTCAAAGAACCCTACTTGTTACCGTACTGTTGTGCTTAGTTTGTTCAATTCTAGTAGCTGGCTCAGCCGTAACGCTACGTGATAGACAAAACCAAAACCAAGCAAACGACATGCGTCGCTCTGTATTACAAGCGGCTGGCATGTACGACGCAGAAAAAACGGTAGAAGAGCAATTTGAAAACATTCAAGTACGTATTGCTAATATCGAAGAAGGCCGTTTTGCAACTGAAGAAGAATTAAATTCTTTAAAAGCAGCAGGTTTCGATCCAGCAAACTTCGACCAACGTAAAGCATCAAAAAACCCTCAGTTTTCTCGTGCTTTAAAAGGGGCTGAAGACACTGCTAGCATTAAAACCTTAACGCGTTTCTCGAGCGTTTACGTTATCGAACAAAACGGCGCCATCGACAGCGTTGTTCTACCTATCCATGGGTACGGTTTATGGTCAACCCTTTATGGCTTTATTGCCCTTGAGTCTGACTTAAACACTATTGCTGGTTTAGGTTTCTATGATCATGCTGAAACACCGGGTCTAGGTGGTGAAGTTGATAACCCAACATGGAAAGCTAAGTGGGAAGAAAAACACGTATACAACGACCAAGGTGACGTTGCTATTCGTGTTGTAAAAGGTCACGCAGAAGAAGGTAACCCATACCAAGTGGATGGCTTGTCTGGCGCAACCCTTACCAGTGTTGGTGTTACTAACCTAGTTCAGTTCTGGATGGGTGACACAGGCTTCGGTAAGCTTTTGTCTAATTTAAAACAAGGGGGTGAGTAATAATGGCTTTGTCAGATATTAAACGAGTCGTTACAGAACCACTCATCAGTAATAACCCTATTACCGTACAAATTTTAGGTATCTGTTCTGCACTAGCAGTAACAGCAAGCTTAAAAGTAACACTAGTAATGTGTATTGCATTAACACTAGTGACGGCTTTTTCAGGATTTGGTATTTCTTTAATACGTAATCATATTCCAAACAGTATTCGTATTATTGTGCAAATGACCATTATTGCTTCATTAGTAATTGTGGTTGACCAAGTACTGAAAGCCTTTACTTATGAAATTAGTAAGCAGCTATCGGTATTCGTTGGTTTAATTATTACCAACTGTATCGTGATGGGTCGTGCAGAAGCCTTTGCTATGCAAAATGGACCAGTGCTTAGCTTCTTTGATGGTATTGGTAACGGTTTAGGTTACTCAATCTTGCTAATCAGTGTGGCAGTAGTACGTGAACTGTTTGGTTCAGGTACCTTATTAGGCATAGAAATATTACCGCTAGTAACCGATGGTGGTTGGTATGTTTCTAACGGTCTATTGCTATTACCGCCATCTGCATTCTTTATTATCGGTGGTTTAATCGGCTTAATTCGTATTATTCGTAAAGATCAAATCGAAGAGCCAGATTATACAATTTCACCTAACACTGAAAACTCTGGAGGTCAGTTCTAATGGAACATTATATTAGCCTCTTTATTCGTGCCGTATTTATTGAAAACATGGCATTAGCTTTCTTCCTAGGGATGTGTACCTTCCTAGCACTATCGAAGAAAGTAGAAACGGCTATTGGCCTAGGTATCGCTGTTATTGTTGTGATGACCATTACCGTACCAGTCAACAACCTAATCTATAACAACGTGTTAAGAGAAGGTGCTTGGGCTTGGATGGGTGAAGACTACGCCAATATCGACCTAAGTTTCTTAGGCCTAATTACCTACATTGGTGTAATCGCCGCCATGGTACAAATCATGGAAATGTTCTTAGATAAGTACATTCCATCCCTGTATAACGCACTAGGGGTTTTCTTGCCTCTAATTACTGTGAACTGCGCCATCATGGGTGGTGTTTTATTCATGGTTGAGCGTGATTACAACTTCCCTGAAAGTGTTGTTTATGGCCTTGGTTCAGGATTTGGTTGGGCACTAGCGGTAGTGGCATTAGCCAGTATTCGTGAAAAACTGAAGTACAGCGATGTGCCTGGTCCATTACGAGGTATTGGTATTACTTTCATAGCATCAGGCTTGATGGCTATGGGTTTCATGTCCTTCTCTGGCGTATCTTTATAAGGAGTACAAGACATGGAAAATACTACTATTATTGTAATGGGTGTAGTGATGTTCACCGTGATTGTTTTATCACTGGTGTTCTTAATCTTGGCTGCACGCGCCCAATTAGTAAGCTCAGGTAAGGTTAAAATCCTTATCAATGATGAAAAAACCGTTGAAGCCGAAGCAGGTGGTAAATTACTGCAAACACTTGCTGCGCAAAACATCTTCTTATCATCCGCTTGTGGCGGTGGTGGTACCTGTGCGCAGTGTAAGTGTATTGTTAAATCGGGTGGCGGCGACATGCTGGCAACAGAAGCAACATACTTTACCAAAGGTGATGCCCGTGAAGGTTGGCGTTTATCGTGTCAGGTGTCTGTTAAACAAGATATGGAAATCGTTGTTCCTGAAGAAGTATTCGGCGTTAAGAAGTGGGAAACAGTGGTTGTTTCTAACCCTAACGTTGCGACTTTCATTAAAGAACTAACGTTGAAGTTACCCGAAGGTGAAAACGTAGACTTCCGCGCTGGTGGTTATGTTCAGCTAGAGTGCCCACCTTACGAGATTAGTTTCTCTGAGTTTGATATCGAAGAGAAATTCCGTGCTGACTGGGAACGCTTTAACCTGTTCGATATTAAAGCCGTAAACAAAGAAGACACTATTCGTGCATATTCAATGGCGAACTACCCTGAAGAGAAGGGCTTAGTTAAGTTCAACATTCGTATTGCAACGCCGCCTCCTGGTTCAACGAATATTCAACCGGGTATTATGTCGACCTACGTCTTCAACTTGAAGCCAGGCGACAAAGTAACGGTTTACGGTCCATTTGGTGAGTTCTTTGCTAAAGATACTGATGCTGAGATGGTGTTTGTTGGTGGTGGTGCTGGTATGGCGCCAATGCGTTCACACATCTTTGACCAACTTAAGCGTCTGAAGTCTAAGCGTAAGATAAGCTTCTGGTATGGTGCTCGTTCATTGAAAGAGCTGTTCTACCAAGATGAATACGACAAACTGGCTGAAGAAAATGATAACTTCACTTGGCATGTCGCTATGTCTGATCCACAGCCAGAAGATAACTGGGATGGATTGACTGGGTTCATTCATAATGTTCTTTACGAACAGTACTTGAAAGACCACCCAGCACCAGAAGACTGTGAGTTCTACATGTGTGGACCACCCATGATGAACCAAGCAGTCATTAAGATGCTTGAAGATCTAGGGGTCGAACCAGAGAACATCATGCTTGATGACTTCGGTGGCTAAACCTAATAAGAACCCGCTACGGCGGGTTTTTTTATGCCTGCTATGCAAAGCTCTTATAATAGTTATGTTAAAAAATATAATTTGAGCTATTATACGATCTAGCAACAATCATTAACGGCTTTTAGAAATACCCTATGAATACCCCTGTAAAAAAAGAACACGCACCTATTAACTGGCCTGCGGCCATTATGTTTACCATTACTACCTTAGTAACAGTTATCGCTGTACCTTGGTATGGAATCAGCGCTGGGTATTCCACTGCTGCATGGGTCGCTTTTTTAGTTCTTACTATTTTAACTGAGCTAGCCATTACCGCTGGTTATCACCGTTTATGGTCACATAATACATACAAAGCTCATTGGAGCTTACGCCTGTTTTATGCGCTATTTGGTGCCATGGCACTACAAAATACCGTTTTAGATTGGTGCTCAGGTCACCGTACCCATCACCGTCATGTTGACGATGTCGATAAAGACCCATACTCAGCAAAACGCGGTTTATGGTTTTCTCACATGGGTTGGATGCTAAGAAACTACGAAAGCAGTGCAAGCATCACCTTTGATAACGTAAAAAATCTTCAAAAAGACCCTATCGTTATGTGGCAGTACAAGTACTACTTACCCATAGCCTTAGGTTTGAATATCGCTATTCCTGCAGCGCTAGGCGTTATCTTTAATGATTTCTGGGGCATGATTCTATTAGCAGGCTTCTTGCGTATAGTAACCGCTCACCACTTTACCTTCTTTATTAACTCTATAGTGCATAAATGGGGTAAACAGCCTTACACCGATGAGAACACCGCCCGTGATAACGCTCTGTTCGCGATTTTAACGCATGGTGAGGGTTACCATAACTTCCACCATATCTTCCAAAACGACTACCGTAACGGCGTTCGTTGGTGGCAGTATGACCCAACCAAATGGTTTATTGCTGTGGCATCTTGGTTTGGGTTAGCAACCGACTTAAAACGAGTCTCTAATTTTAGAATTCAACGCGCCAAAGTTCAGATGCAATTTAAACGCGCACAAGAAAAGCTATCGCAAAGCTCTCAGACTGAAAAATGGGCAGAATTATTAGAGAAAGAATACGAACAATTCACCAAAATGCTGTCAGAGTGGACAGAGCTACAAGCAGGTAAGTATCAAGAAGCGCGTCAAAACCTGCTAGATAAATGGGAAAACGCATCAGTACGTACCCGTTATAAAGAGCTTGAATACTCATTAAAAATGCAGCAAAAACGTTTGCAGCTTATGATTACCGAATTTGCAGCTGCTTAATAATTACGGCACCATTTAACCCCACATACCCAAGCCCTTGAATGTATTCATTCAGGGGCTTACTCGTATAAAAGACAACAATCCAAGAATCAGTTTATGAATTTATTGTTTCAATAAGCATAGGTTGGTTGAACACTGAACATGAGGAAACTTTATGTCTAACGCACGTATTCAAAAGAAAAAACACACCAACCTTTTAGCCGACTTTTTTATTGAAGCCAGCCAAGACCCAGAATGGTCAAAGAAAATGAAAGAAATGGGGTTGGAAGATAAGCTAGATACTTCTGAGCTGGGCTACCCTGAATTTTTTGATGGCTTCTTCCCTGAAGCACAATCAATGGAATTAGAATTCAGCATTGAGAAAATAAACTACGCAGATGTGCCACGCAGTGCATCGAGTTGGTGGCCAGTGGATGAAACAACCACTTACTTTGTTGCCTACCCAACACAGTTTCCACAGTCTTCAATCTACATGGCAATAGACTTCGACGAAGAACATTGCCACGAGCATTAATCCTTTATTCTATAAAGGTAACTGCATCTTCCAGTGCTGCACGGTCTGTGCGGCATTGGTTGGCATCCACTTCTTTGTCTTCATAGCCAAACGACATTCCAAACAAAACACCACGACCTTCCGGTAAGTTTAAAAACTCATGCAGTGGTTGTGGAAATTGCCCTAAAGCGCCTTGAAAACAACTGTCGATACCGCGCTCTTTAAGCAGCAAACTTAAGGTTTGAGCGTAAATGCCCACATCGACGGCACCCATAATGTCTATGTACTTATCCATGGTGAAAAACACCACATGGGGTGCATCAAAGAATGCCCAGTTTTTTAGCATTGCCATATTGCGCTTCATTTTATCTTCGCGCTCGATATTCATGGCGCTATAAAGCGCATTGGCTGCACCAAATTGACGTTCACGGTGAATGCCTTCGTAAGCGACTTTCCAGTTAAAATCGGGTTGAGGCTTTTGTTGCTTCATGACGGTACTGACCAAAATTTTCTTTAGTTCATCTTTCTTTGCCCCAGAAACAACATAAGGATGCCAAGGCTGTACGTTACAGTTAGATGCAGCACGCTGAGCAGTAGTAAATACCTCTTTTAAAATGGCAGGATCAACCGGGTCGGGCTTGTAGCCACGGACTGAATAGCGACTATTTAATAGTTCGGTTAAATTCATTTTTATTATTCTCTTTATTGTATTTGAGCGTATTTGCCCTAAGCGCAAAGAGCGCCAAGGGCAAACCTGAAACGGAGTTACTTAGACAGTAGGTAAGTCACTAGTAAGGGCACAGGACGGCCTGTTGCGCCTTTGTTCTTACCACCACTGTGCCAAGCAGTACCAGCGATGTCTAGATGCGCCCAAGCGGTATCTTTAACAAAGCGTGATAGGAAGCAAGCAGCGGTAGTGGCTCCGGCTAGCGGACCACCAATATTAGCGATATCAGCAAAGTTAGAATCTAACAGCTCTTGGTAGTCGTCTTCTAGAGGCAAACGCCATACTTTGTCACCACTGGTGCTTGCTGCAGCTTGTAGCTCAGCGACCAAGGCTTCATCGGTACTGAACAAACCAGAATTCACATTACCTAAGGCGGCCATACAAGCACCGGTTAAGGTAGCGATGTCTACTAAACTGGCTGGCTTATAGTTATCGATACCGTAGGTAATGGCATCACACAATACCAAGCGACCTTCGGCGTCTGTATTAAGAATCTCAACGGTCTGACCCGACAGCGTAGTTACCACATCACCGGGCTTGCTAGCGTTACCTGCAGGCATGTTTTCAGCACTGGTAATAACACCCACCACGTTAATCGCAGGTTTTAACTGAAGAATAGACTTCATGCTGCCTAGTACAGAGGCAGCACCGCACATGTCGTACTTCATCTCATCCATTTTGGCACCAGGTTTTAAGCTGATACCACCCGTATCGAAGGTAATACCTTTACCTAGAATCATATGTGGAGCAGCGTTTTTGTCTTCTGCGCCTTGGTATTCCATGATAATTAGCTTGCCCGACTCTGAAGACCCTTTAGCAACAGAAACAAAGGCACCTGCGCCCATTCTTTCTAGCTCGGCTTCATCAATAACAGTAACTTTAAGTTGTCCGTTAGCGCCTAGCTCTTCTGCCTGCTGAGCTAAATACGATGGTGTACAGATGTTAGGCGGTAAGTTACCTAAGTCTTTGGTGTAAGCCACACCCTGAGCGATAGCATCCCCTTGTTCTAAAGCAGCGCTTACGTCTTTGCCTAACCAAATGAGAGTGTCAGGTTTGGTGGGTGCTTCGTCATCGTCTGATTTTGATTTGGTTTGGGTGTATGAATAAGTCGCATCACCCAATGCCATGGCTAATTGTTGCGCTAACCAATCTTCACTGACTTCTTCGTTGGCTAGTTCATTTAAAGAGACGGTCACTGAACCACTCAGTTTTGATACTGCCGAAGCAATAGCATTAATTACCTTTAGTGCGCTTTTATTTGTTAGAATTTCTTTACCCGTGCCCACGAATAAAATACGCTCTGCATTGATGTTTGCAGGGGCCGGAATTAATAAGTTTTGACCAAGCTTGCCTTGGATATCTTTACTATTAAAAACGCGAGTAAGTAATCCGTCGGTGGCTTTATCTAACTCTAGAGCCGCAGTAGAAAGCTTGCCTGATTGGTCAAGAGTGACCACAATACAGCCGGTTTTGATCTCGGCAGCGGTTTGAGTTGATACTTGGTAATGCATGGTAACTCCTTAACTGAACAGCAAAAATATTTAGTTACTATAACAGTAACCATTAAAACTCGTTAGTGAGTGGATGGAAACAAGGTAAACACATTTGATTATATTTCGTTACTTACAAAAAGAAATAATGGGGACGTTTTTAGCAGTTACCACTGTTTTGCTGATGATTATTATCAGTGGTCGCTTAATCAAAACCATGGCATACGCTGCAGCGGGTGAAATGTCGATACAGGTTGTCTTAATGGCCTTGCTGTTACGCCTACCTTCTTTCTTACAAATTATCATACCAATGTCGTTGTTTATTGCCGTACTTATTGGCTATGGCCGTATGTACGCAGAAAGCGAAATGACGGTATTAACGGCAACAGGTTTTTCTAACCGTCGCTTATTAGGATACACCATGGTGCCGGGTGTGTTCTTTATGTTGTTAGTAGGTTTTTGTTCATTATGGTTAAGCCCTTACGGCAGTGATAAAGCCGAAGAGCTTTTTGCTGAAGAAGCCAAAAAAACAGAGTTTGAATTACTCACCCCAGGACGCTTCCAATCGATGTCCCGTGGAGATCGCGTCACCTATACAGAATCGCTAAGCTCAGATAAAAAGCAAATGCAAAATGTGTTTATTGCAGACGGTAACTCTTTAATAGTGGCAGAAAGGGGCACGCAATACGTGAGCCCAACCTCAGGTTCTCGTTACCTCGAATTACACCAAGGTAAACGTTACGATTTAGAACCAGGCAGTGCTGAACTGAATATTTTAGAGTTTGAGAAATACGGTGTGCGTGTGTCAGAAGAAGAACCCGGACGAAAACGGATACGTAAAGACGCTATTCCCACCAAAGACCTAATAGGGCAAACCGATCCAAAGCTTAGAGCACAGCTGCATTGGCGGCTGTCATTTATTGCTATGGTTCCAGTGGTTATTTTGCTGTCTTTCCCATTAGCTAAGGTCAACCCAAGACAAGGGCGCTTTGCCAAAATGTTCCCGGCTTTAATTCTATTTATTGTGTATGTGTCTCTGATTGCAGGACTTACAGGGTCGGTAGAAAGAGGAAAAATAAGCCCGTGGCTAGGTTTCTGGGGAATTCATTTAATATTTACCCTGTTAGGCTGTGTGTTACTTCTATGGCCGACCATTAAACAACGCCGTTATGTGCGGAGGATGTCCGCATGAAAAAGCTAGACGCATATATTGCTAAAAACGTCATTATGGCCACCTTAGTGGTGATTGTTGTTATTGTTGCCTTAGACTCTATCTTTGCGCTGATTGGT
The DNA here is from genome assembly GCA_937974825.1 of uncultured Oceanospirillaceae bacterium. Classification (GTDB taxonomy): domain Bacteria; phylum Pseudomonadota; class Gammaproteobacteria; order Pseudomonadales; family Oceanobacteraceae; genus Venatoribacter. The sequence continues at coordinate 17,726 of CALJVD010000227.1, read as the reverse complement.
GAAATGGAAGACTTACGTGGTGGCTACCAGCTGCCGCAAGCGCTGCAGTACATCAGTATGCGTTTACCTCGCCGTGTGTACGAATACATGAGCATGGCGTGTTTGGTTGGCTGTTTAGCCGGTCTTGGCAGCTTAGCTGCCAGCAGTGAACTCACTGTAATGCGCGCTGCCGGTATTCCTATTTCACGTATTAGCTTGGCCGTATTAAAGCCAACCGCTGTGTTTATGATTATTAGTGTGCTTAACGCGCAATACGCCATTCCAAGCCTAGAGCGTAAAGCTGAATCTCTTAAAACTATTGCTCTCGGGCAAAAAGAAATCATGTCGAACAAAGGCAAAGGCTTTTGGCATCGTGAAGGTAATGAGTACACGCGTTTTTCTGCAGCCGACACTAACGGTACACTCTATGGCATCAGCATTTACAGTTTTGATGAACAAAAAAATCTAAGCAAAGTGCGTTACGCGAAAAAAGCCTCTTATAGCGATGGCGCTTGGACGATGGAAAACATTAATCAATTGGATGTGTATACAGATCGAACAGAAGCCAGCCAAAAAGCGACCGAACAGTGGCAAAGTGAACTAACACCGCGTGGTTTAAACGTAGTGATGTACGAACCACGCGATATGGCAATTACCGATTTATATAACTATTCCAGTTACCTAAAACGAGAAGGATTAAATGCCGATAAATACTTATTATCGTTCTGGTCTAAAGTAAACCAACCAATTGGCACCTTTGCGCTAGTGTTACTGGGTATCTCGTTTATCTTTGGGCCTCTACGTGCGGTAACCCCAGGCTTTAGAATCTTCTCAGGCATCATGGTAGGGTTAATCTATAAGTACGCAGAAGAGCTGTTGGCTCCCATTAGTATTATTTCAGGATTTCCGCCTTTGTTGGCAACGCTAGTGCCTACCATAGTCTGCTTTATGATGGCCTATTACATGATGCGTAAGGTCGGTTAGCCTCATACAAAAAAGTGGGCGCTAGGCCCACTTCTAATTCGCAATTAAGTTAGATTTATTCCATATCTTTTGGCATGAAAACCACACGAGTTAACGATGCCATATCGTGCCAACTGCGCTGTTTTTTATCGATTAATGCCCAAAAATAACCCAAGCCAAATAGTACGATAGAAAAGAAGCCAATGGCCGTGCGCAGCATATGCTGACTTAACTGCATGGGTTTGTTTTCTAAGTTAACCAACTTTAAACGCCAAGCTTTCATTCCTATGGTTTGGCCACCACGACGCCAAGAGTGGCTGTAATAAAAAAAACAAATACAAAACAGCAAAATTAATAAGTAGGGCGAGGGAATCTCACCAATAGGTTCACCTTGGTGAAAAGGCGCATAGAGTGCCTGAATAATAAAGCCGGCCAAAATATATAAAGCAATAACGACGATAGCATCATAAAGCAATGCAGCTAAGCGTCTAACAAGAGAAGCAGTAGGGTAATTTTGTTCCAACATATCAAGTACCTAAGAATAATTAAGCGCATGATAACACAAGACAGACAGGGCGCTATTCGCCATAATAACGGCACAAGTTTTGGAGAGTTTTTATGATTAACATGTGGGATATCCGCACCCAATACACACAAGGACGGTTAGACGAAAATACAGCCGCCGAGCACCCATTGACACAGTTTCATGCTTGGATGGAAGAGTATCGCGCCAGTGAGCCACCAGAACCCAATATTATGACCGTCTCGACCGTTGATGAAGTCGGACAGCCTTGGACTCGTACCGTTTTATTAAAGTCGTACGATGAGCGTGGACTAGTGTTCTATACCAACTACACCAGTAATAAAGGTCAGCATTTACTGAATTCAAAAAAAGCCTGCTTACACTTTTTTTGGATATCCATGGAACGTCAGATTCAAGTGCATGGAAAAGTCGAAAAAGTCAGTCGTGAAGAGTCGGAGGCATACTTTCATTCACGCCCAAGAGAAAGCCAGCTGGGAGCCTGGGCGTCATTACAAAGTCAGCCGCTAGCCAATAGAGAAACACTGGAAAAGCAGTTTGCTGACGTAAAAGCAAAGTATGAAGGGCAAGAAGTACCGCTTCCCGATACCTGGGGTGGATTTAGAATTGTTCCTACCCGTATCGAGTTTTGGCAGGGCGGGGCCTACCGTTTGCATGACCGATTAGAATATACAATAGTAGACGGTCAATGGCAGAAACAACGCTTAAACCCATAGTAGGAATGTTTTATGTATCAACAAGTATTAGATTTTTGGTTTGATGAAACTAACAGTGCTAAATGGTTTGTAAAAGATCCTGAGTTTGATAAAGAATTAACCAAGCGTTTTAAAGACTTAGTATTAAGTGCGGCGGCTGGTGAGTGTTACAGCTGGCGTACAAACGCTTATGGACGTTTGGCTGAAATTATTGTGCTAGACCAAATGTCGCGCAATATCTTTCGTGACACCCCAGCAGCATTTGCACAAGACGCAATGGCTTTAACACTAGCGCAAGAAGCCGTCGCTGCAGGCTTGCTCGATCAGTTTGAAGCGCTAGACGAGCGTCGCTTTATATTAATGCCCTATATGCACAGTGAATCTAAATTGATTCATGTCGAGGCAGAAAAACTCTTTAAAAAATATACTAATGAAGAAACTTATGGCTTCGAAATCAGACATAAGGTAATAGTCGATCGTTTTGGTCGATACCCACATAGGAACGAAATCTTAGGTCGTGTTTCAACTGCTGAAGAAGTTGAGTTTTTGAAGCAGCCTAATTCATCGTTTTAATTTAGGAGTAAGTATGAGTACTCAATCTCGCTCGGCCTTTATTTTAGGCGGCCTTATTAGTTTAGGGCTAATTGTATCTGCCTGGTTAATCGGCAGCAGCGCCATTCAATTTAAAGAATACGAGCGTGTGGTCAAAGTAAAAGGATTATCTGAACGTGAAGTACCGGCGGATGTCGCGGTATGGCCTATTCGATTTGTCGCAGCGTCTAACAATTTAGGCGAACTGTACCAAAGCTTGAATAAGAGCTCTATTGCCATTCAAAAGTACTTACTGGAACAAGGCTTTACAGAGGTTGAGATTACCGCAGATGCGCCTCTAGTAACCGACAAATACGCTGAACGCTATGGTGACCAAAGCGCTAATTTAAGATACAGCGGCCTACAAACCATTACGGTCTATACCAATCAAGTTGATTTAGTACGAAACTCACAGTTGGGTTTGGCCGAGCTTGGTAAACGAGGCATTGCCTTTAGCGGTAACGAATACAGCCAACGAGTTACTTATATGTTTACTCAGCTGAATGAATTAAAACCCGAGCTAATTGAAGAGTCGGTAAAAAATGCACGCATCAGTGCGCAACAGTTTGCTGACGATTCAGATAGCACATTAGGTAAGTTACGTGTGGCTAATCAAGGGCAGATTAGCATTAGTGATCGCGATGACAACACCCCGTACTTAAAAAGAATCAGGGTGGTGTCAACGGTAGAGTATTACTTAGTAGATTAATGCTCTATTTAGCGTGTAGTAACAGGTACAGCTCAATGACTGCGGCTGGAATGTTGCTACACATTTGATCCGACAGATTACTGTCTTCATCAATATCTGCCATTTCTGGCTCATCCATAAATAAACCCGACGCATACATAATTGGAAATAAATGCTGCGCTACGGTTTCTTCATCATTGGCATACCAAAGTTCTTCCTGCATCAGAACCGCTGTCATATAACCAATTGCCCAACTTTCAATGGGGGGCTCTTCGTCTTCATCGACCAGTGTTAAATCGGCAGGGATAGGGAAGTCTTGCCCCGAGTCTAACCACGCCTGAATTTCTTTGGCTAGCTTAAGAAGAATGGCTTCTAACTGCTGCTTTTCTGCCTTGCTAAAGCCAAGGTTTTCTTCAAAGGCACATTCCCAAACCGTTTTAATATCAAACTCTTGAGGGCCAGAAATTAAGCCGGTTAATAGGCCATGCATAGCAAAGAAATCAAAGCTATCTTGGCGCTCAGCTTCTTCCTCTAATAATATGCCTAATGTTTCTAATTCATTGTCATCCAGTGAAGGGATGCTATTAAGATCAACCATTGATACACTCCAACTAATTCGCCTCATCCTACCATAGCCTTATGACTTCACGCACTGCTTATCAACAAGAGTTAACGATGAATATTGCCGATGACACTGTACCGGTAAAGATTACCGCATCCAGGCGCAAAAGCATGTCGTTAAAGCTGAACCCTAAAGGGGTGGTCGACGTGCGTATTCCAGTGGGCATTAGCAAGTTTCAAGTATTGGCTTTTTTAGGGTCACATGAAGACTGGCTGATAAAACGCTATAAGCAATTTAAGGCAATTCAGCAGCAGCGTAGCCAAGCCGTAATGATAGGTGGCGTTGAGCATACAATACTCAAATCCATGGTTAAAACCTTACAGGTGGGTGACCAGGTTGTTCTAGTGCCCTTTGGTAGTACTCCAGAGCAAATAGAGCAGATGCTAGAGCGTTGGCTAAGAAAGCAGGCCAGAGTATCGTTTATCCAAATGATTGAACGCTGGTGGCCGTTATTTTCGCAATACGCCGAACAGCAACCGACTTTACGGGTGAAAAATATGCGTACGCGTTGGGGGAGTTTATCTCAGCGTGGTTATATCAATTTAAACTTGGCGTTAATACAGCTGCCAGAAGCGCTTATGGAGCTGGTGGTGGTGCATGAGTTGTGCCATTTAAAACACTTCGACCATGGCGCTGGTTTTAAGCAGCTCATGACACAGTGCTTGCCCGACTGGAGAGAGCGCGAGCGAGCACTGCAAGCCTATGGTCATCAATTATTGATTTAGCGATTACTGACGCTAGGGTTAATCCAATACTGAGAATACCAGTAGTACCAGCCCGGCTTACTGCGGCTAGGTGCCGTACAGTTATAACGATCGCGTCCAGATGTAATGGCTTTTTTCGCTCCAGTACTTACCTTAATTAAGTCTCCGTCTTTAGTGGCTTTTGTATCGAGCGCACCCTCAGAGCCTGAGTAGCATTGAATTTGGCTGGTATAAATATCCTTTAATGTAAATTCAAGGCTGATGCTAGGTGGATTGTGTTCGCCTAACACAGGGTCAATAAACTGGTCTGCGCTAATTGGGAAGGCAAGCGTATAAAGCTTTGTTCTAAGGGTAGATGGGTTGGCATAAATGCCCCCTGCTGGGTAGCGAGGCACCGCTAAGAAATTAGTGTCTGGGCCGACAGCACCCGAGTGTTGGCCAATACCAATATAGCCTTGCTCATCTAACCACTGCATGATTTCAGCATTAAACTCACCGTACGGATAAGCAAAGATTTTATGGCTGGTGCCTAACACTTCTTTTAAACGTTGTTCTGCACCGTTAATTTCTTTATCTAAAAAAGTAGCCAAGTCTGCTTCGCCATGTGGCTCAATTAAATAAGGGTGAGTTTGGCTATGGTTGGCAATTAAAACACCTGCATCTTGCAGTTCCTTGAGCTGCTCCCAAGTAATCATATTGCGTACTTTATTATCAATCTGCGTTGGGTTCACAAAGATAGTAAAGGGCCACCCCAGTTCTTTTAACTTAGGCCATGCGTTGTCGTAGATAGAGGAATAAGCGTCATCAAAGGTAATAGCGACAGATTTTTCTGGCAGCGCTTCGTTTCTTTGTACTTTTTCTAGGGCGTCTTTTAAATCAATAATATGCATCCCTTCTTTTTCAAGCAGTTCCATGTGTGCCATAAAATCATCGACACGCGTACTGGTAACCGCAGGGGTGCTATCGTCAATATGGTGGTACTGCAAAATCACCAATGCTTGAGCTGAGAATGACACTGAGAAAAGCAGCGACATACAGGCAAATAACTTCTTCATAGATACTGGGTCCTTAATCTTTGGTACGCACTTTGAATCTGACAAAATGTTTGTTCGCATCCGCCTCGATCTGGATGATGTTGCATTGCAAGTTTACGGTATTGGGCTTTAATTTGGCTCGCACTTACCGGTGGTGTTAACTCTAATATAGCGAAATCTTCGGGGTGTTGCTCAGGTATGCGCATTTTTAGCCAGAAAGAGTTCAGCAGCTGTTCGATACTTTCTTCTGATGTGTCTAAATTATTCAGGTCTAAATAGTAATCCATTACTGCATCGGCTTCGCCTACTTGGCTGTCGTGGCTTATGTCGCAATGCCAAGCTCGTTTTTCTATGTGCAGTGCAGAAATCTCTAATACAGCGGTACGCTGTTTAAGCCACTCTTGTTTTAACTTGTAGAGCGCATGCATAAGCAAAAAGTGGCTTTGAAATAAGGTTTTATTGTGCGATAGCGCATCGGGCAGAAAGATACCTTGCTCTGGCGCTTGTAACCAGCGCATAAGATCAAATTCGCTAAAGACTAAGCCAGTGCCTAGCTTAATGCGTAGCAGCTCTATCAGTGGCTCTAAAGTGCTGGAGGCGTTTATATTCACAGCGACTTACTTAGGTGCGTCTTGGTAGTAAATTTTATTAACGTACCAGACGGCTTTGCCGTTCGGCGTATTCACTGTGACTTCGTCGTCAACCTCTGCTTTTAGCAGGGCGCGAGCCATAGGAGAGTCGATTGAAATATAATCTTTGCGATCAAAAATTTCGTCGTAGCCGGCAATGCGAAACTTCTTGGTTTCCCCTTCATCGTTTTCAATTTCTACCCAAGCACCAAAGAATACTTTACCGTCTTGTTGTGGGCTGTAATCTACAACTTTTAACTCATCGAGTGATTTGCGTAAATAACGGACGCGACGATCAATCTCACGAAGTCTTTTCTTGTTGTATTGATAGTCGGCGTTTTCAGAGCGATCGCCTAAACTTGCCGCCCAAGCTACTTTTTTTGTGGTTTCAGGGCGTTCTACACGCCATAAGTGATCCAGTTCTTTTTCTAAACGCTCAAAGCCTTCACGGGTAATGAGTTTCGTTGCCATGTTAAAACCTAAGAATCTAAATAGACAAAAAACAAAGGCACAGGGTAACACTGACCTAAGAAGAAACCTATAGGATCATAAATATGGGATAAATCAAAGAGTTAGGTGGGTAGCACCCTCCCTAGTAGAGCTTAGGGAGGGTAGCTTAAGCGTTAGTTTATTTCGGTAATATCTAAGCGCGTGTACAGATGGTTTCTGTTTTGCTGCTTTTGTAAGCTCGCAAAGTCGAAAAGGTTGCGATCGCCCAATTGTGATGGGGCGATATTACAAATGGCCGCCATAATATTTTCACTGCGACCTGGGTTTTGTTTGTCCCATTGCGCAAGCATTTGTTTAATATTCTGGCGCTCTAAGTTTTCTTGGCTGCCACATAAATTACAAGGAATAATTGGGAACTCTTTAATGGCCGAGTAGGTTTCAATATCTTGTTCTTTGCAGTATGCCAGTGGACGAATAATAACGTGCTTTTTATCATCGCTTAATAGTTTAGGCGGCATGGCTTTTAACTTGCCACCGTGAAACATATTTAAAAATAGCGTTTCGATAATATCGTCACGATGATGCCCTAAGGCTATTTTATTAGCCCCAATTTCTTCAGCATAGCCATATAGGTTACCGCGACGTAAGCGTGAACATAAGCCACAGGTGGTTTTACCGTCTTCAATGACATCCTTAACAATACTGTATGTGTCTTTTTCAAGAATGTGGTAGTCAACGCCAATGCTGTCTAAATACTTAGGCAGTACCTCTTCAGGAAAGCCCGGCTGCTTTTGGTCTAAATTGACCGCGACAATATCAAAATGAATAGGCGCACTGCGTTGCAGGTTCATAAGAATATCGAGCATGGTATAGGAATCTTTACCGCCCGATAAACACACCATGATTTTGTCGCCATCTTCGATCATGTTGTAATCTTCAATAGCTTTACCAACGTTACGGCGCAAACGCTTATGTAGTTTATTGAACTCTAGTTTTTCTTTACGCTGGTGGGATAAATCAAGCATGACGGTCCTATCCAATAAAATTCGTAGGCTTTATAACAGAATGTTAAACCGCAGAAAAGAGGAGACTAAAGACAACAGCAGACATTCATACGGTTTAGAGATAATAGGCAAGAAAGAAGAGAGCTACAGCAAATTGCTTATAGCTCTCTAGAGGTTATTTACACTCTTTAGGAGAGTTATGACTGGCAAGCTCAGACAAAGCGTCTATATCGAGCAGAGTAACTTCTTTACCCTGAGTTTCGATCAACTCGTTACGTTGAAAACGCGTGAACACACGGCTAATGGTTTCAACCGCTAAGCCAAGGTAGTTACTGATGTCTACACGTGACATAGGTAAGCGATATTGGCTAGTAGAAAAACCACGACGACCATAGCGCTGTGAAATGTTCAGCAAGAAAGAGGCCACACGTTCTTCAGCATTCTTTTTGCTTAACAACAGCATCATATGTTGGTCATGGCGAATTTCGTTACTCATGGTGCGCATTAACTGACGGCGCAATTCCGGTAGCTCATCCATTAAAATATCTAACTGGTTTAATGGAATTTCACAAACGGTAGTGGTTTCTAGCGCTTTAGCCGTTAATGGGTATTCTTTGTTGTCGTAACCGGCAAGACCGACTAATTCAGAAGCAAGATGAAAACCAGTAATTTGTTCTTCACCATTGCTGGCTAAGGTATAGGTTTTTAGCGCACCTGTACGAACAGCATAAACAGATTGGAAGGCTTCACCTTGTTGAAACAAGACTTGGCCTTTCTGTATTGGGCGACCACGACGGATAATGCTGTCTAGGCGGTCCATGTCGGAATCATTTAAAGAGAGAGGCAGACAAAGAGCATTAAGCGTACAGGTTTGGCAGTGCGGCTGCACCAGACGCTGGGTTGCTTTTTGAGTGTCTGAATTGGTTTTCATTAACAGTCCTAAACGATTCAAGAGAAATCAATAGCTCTAAAGGGATACATATTAGCTAAGAATGGGACCAAATAATAGTTATTGTCCATATACCAAAGGCTATAAGCAATAAAGCAGATAGCTTACGAACAATGGGTTTGTTAAGCCAAGGCGTAATAACGTTACCCAATAAGGTACCAGCGGTAAGTGCCGGCAGGGTACCTAAACCAAAGGCAAACATAGTCGCTGCGCCCATTGTCGGGTTCCCTTCTGCCGCGACCCAAGCCAAGGCACTGTATATTAAGCCACAGGGTAAAAACCCCCACAGCATGCCTAAACTAAATTGATGGTGCGGTTTAACCGACCCCATAAAACGCTTAGTAACAGGCTTTAGTGCGTTCCATACCGGCTGACCGAAACGTTCAAACTGTGTTAGCACCATCCACCAACGGGCAACATAAAAGCCCATCAGAATAAGCAGCACACCGGCAAAAGTACGCATATAAAGCATGAGAGTGTGGTTTTGTTCTTGCAGCCATAGGCCTAAGAAACTGACCAACAACCCGAGTAAACTGTAACTAATTAAGCGACCACCGTTAAACATCACGATGGTGCGAATACGATGCTTTTCAGCGCGACTACCAATAGCGGCCGCTATACCACCGCACATCACCAGACAATGACTGGAGCTGAAAAAACCCAACAAAAGGGCGCTAATAAGAGTAAGTGGTTCATGCATGGCGTGCATATGTTCGTGCATTTTAATTACCTTACCTGTAAAGCAAAAATTAATCAGGGTTTAAAACAGCGCTTATTATTCTTTATTATCGTCCGTTTTCTTCTCTGGTTCGTCGTCATCAAACAAAATACGATGCGCCGGCGAATCTAAATCTTCAAATTGGTCACTGCGTACCGCCCAAAAAAAAGTAAGAATAGCCAAGATTAAAAGAATCGTTGAAAAGGGCACGATGGCGTAGAGTAAATCCATAACTACCTCACTTTTTTAGTTCGTAAAAGGCGTAACGCATTAGTGATAACGATCATAGAACTTAATGACATGCCGATGGCTGCTTGCCAAGGTTCAACTATACCAGCAGCGGCTGCAGGTAAGGCAGTTAAGTTATAACCAATGGCCCAAGCGTGGTTTTGTGCAATGATACGACGAGTTTTACGACCGGTATCTAACATTTGCAAAATCACTTCTAGCTGGCCATTGTTAAGTAAGGTGTCGGCGTTGGTTTTTGCCAAATCACTGGCTTCACTCACGGCCAGTGATAAATCGGCCGCTGCCAGTACTAACACATCGTTAATACCATCACCCACCATCATTACTTTTTCACCGGCTTCTTGCCATGCTTGTACGGTCGCCAACTTACCTTCTGGAGACATGCCTATGCGTACGTCATCAATGCCCAATGTTTTCGCAACTTTAGGACCGGCTTCGCTAGGGTCACCAGTAAGTAACGATACCTTCAACCCACGGCGTTGCAGCTCAGGTATAACACTGTAGGCGCTTTTTCGTAAACTGTCATTGAGTTGTAACCAAGCCAGTGCTTCATCTTCGCTGGCCAACAATAACCATTGTCCTTCTTTTGAAGGAGGTGTTAATGGCATTGACCAAGCAAAATCTGCACGACCTAAGCGTACTTCCTTACCTTGCCAAAGTCCTTTTACGCCTTGACCAGAAATCTGCTCAGGGCTATCAATTTGAGTGGGTTCAATTTTATTAAACGCACGGGCAATAGGGTGAGTGCTGTATTTTTCTAGGCCAGATGCCAAACCGAGAATATCAGATTCACTCAAGGTGCTCAGTGGCACAACTTGATCTAAGGTTAAGCGCCCTTGAGTAAGGGTTCCGGTTTTATCAAACACTACACGGGTTACTTGGGGAAGTGTTTCTAACACATGACTTTGACTAATAAGCAGGCCGCGCTCTCGTAAGGCAGCCGTAGCCGCCGTTAGTGCGGTTGGCGTTGCCAATGCAAGCGCACAAGGGCAGGTGACAACTAAGACAGACAGCACAACAAAGAAGGCTTTCTCTATTCCTTGTGGCAACCAGAACAAGAAGACCGCAACGGCAACAAATAAAACGCCAAGAATAAAGTAGCTAGCAACCTTGTCGGCAATCATGGCCGCTTTAGGTTTAGATTGCTGGGCACGGTCGAGCAAACGCATAATGGTTGAAATTTGAGCGTCGGCACCCGTGGCCGTTACCTTCATTAACAGTGGGCTTTCAATGTTAATCGTTCCGCCAATTAACATGCTGCCTTTTTCTTTGGTGACCGGTAAGTACTCACCGGTTAGGGCGGCTTCGTCGGCGGAGCTTCTGCCTTCAAGGACGATACCATCAGCGGCAATAGATTGCCCTGGCTTAACGCGCAAAGTATCCCCTAGCTGAATATCAGTGGCGGCAATAAGCTCTTCTTCGCCATTATCTGATACCCGAATAGCTAAGTTCGGCAGTAACGTAAGTAAGTTATTACCGGCTCGGTTCATGCGGTGTCGAGCACGCATCTCAAAGTAACGACCAACCAGTAAGAAGAAGATGAACATACTCACTTCACTAAAGTATTCATCTTGCCCTTGGTTGAAGGTACTCCAAATACTGGCCGAAAATGCCAACATAATGGCCAAGGTAACTGGCACGTCCATGGTTAAATGACGTGATTTAATATCTCTGTAGGCGGCTTTGTAAAAGGGTGCGCCACTGTAAAAGACCACAGGAATAGCTAACACTAACTGAGCAATACGTAGAAAGAACTCTTCTAACGTAGTCATTTCAGAATAGGTAGGAATAGTCATCATCATCATTTGCATCATGCCAAAGCCGGCTAAGGCTAAACGGCGTATGGCAATTTTGTTTTCTTGATGACGAGAAGCCTCTTGGCTACTGGCCGAAAAAGGGGTGGCTTTATAGCCTAAGCGTAATAACGCTTCAATCAATGAAGAAACCAGTACTTCGTCGTGGTTCCATTGAATAAATAAACGATGGTTCGATAAGTTAAGGGTGGCTTTGGTCACCCCTTTAAGCTGTGCCATACGATGTTCAATTAACCAAGAACAAGCAGCACAACTTATGCCGTCGATAATAAAACTGGCTTCAGCCATGTTGTTATCACGGGCGACAAATTGTTGTTGCAGGGCAGGGCTGTCATAAAACAGCAAAGTTTCACGGGCTTCAAGCGTGCTGCTATCAAATTCAGCCGGTGAAACATCAGGGAGCTTAGTACGATGTTGGTAGTAGTCATTTAAACCACTATCAATAATGGCTTCGGCTACGGCTTTACAGCCGGGGCAGCACATAGCTTGTGGCTTGCCATCAATAACGGTAGACCAACGGTCACCATCAGTAACGGCTTCGCCACAATGAAAACACTTAGTTATCAACTTTTGGGTCATGGATTTTTAATAACAACAACCTTACCTGGGTGCACTGTATCCGTTGTATTAATGCGCCACTTTTGTTCTAAGCTTGCCAACCAAATATGACGTCTGTCGTCTAGGTCTTGTTCCATAACACCAGCGTATTGGCCTGGACCAATGCGTTGCATAAAGACAATTAAGTCGCGGTCTTCAAGCGTAGGATGAATCAACTGTAATTGTAATGAGTGAGGTTCCGATTCAAAATCACCATGGAGGGTAAGTTCAACGCCACCTACGGTGAAACTGATTTCACTGCTTACTTTATGAGTACGTGCGTTTTTTATCAGATCTTCGTTTTCTGTATAAGAAACACCGTCTTTGTAATAGCTATCAGACACCAAGGAATCCTTTCCGTTAAAAGCGAGTGACAGCATTACCATCCCCCAGATGATAGAAGCCACTGGGAAAATGATTAATAGCAGAACCATAGGTTCTTTGTAAAACGGGGTGAACGACTCACCTTGGTTTGGGTTCATTCTTACCTCAAATATATTAGTTTAACGGCGCAATAAAGGCGTTCTTAGCTTCTGTAATAATCTCACCTGTCTCTGCATCACGCACCACAAATTTAATTTCATTGCGGCTTTCTTTTAGTTTTACTTTTGCAGGGTCAAGTTCCAGAGTAAGTAGCACTTCACGTAGCTCGTTAACGTTTAAGTCATAAGTGGTTTCTGCATCCATCTTCAAGCCATCTAAGCCCTGAACCTCTAATGTATAAGTATTAGGAGATTGAGACATGTTAATCAGCTTTAAGTTATAACCGTTAGTGATGGTGTCATTAACCGTTAATTGATACAGCGAACCACGACCACGCTCAATTTCTAGCTTAAATGGTGTGCGCGTTAGCAGCACATAGCTGAAGGCCGTAATCATAATTAATAACACGGTAAAGTAGCCAACTAAACGAGGACGTAAGAAATGTGTCTTACCGCCTTTTAGCTCTTCTTCCGTTGCGTAACGAATTAAGCCTCTTGGCTTGTCGATTTTATCCATCACGCTGTCACAAGCATCAATACATAAACCACAAGCAATACACTGGTACTGCAAGCCGTCACGAATATCGATACCAACAGGACAAACCTGAACGCATAAAGAACAGTCTACACAGTCGCCCAATGCGTCTTGTTCTTCTTTCGTTTGTTTTTTGTTACGGAAACCACGTGGTTCACCACGATTGAAATCATACGATACAGCGTAGGTATCGCTGTCGTACATCACTGACTGGAAGCGAGCATAAGGGCACATGTAAATACATACTTGCTCACGAAGCCAACCAGCGTTCATGTAGGTCATAAAGCCTATAAAGGTCACCCAAAATAGAGCCCAGCCATTCGCTGATAAGGTAAAGTAGTCGGGTACTAAGTCGCGGATAGGAGTAAAGTAGCCTACGAAGGTCATACCAGACCAAAGCGCAATAATAGCCCATAAAATATGTTTGGTTGCTTTCTTACGTACTTTTTCTGCGCTCAGAGGTTGTTTATCTAACTTCATACGAGCGTTACGCGTACCTTCTACTTTCTCTTCAATCCACATGAAAATAAATGTCCATGAGGTTTGAGGACAAGCGTAACCACACCATAAACGACCAGCGTAGTTAGTAACGGTAAACAAACCGTAAGCAGCAATAATCAGTATCCAGGCCAACAGCATGAAATCTTGTGGCCAGAAGGTAATACCGAAAATGTGAAACTGACGAGCAGGTAAGTCAAATAGTACCGCTTGGCGTCCATCCCATTTCAGCCAAACTGTGCCGTAGAAAAGAACCAGTAGTGCACCTAACAGCCACTGACGCAGGTTATTAAAAAAGCCTTCAACCTCGCGCATGTAAATTTTTTCACGCTTCTTGTAGAGGCTTTGAGTTTCGGGTTCGGGGGTAACGTCTTTAACAGGAATCTTGCTCATACTACGACTACCTTGCTTGTTTTAGACAAAAAAAGCGGCTTGCGCCGCTTTTATAAAGATTACTTCATGTGCCAGTAGGCAGCTGACAGGAAGTAAGACCTTACTCTTTGTTAGAAAGAGAATAAACGTATGTAGTTAACAGGTGAATTTTAGCGTCAGCATTGCTGCCTAAAATATCTTTGTGAGCTGGCATGTTACCGCTACGGCCATGCTTCAACGTAAACTCAATTTCTTTAGAAGAGCCACCATATAACCAAACTTCGTCAGTTAAGTTAGGAGCACCAACTAACTGGTTACCAGTACCGTCTTGTGCGTGACACACAGCACAGTAGGTTTTGAAGTTAGCTTCAGCGTTTTCTGCACGTTCTTCTTCGTGTGATAAGCCAGATAGGCTACGCACATAGTGAACCATGTCAGTAACGCCTTCAGCGCCTAAGATGCTCTCTTGAGCTGGCATTACACCCTGACGACCATAAGAGATTGTTTGTTTAATAGCAGCAGGAGTACCGCCATATAACCAATCGTTGTCGGTTAGGTTAGGGAAGCCTTTAGCGCCTTTAGCACTTGTGCCGTGGCACACAGAGCAGTTGCTCTTATATAAACGCTGACCAGACATTAATGCTTCTTCGTCATGAACTAACTCTTCTACAGGAATAGCCGAGTATTTTTCATATAAAGGAGCAATCTTTGCGTCAAATGCTTGAACTTCAGCTTTCCATTGGTTTTCAGACGTCCAGCTTACTTGTTCGCCATCAACTTCTAGCTTTAAGAAGCCTTTGAAGTTACCTAGGCCATACATACCGATATATAAGAAACCAAAGATAATGGTTCCCCAGAACATGAATACCCACCAACGTGGTAGAGGGTTATCAAACTCTTCAATACCGTCATAAGTGTGACCAGTAGTCTCTGTCGTTTCATCTTTTTTCATGCCACGACTGGTATACGTGATCAGTAAACCGCAACCGATCATTGAGCCCACGACAATTACCGTGACCCATATTTGCCAAAATGTACTTAACATAATTTATTTACTCCGCTTATCGTCGTTGCGCGGTTCATCTTCATCGTAAAAGGGTATGTTCGCATCTTCTTCAAAGCGCTCGCGGCGTGATGAGCCATAGGCCCACCAAATAATGCCGCAGAAAGCGATAAGAGCAATAACAGTACCAATTCCGCGTACGTCGTTAATATCCATAGGGTTACCGTTTAGTGACTGCAGTACCTAGTTGTTGCAAGTAAGCAACTAAGGCTTCGATTTCGGTTTTACCATGCACTGCTGCTTTTGCACCTTCGATGTCTTCATCGGTGTAAGGTACGCCAACTAAGCGAAGTGCTTTCATTTTCTTAGGAGTAACACGGCCGTCGACTTTGTCATCAAATAACCAAGGGTACGAAGGCATAATAGACTCTGGAACAACGTCACGTGGGTTGTACATGTGAGCGCGGTGCCATTCGTCAGAGTAACGACCACCTAAACGAGCTAGGTCTGGACCAGTACGTTTAGAACCCCATAGGAATGGATGCTCATACACGTCTTCTGCCGCAACTTTGTAAGGGCCATAACGTTCTGTTTCAGCACGGAATGGACGAACCATTTGAGTGTGACAAACGTGGCAACCTTCGCGGATGTAGATATCACGGCCTTCAAGTTCTAATGCACTTAAAGGTTTTAAACCTTCGATTGGCTCAGTGGTTTCTGACTGCCAAAACAAAGGAACGATTTCAGCCAGTCCACCCCAGCTTAAGGCGATAACAATCATTATCACCATTAATGGTAGACTTTTTTCGATTTTATCATGATTAATCACGTTAAAACTCCTTAAGCTTGAGCTAGCTGAGCGTTGCTAAGTTCTCTCTTAGCGTCGCGAGCTGTCATATAAGTGTTGTAACCCATTAGTAGCATACCGATTAAGAATAACGAGCCACCAATAACACGTACTACGTAACCGCCGTGTGAAGCTTCAATAGATTCAACAAAGCTATAAGTTAACGTACCGTCAGCGTTAACTGCACGCCACATTAAGCCTTGCATAATACCGTTAACCCACATTGACGCGATGTATAGAACAGTACCAATAGTCGCTAACCAGAAGTGTGTATTAATTAGCGGAGTAGAGTACATATCGCTTGCCTTACGGCCGTACATAATTGGGATTAAGTGGTATAGAGCACCAATAGAAACCATGGCAACCCAACCTAAAGCACCCGCGTGAACGTGACCAATAGTCCAGTCAGTGTTATGCGATAGAGCGTTTACAGTTTTAATTGACATCATTGGGCCTTCGAAGGTAGACATACCGTAGAAAGACAATGACACCACTAAGAAACGTAGGATTGGGTCGGTGCGAAGCTTATGCCAAGCGCCAGATAGAGTCATCATACCGTTAATCATACCGCCCCAGCTTGGTGCTAATAGGATTAAAGACATGATCATACCGGCAGTTTGTGCCCAGTCTGGTAGAGCAGAGTAGTGCAAGTGGTGAGCACCCGCCCAAACATAAATAGAAATTAATGCCCAGAAGTGAACAATAGACAGACGGTAAGAATAAACAGGACGACCTGCTTGCTTAGGAACGAAGTAGTACATAATCCCTAAGAAACCAGCAGTTAGGAAGAAACCAACAGCGTTGTGTCCCCACCACCATTGCACCATGGCATCAATAGCACCTGAGTACACAGAGTAAGACTTAGTTAGTGTTACTGGCACTGCTAGGTTGTTACCGATGTAAAGGATTGCAATCATGATAATGAAAGCAGCATAGAACCAGTTAGCTACATAAATATGGCTAACTTTACGTTTTGCGATAGTACCTAGGAAGTTAACTAAGTAAGCAACCCAGACTAAAGCAACCAAAATATCAATTGGCCACTCTAATTCAGCGTATTCTTTAGTAGAAGTCATACCTAATGGAAGGGTAATAACGGCCGCAACAATAATTGCTTGCCAACCCCAGAAGGTAAAGGCAGATAAAGTGTCAGAGAATAGGCGTACTTTACAGGTACGTTGTACCACAAAATAGGACGTAGCAAATAACGCACTACCACCAAACGCGTAAATCACACCGTTAGTGTGTAGCGGGCGTAAGCGTCCAAAAGATAGCCAAGGCGTATCAAAGTTAAGGGCAGGCCAAGCAAGCTGTGCAGCGATTAATACGCCAACAGCCATACCAATAATGCCCCAGAATACAGTAGTAACAGCGAACTGTCGGACTACTTTGTAGTTATATTCAGGATGGTCAAATGCTGTGCTCATGATTTGGGTTCCATTATTACAGCGAAAGTTAAGGGTTGATAAAAGACGGGTAATTATGATGTTGAACTTATGTGAAAGCAACCTAAGCCCATCTGAATGCTTGTTTTAAAAGCATAAATGCTCGTTTTTTGCATAAAGCGTCAGTCAAAAGTGAGTAGATATTGAATTTTCTACCCATAGAGAGGAATGATAATGATGTTAGTGTTACCTACATTGATATAAGGCAAGAAACTGTAAAGAAGACAGTAAAAACAACCCATATACCCAGTTACCAGGGTTCGAACAAGACAGCCTCTGACACCATATCTACAAATAATAATCGTTATTACTTAAAA
>CALJVD010000226.1 GCA_937974825.1 uncultured Oceanospirillaceae bacterium | reverse complement strand
AAGGGACGACCTACACTAATAGGGTTGCATTCGTCGGCCTAAAGACCGACCTACACTGGCAGGCATGGCATTCGTCGGCCTTAAGACCGACCTACAATTTATCACCATAAAAAAATGCTGAAATAAATAACTAACAAATAAACACTTGGCAGCTATATCTGCTAAAAACAATCAAAATCAAGCCAACTACGCAAGCACTTTGCGCGAGTTAGTCGCTAATATACTCATCAAGCTGTTAACCAACCCAAAGCTTCACAAGAGCGATGGGCGGTCTAGGGTTCACAAGACCCTCGCACATAAAATTGCTTCAAAAGAGCAAGCAGTGCAGACCAACCGGCAACTCAATCCGGAACAACACAGCCTCAATCTTTTTTCTTCCCAAGTAACATTCCCAATTAGGTGCCTTTATGTCGTTTGATCATCGTAAATACCGTCCTGCTCCCGTTATCCATAAATCGAATCGCACATGGCCTAACAATACGTTAAGTCATGCGCCGTTATGGTGTTCGGTGGACCTGCGCGATGGTAATCAGGCGCTGGTGGAACCTATGACTGTGGCACAAAAACAACGCATGTGGGCGTTGTTGGTGAAAATGGGATTTAAAGAGATTGAGGTAGGGTTTCCTTCGGCATCTCAACCCGATTTTGATTTTGTGCGCTGGTTAATTGAAGAAGACCAAATTCCGGCCGATGTCACCATTCAAGTATTGGTGCAAGCCCGTGATGAATTAATTAAACGCTCATTTGAAGCACTAAAAGGTGCGCGTCGTGCGGTGGTGCATGTGTATAACTCCACCTCTCCGGTTCAGCGTGACAAAGTCTTTAAATTAGATAAACAAGGCATTATCGATATCGCTATGCATGGAGCGCGTAAAGTACAAGAAGAGTCTCGCAAGTACCCAGAAACTGAATGGGTGTTTGAATACTCGCCTGAAAGCTTTTCATCGACCGAAGTCGACTTTGCGGTAGAAGTCTGTAACGCCGTTATTGATGTCTGGCAGCCAACCCCTGAAAACAAAGCCATCTTCAACTTGCCCGATACCGTACAAGTAGCCATGCCCAACGTCTTTGCCGATCAAGTAGAGTGGTTTTGCGACAACATTAACAAGCGCGACAGCATTATTATCAGCGTACATCCTCATAACGACCGCGGTTGTGGTGTAGCCACCGCAGAGCTAGCCTTGTTGGCCGGTGCCGACCGTTTAGAAGGTACTTTGTTAGGTAATGGTGAGCGTACGGGTAACTTAGACTTAGTGACCGTCGCCATGAACTTATACAGCCAAGGCATCGACCCTAAACTAGACATTAGCTTAGCCGATGAAATCATTACAACCGCTGAAGCCTGCACCCAAATTAAAACGCACCCGCGTCATCCGTGGTTAGGAGAATTGGTTTACACCGCATTCTCCGGCAGCCACCAAGACGCTATTCGTAAATGCTTAACAGTGCAAAGCAAAGACGAACACTGGGATGTTGCTTACTTACCCATTGACCCTGCCGACATCGGTCGCACCTATCAATCCGTTATTCGAGTAAACAGCCAATCGGGTAAAGGCGGTGCCAGCTACTTAGTAGAACAAAACCTAGGCGTCACCTTACCGCGCTGGATGCAAATTGAATTAGCAGGCCCAGTGCAGAAAGCCTCTGAAGCCAGCGAAGGTGAGTTAAACACAGAGGATATTGTCGATGTATTTAAAAACGAATTTGTAAACATCAATGGCACCTTTGACTTGGTTAACTATCAAATTGATAAACAAGGAAACCAGCATCAAATTCAAGCTGTAATTAATAATGAAGGCAAAGAAATTACAGCTAAAGGGCAAGGCAACGGCGCCATCAGCGCCTTTGCCGCGGCCATGCACCAAGCCTGTGGAATGGAAATTCAAATAGTACAATTTGATGAGCAATCCCTAGGCGCAGGCTCAGATGCCGATGCCATGGCCTTTGTTCAAGCCAACGTAAATGGACAACGCTTTACTGCCGTAGCACAAGACAACGACACGCTATCTGCTGGTATAAAAGCGATACTAGGCGCAGTGAACAAAGCGGTGAATGCATCCTTAGCGGAAACAGCCTAGTTTTGT
>CALJVD010000225.1 GCA_937974825.1 uncultured Oceanospirillaceae bacterium | reverse complement strand
TTTTTTGTTATCGAGCGTGACGGGCTTATTACCGCTTGTGCTGCGCTCTACCCATATTCAGACGAACAAGCCGAGCTTGCCTGCGTTGCTGTACACCCAAGTTATCGTGGTACCAACCGTGGTGCATTATTGTTAGAACAGATTGAACACGAAGCAAAGAAACGACAACTAAAACGTTTATTTGTCCTTACCACTCGCACTGCCCATTGGTTTTTAGAGCATGGTTTTGTCGCTGGACAAGTCCATGAGCTCCCTCAGGAAAAGCAATATCTCTACAATTTGCAGCGTAATTCTAAAGTTTTCTTTAAGACTTTATAGCATTAATGCTAGTTTTGGCGGTAATGGTTGTATTATACGCCGACTTTGTTGTTAATTTGTTACTTGTTAACCGAGATCAATTCTAAGCTTGCCATAAATCCGGTATAGTCCATTTTTTGCACAATAGTAGGGTTACGATGCCTCATGTCCTGGTTTAAGTCTAAATTCACTGTCTTATTACTCTCCCTTTTTGTTTTATCTACTGCTCATGCCGACGATCTCGTTTTAAATGGTAGTGCTGTTTTTAAGCACTTAACGCGCGATCAGTACATCGGTGGTTTATACCTACCTCAAGCTAGCGAAGATATTAATTATATTCTCTCCGACTCTACCACTAAACGCATGCAAATTGTCGTTACTGTACCCTCTTGGTCACCACGCCGCTGGTCACAAATATGGCAAAACAACATTGCTATTAACAACGATAACTTCAGTCAAGACCCTGCTGTTCAACAAGCATTAATGACCTTTACTAGCTTTCCACGCAGCGACATTAAAGCGGGTGACGAAATTATCATTGATTACCAACCCGGTGGTAACAGTCGCATCTTATTGAACAATGATTTAGTCGCTGAAGCATCAGGCACAACTTTATTTAACTATCTGGTAAATACTTGGATTGGCAAACTTCCGCCAACCCGAGAGTTTCGAAATCAGATCCTTGGCCAAGAAGCTTCTTCAGACAGCCACAAAGCAACCTTACTCAGCCATCAGCCTAAGCGCCCTGGTTTGTTTACCGGTTGGATCGCAGCAGAACAGGCTACTCGTCAAGCCGAACAAGCTCGCATTGAAGCTGAGCAAGCACGTATTCGCGCTGAAAGAGAACGCATTGAAGCAGAGAAAGCCCGACAAGCTGCGGCCGAAGAGCGTAAGCGTGTTCAACTTGCCGCAGCCGCGCGCCAAGCAGAGTTAGAGCTTCAACGTCAAAAAGTACAAGCAACCCCCAAGGTTGTAACTGCGAACAAAGCCAAGACAGCAGACAAAAAGCCCGAACCTAAGCCTGTTGCTGCGACGCAAACAAAGGCTAAAGAC
Organism: uncultured Oceanospirillaceae bacterium; assembly: GCA_937974825.1. GTDB lineage: Bacteria > Pseudomonadota > Gammaproteobacteria > Pseudomonadales > Oceanobacteraceae > Venatoribacter. The sequence goes on along the minus strand of CALJVD010000225.1, from coordinate 33,815 downwards.
AGTTCGGTATTAGAAGAGCAACAGCTATACCACCTAAACATGCTGCAATGGCAACTTCAACGCCAAGTGCGCGCCGCCGTTGTGTACCCAGCTTGGGCAAAACAGTTCGGCCAAGAAGGCTTGGTTGAATTAGACTTCACTCTAAACAAACATAAAGAAGTGTCCGACATTAAAGTCAGTGGCGGTAATTCTTCTGATCTTCTAGTCAACGAAGTAAAGCGTGCGGTTAATGCTTCTGCTAGCCAGATGACTATCCCTAAAGATCTAACCGGTGACAGCTGGCCAGTCAGTGTTTCATATCTCTTTAGCTTACAAAACAAGCCTCAACCAGAGCTTGTTATGCCAACCGTGCCTGCTTCATTGCAACAAGCTAAACCAAGCGAAAGCAGTGAAGAGTTAGAAACAAAGTACATTCAGGCAGAACTAGAGCGTATCGCAGGCAATGTGGTTTACCCTGCTGCGGCACGAATTTTAAAGAAACAAGGCTTAGTAACTATTGAGTTTGATCTTAGCAAAGACGGTAAAGTACTAGAGATTCGTGATATTGAGCGCTCTAAACACCGTGAATTAAATCAAGCCGCTCATGAAGCCGTAAAAAATAGTGAGCCATACCCACCGCTACCTATTGGTCTAAAGAAAGAATCTCTTACAGTTACCTTTGTTTACGATTTCAAACTATAAACTAAGGTTACCAAGGTAAAGGTTGGGCAACCTCTGCCCAACTTTGCTTTTGATCTATTTCTGCAAATTCATCAGCCAATCGCTCACATTCCTTCATTACAGTATCCCAGCGTTTTCTTCTTACGCTATATTCAGGGAAATCAAACACATCCTGTCTATCGGGTATTTTGCCACCGGGTAAAGTAGCAACAAACTCATGTGAAGGAGCAATAATTACAGTGCGTTTATAGTGTTCTTTAGTGGCGACACGTCGCTTAAGTTTCTTGTCGAACCATACCGCTTTAGGCGGTGTGGCTGAGTAGTGAGGATACAACACTATGCCATTTTTCGGCATCACAGGCAGGTTAAACTGATAATCGGTTATTCCACCATCACGATACATACCCATAGGCGCGCCTGGAATATTCTTTACTCCACTAAAAACAATAGGAATAGAACCCGACGCTAAAATCGCCTGTTTTATGTTTTTCTCGGTCAGTACAACTTTTCTTGCAGGAAAGTCTGGAAAGCTCACCACAGGAGGCAGCTCCGGGTGGTGAAACAGCACCCGTTCCACAAAAGGACGCATCGCTCCAGGCGTGGCTAAGTTACCTAGAAACGCGCCTAACATACTGGTGGCCTGTAACACGCCATTCTCGAAGGCGCCCAAGCCTTTACAGCGCGTTACGATATTGTGGTAGCGCATAATGGGATTATTAACAATTTCTTGCCCGCCCGTTTCACCAAGAGTATGGTCGAGAATGCTCTCAACCACTTGCGATATTTCTGCACGTGTCGCTTTGTCTGGGTACTGTTGAGAAAGATAGGCCTCTTCTAATCGAGCTAATGCCGCGATAGGATCGTTTTGCGCATAACAGGATAGTCGCCAAGCGCCGGCAGAGGTGCCTAATAGGTGCAGAGGCTCTTTACGATCAGCAAACCACTTACCCATAAGGTATCGATCTAGTGAGGCTAGCACTAGCCATTTTGGCCCACCCGAGGCGCCTAGCATCACGCCTACATCATCTTTCGTTAGACCATATTTTTGAATGTGCTGAAGCGCATCAGCGCCAGCATAAATAGAAAGAGCGCTCATAGTATTCTAATTCGTCAGTACCCATAGAAAACGGTTAGATGCTAATTCTTTTCAAGAACCACGAAACTGTAATCATAGGGATTGTTTTCAGATGCGCTGTAGTCTTCACGCGAGACTTCACGCCATTCGTTTAAATCAAATTCAGGAAAATACACATCGCCATCCACTTCAGCATGCACCTGAGTCAAGTAGAGGCGCTCTGTCTGTGGAAAGGCAAGCGAGCAAATTTCAGCACCACCGATAACCATTATTTCTTTATTATCAGAGTCGGCAGTAAGTTCTGACGCAGCCACTATTGCTTCTGACAGTGTTGATACAACCTTTACCTGCTCATTCGCATTAGGCGCTTGATATCCCGCTTGTCGAGTTATCACAATATGTGGGCGCCCGGGCAACGGCTTACCTAAACTCTCATAGGTTTTACGCCCCATAATCATAGGCTTACCCATGGTACAACGCTTAAAGTATTGTAAGTCATTCGGTAAATGCCAAGGCATTTGATTGTCTTTACCCATTACGCGGTTTTCTGCCGCTGCGATGATCATGGATAACATGTTAGTTCCTCAAAATATGCTAATGCTTACAAGTCGATATTGCTTCAGAAGCACTTCGCCTAATGCATTCGTATAGACACAACAACTGGCTATTTAGCTTAGACTGCTACCGGTGCTTTAATATGCGCATGATGCTCATAACCTTCGATTTCAAAATCTTCAAACTTGTAATCAAAAATACTGGCGGGCTTACGCTTAATAACTAATTTAGGCAGCGCTAAAGGTTCACGGCTTAACTGCAATTTCGTTTGTTCCATGTGGTTTGCGTACAAGTGAACATCACCCCCGGTCCAAACAAAGTCACCAACCTCTAAGTCACACTGCTGAGCTACCATGTGTACTAATAACGCATAGCTAGCAATATTAAAGGGCACCCCTAAAAAGATATCGGCACTGCGTTGATATAACTGACATGACAGCTTGCCATCTGCCACATAGAATTGGAAAAACGCATGACAAGGCGGTAATGCCATGTTTGAAATCTCACCGACGTTCCAAGCACTGACGATAATACGACGCGAGTCTGGGTTGTTTTTAATTTGATCAATTACCTCAGAAATCTGGTCTATTTGACGCCCGTCAGCGGTTGGCCAGCTGCGCCACTGTGAGCCGTACACCGGCCCAAGATTACCGTCTTCGTCAGCCCATTCATCCCAAATAGAAACACCATTTTCTTTTAAATACTTGATATTGGTTTCACCAGATAAGAACCATAGAAGCTCGTGAATAATTGAGCGTAAATGCAGTTTTTTGGTAGTAACTAAAGGAAAGCCTTCGCTCAAATCAAAGCGCATTTGATACCCAAAACAACTGTATGTACCAGTGCCTGTACGGTCTGATTTAAAGGTGCCGTTGTCATTTACATGACGCATTAACTCAAGATACTGTTTCATTTTTTCTTCTCTGTTTTGGGACTTTTATAGGCAATTATTAATAAGATTAAGCCAATAATTATCATAGGAATACTTAATAATTGCCCGCGACTCATCCAACCAAACACATCAAATCCTATATGGGCATCTGGCTCTCGGAAAAACTCAGCAATGGTTCTAAAAATACCATACCCCAATAAAAACGCAGCACTCACGGCCTTTTGTGGGCGTGGCCTAGATGAATAAAACCATAACACTAAAAACAATAAAAAGCCTTCAAGTGCCGCTTGGTATAACTGTGACGGGTGTCTGTATAATTCATCAGCACGCGGGAAAACCATCGCCCAAGGAACCTGTTCTGGGTCGGCTGCACGCCCCCACAACTCGCCACCAATAAAATTACCGACGCGGCCAAACATTAGGCCAATAGGTACAAAGGGCGCCATAAAGTCACCCACATCAAATAAGTTCTTTTTGTACTTATGGCTAAATAAGCCTAAGGCAATAACCACACCTAACAAGCCACCATGGAAGGCCATGCCGCCTTCCCAAACCCGCAACAACCAAATAGGGTCTTGTAAAAACTGTCCGAAGTTGTAAAACAGCACATACCCCATGCGCCCGCCTAAGATAATCCCCATGGCACAATAAAAAAGCAGGTCAGAGATTTGCTCAGACGTCCAAGTCGAGCCTGGTTTAGAAATACGATAACGTGCTAACAACCAAGCCGTGCCAAACGCCAATAAGTACATTAACCCATACCAATGCACGTCTAATGGCCCGAGGCTAATAGCCACTGGATCTATATTCGGGTATTCCATTGTTTATCCTTAAAAAAATAAAAACTTAATGCCTAACATAGCCAGCATCAAGGCAAATAATTTTCGTAATAGTTGCGGGTTTAACTGATGCGCTAAGTTAGCCCCCACTTTGGCCATAGGCATGCTAGTGACAGCCATCCCTATAATGGCAGGCCAATATAAAAAGCCTGTGCTCCACTCTGGCAGTAAAGGGTTACCCCAGCCTAAATAGGCATATACAAGCGCACTACTTAAGGCGATTGGAAACCCACAGGCCGCAGAAGTTGCAACGGCATAATGCATGGGTCGTTTAATCCAAATCAAATAGGGTACAGTGAAAGAACCACCACCAATGCCAAACCACGCTGATCCAAAGCCGATTACCCCACCAGCACCGACCATACCGAGTTTACTAGGTGAGTCACCTCGACTGGGAGGATTAAGACCGAAAAACATTTTCAGTGATACTAATATGGCAAACACCCCAATAGCCTTTTCTAAGGTGTTACCGGATACATTGACCACTATGGCACCACCAGCAAACGCACCAGCAACTATACCTACACTTAAAAACCGCACTAAACGCCAATCTACCGCACCTTTACGATGGTGGGTAGCAATGGAGGTTAGAGAGGTAAATACAATGGTTGCCAAAGACGTTGCAAGCGCCATATGAAACACAATTTCTGGATCAACGCCGTGCGCGGTTAAAGAAAACACCAGCACAGGCACCATCACCATGCCTCCGCCAATCCCAAACAGACCGGCTAACACCCCTGTAACGGCACCAACAATTAGAAACAATATAATACTCGCCATTACAACAACCCCTTAGCAAAGCTCAGCATTATGACGTAATCTGAACACCATTGAAAACTGAACAGATTTACCACTATGTGTTTACTCGCTTTTGATTGGCAGCCAAACCAACATTTAATTCTTACGGCAAACCGTGATGAGTTTTATCAAAGACCTACTTTGCCTTTAGCTCAGTGGACAGATAACCCTGACATCGTTGCAGGGCGCGACCTGCAACACAAAGGCACATGGCTAGGCATTAACAAGAATCTTAGCTTTGCTACCCTCACCAATGTACGAGTTCCTGATAAAGGTCCTGCTAATCCCCCATCTCGTGGTGAATTAGTCAGCCTGTTTTTATCCAGCAAGGACTCTAGCGAAGATACGCTTAATCACTTATTAAGCAGAGCAGCGCTGTACGCACCTTTCAACTTAGTTGCCGGTGATATTAATCAGGTGTGGTATTTAACCAACTACCCTAGACCTAAACTTGAGCGGGTTACAGCAGGCACGCACAGTCTCAGCAATGCACAGCTCGACTCTCCTTGGCCAAAGGCATTATTAGCACAAGAACAGTTACAAGACTGGTTAAAAGCACCTTCAAGCTCAGAGTCTTTAAGCACTTTGTTGTGTAGGCGCGAGCAGTACGCAGACAGCCTACTGCCGAATACGGGATTCAGTAAATCGTTTGAACGCTTACTGTCTTCGCAATTCATTCAATCACCCAACTACGGAACGCGTTGTTCAACCGGTCTTATTCTAACGAAAGTGCACGCTGAAATAACGGAAACCAACTGGGATTCAAGAGGATTGCTTAAGGGAAAAGTAAGTAAAACAGTTGCTTTGTAATTAGAGCGCTGGGCCCATAATTCGACTAAAGCCCTGACGTTCTAATGCAAACTGCAGGGTTGAGGCAACGATTTGAGCATCATCTAGAGTTAATACATCGGCCAGTAATTCTCGTGCCCATTCCATTCTTACACCACGAATCAGGGCTTTCACTTTAGGTAAGTTAGTAGCGTTCATCGATAAACTGTCATAACCCATGGCAAGCAGTAATACAGCTCCCATTGGATCGCCGGCCAGTTCGCCGCATAAACTCACGGGCTTACCCTCTAAATGAGCTTGATCAGCAATGTATTTCAATGCTTTAAGCACGGCCGGATGAAATGCTTGATACAAATTTGCAACGCGCGGATTATTACGATCGACCGCTAAAAGGTACTGCGTTAAATCGTTGCTGCCTACTGACAAAAAGTCGACCTGCTTACACAGGTCACTGATTTGATACACCATGGCCGGCACTTCAATCATCACGCCGACTTTAGGCATAACCACATCAAACCCTTCCTCAAGCACTTCAGCATGCGCCCGATAAAGCAAATGCAACGCATCATCAACTTCACTGGTGCTAGAGACCATAGGCAGCATAATTCGTAAATTATTCAAACCTTCACTGGCTTTCAGCATGGCTCTAAGCTGAACTAAGAAAATTTCAGGGTGGTCCAGCGTTACCCTGATACCACGCCAACCTAAAAATGGGTTCTCTTCCGTGATAGGGAAATAACTTAAGGGCTTATCGCCACCCACATCTAAGGTGCGCATTGTCACAGGATTAGGTGCAAAGGCATCTAGCTGCTGGCGGTACACTTCTTGCTGTTCTGTTTCACTCGGAAAGCGCTCTTTCATCATAAAAGGCACTTCGGTTCGATATAATCCGACCCCCTCCGCACCGCGTCTTAAGCTACGTACAGCATCTGTCATTAAACCGGTGTTTACGCAAAGCGGAATACGGTAACCGTCTCGGGTTTCTGCGGGCAGCTCGCGCAACCCTCTTAAGTCACGACGCAGTGCCTTTTCTTCTTTGAAAATAGCACGGTATTGTTTACGTAGAATTTTACTGGGGTTGCTATAAATCAGACCACGATAGCCATCGACAATAACCCCTAAACTGTGCAGTTGGTTGTACGGTACATCTACCACCCCCATTACCGCAGGCACGCCCATAGAGCGCGCTAAAATCGCCACGTGAGAGTTAGACGAACCACGTACCGACACCAACCCACGTAGCTTTTTAGTGGGTACCATTGCCAGCATACCAGGCGTCAGTTCTTCACTGATTAAAATTGTATTTTCAGGAAAATCTTCGTTCTGCCACTGTGGTTCGTTACCTTGTAGATGGGCAAGTAGGCGTACGCCTAAATCAAGAATATCGGTAGCACGCTCACGTAAATAGACATCTTCCATTAGGCGAAACTGATTGACGTACTGCATGATCACATGACGTAACGCGCCCTGCGCCCAATTGCCTTCACGAATTCGGTTTTTCACCTCTACGCCAAGCATGTTGTCGTCTAAGATGCTGAGGTAGACATCAAACAAGGCTAATTCATCGGCGCCTAAGTCACTGCTGAGTCGGGTGCTGAGCATGCGTACTTCTTTACGAGCAGCCACTAGTGCTGCATCGAATCGTACTATTTCTTCTTCAATATCATCGGCTTCATGATCGACAACCGTATTTAGATCGGCTAACGGCGAAATAACAAAGGCTTCTCCTAAGCCAACCCCTGGTGCACCAGGCACGCCTTTAAAGCGCGTGTTGCGCTTGTTTTCATGCTGCTCTTGAGTAGTGGGGATTTCTAATATGTTGCCCGATGCGGCTGCCTGCGCAATAACGCCAGCCAATTGCACCGCCATAGTCACCAGAAATGCTTCTTCTGTTTCTTCAAACTGACGACTGTCACGCTGCTGAACAACCAACACGCCTAATAGTCGCTTATGGTGAATAATTGGTACACCTAGGAATGAGCGAAAGGGCGCCTCACCGGTTTCTGATAAATAGTGGAACTTGGGGTGAGCGGGGGCATTATCGACGTTCAGAGGCTCTTCACGAGAACCGACTAACCCTACTAACCCCTGTGACGCCGCCAAACTAACATTGCCAACGGCATCTGGGTTTAGCCCTTCGGTCGCCATTAATAAATAACGATTATTTTCTTCGTCATAAATATAAACTGAGCACACTTCCGTGTTCATTGCCTCACGCACGCGTACTACTAACAGTCTCATCGCTTCGGAGAAGTCAGGAGTAGTCTCTACCTCTTGTACAATGCGGCGCAACGTCTCAATCATAGTCATCTCGCTTGGCGCTGCAGCTTAACGATACGTGGGGCTAACTCTGTCATTGCCCGACGATATACTTCTCGTTTAAAAGCCACCACTTTGCTTAAAGGGAACCAATAACTCACCCAGTTCCAACCATCGAACTCAGGCTTATTGGTAGCACTTACGTTAATCAGTTCTTCTTCCGCCACGAGCTTCAACAAAAACCATTTTTGTTTTTGTCCGATACAAAGGGGACGATTTCCATGACGCACCATATGGCGAGGCAAACGGTAGCGTAGCCAGCCTTTAGTGCAGCCAAGTATTTGTACATGCTGAGCGCGTAAGCCTATTTCTTCTTCTAGTTCACGAAATAATGCGTCTTCTGGAGTCTCTCCGTCTTGTATTCCGCCTTGCGGAAATTGCCAAGCATCTTGACCTATTCGACGTGCCCACAACACTTGCCCCTTACTGTTGCATAAAATTATGCCAACGTTAGCGCGAAAGCCTTGTTTATCTATCACAATTACGTCTCAAGAATCTATTACTATAAAGTTGCCTAATTTGTTATTAAGTTCAAGTTCGTTAAGCTACTACTTAATTTAGAACGCGCAGTTCTGCACTATTTAGGCTTGCTTTTCAGTTAAATATATGAGGAAAGTATGCTTAATTCTTCGTAGAATAGCGACTACTTTTCATGTTAATTCTTAAGTTAGGGCTTTTTCAGTGGCATTAGCAATATTCGATTTAGACCATACATTAATAGATGGCGACAGTGACCATGCTTGGGGTCAGTTTTTAGTTGATAATCAACTAGTTAATGCCACTGAGTACAAACAAAAAAATGATTGGTTCTTTGAGCAATATCAAAAAGGCGAGCTTGATGTTCATGCCTACTTAGCCTTTGCATTAGAGCCTTTAACACAATTTCCACTTGAAGAGTTATATCAACACCGTGAGCGTTTTTTACAAGAATGCATCGCTCCTATTGTTACTCAAAAGAGTCGCGATCTTATTGCTAAACATAAAGCACAAGGTGATACGCTGTTAATTATCACCGCCACCAACGGCTTTATTACCTACCCTATTGCAGAGCTACTCGGTATTGAGCATATTATTGCCCCACATCCTGAATTTATTGATGGCGCCTATACAGGCAGAATTGTTGGGGTACCTAGTTTTCACCAGGGCAAAGTTGTGCGCTTAAACGAGTGGTTAAAAGAGCATAATCATAGTCTGTCGGGCAGTTGGTTTTATAGCGACTCGCATAACGATTTGCCTTTGCTCGAAGTAGTCGACAACCCGGTAGCAGTCAATCCTTGCCCTAAACTAGAAGCAGTTGCACAAGAGCGCCAGTGGCCAATCATTAGCCTAAGAGATTAACTATGAAGCGTATTCGTTGTACTGCTTTCATTGCATCCGCATTGATATTAAGCGCCTGCTCCGAGCAATACGAGCCAGCGACCGTCGACGTACAGGTAGATAAAACACAACTAGCCTTTGACCATCAAACCATGGATGTCAGTGGCTTTTCATCTTACCTAGAGCTCAAGGTCTACACAGACGTCTCGCTTGCCACGCATAAAGCGCAAGAATTAGATGCGAAGCTTTCTGCGCTTTTGTACTCCACCAACGATAAAACACTGACCGAAGCCCGTATTGCCTGGCGAGCCGCGTATGATGCCTATTTATCGGCTTTAATCTACTCTCGCCTACCCATCAACGACCCGCCCGAATGGCTTAAAAAAGGGATATCGCAAAGGCAAACCCTAGCTTTTATAGATAGCTGGCCAATTGAAGGCGGCTATATTGATTATGTTGATGGCTATCCATTCAGCGGAATTGTGAATGACTTAGCTCTGCCGCTCACCGCCGATAACCTTATTGACCAGCACGGATTTGCCGACGTTACCTACGTTAGCTTGGGCTTTCATGCGCTCGAATTTATGCTTTGGGGTGAAGATGGTAATCGCTCACCAAAAGACTTTTTGGCGCAAGATAATACCGCCTCTGCCGTTATTAATGACCGCCTAGTGCAAGCCTCTGATAGCACTGAAGCAACTATGAAGCCATCAACAGCCATTCAAAACCATCATCGTCGTCGCCAATACGTGCAATTAGTGAGCGACTTACTGCAAAAGCACTTACTTCGTTTACAAAGCCGTTGGGAGCCTAGTAGCGGCTATTACGCATCGGTGTTGCAGCGCTCGCAGCCCGAACAAGTATTGCGCGCATCTTTTATTGCCACTCAAGATTTAATTTCAGACGAATTACTTAATAAGCGCCTGGTGGGCAACAGCAGTGAGTTTAGTGATACAAGCTGGGCAGACATTACCGCCATTATTAACGGTATTCGCCAACTCTATTTACCCAACCAAGACTCCGACTTTGGCACGGGTGGCTTAGAAAGTCTACTGTATGGCAATAAGCACAATATTATTGCCGAGTGGGAGCAATTATTTGCAGCGATAGATGACAGCATTACTCAATGGCAGGAATCCGACAACACCGATGACATAGCCGCACGTCAGCAATGTCGACAGCACTTAATCGACTTACTCTCATTACTTAAAAACACAACGAGTTTGCTGGACATTCAATTACCAGCCATAGACTAGAAAGGAAGAAGCCTGCAAGATACAGGCTTCTGTAGTTGACTAGCGTGCGTTTAAGAACGCTTGCTCACTCACCTCATGATACGCTTTTATATCTTCAGCATAGGCTTTCATGGAAGCATACACTTTCTTAGACATTTCATCCGATTCGGCCACTTCGTCTAACACCTCTTCAGAAATACCTTTTAAATGCGCTAACACATCATCGGGTAATGCCTTAACCTGCACACCGTGCTTTTCTTTTAGCTCTTTTAAGGCACGCATGTTACGGGCGGTCATTTCAGATAATATATGCTCATTAGTAGCTTGTGCAGCCACTTTGACAATGCGCTGCAAATCTTCTGGTAATTGCGCATAAGCATCTTTGTTAATTAGCAACTCAATTAACGAACCTGGCTCATGCCAACCCGGATAGTAATAATATTTTGCGGCTTTATGTAACCCAAAAGCTAAATCGTTATATGGACCCACCCACTCTGTCGCATCAATAGTGCCAGTTTGTAGTGCGGTAAAAATCTCACCACCGGGTAACATCACAGGTGCGCCACCAGCACGGGCTAACACTTCACCACCCAAACCTGGAATACGCATTTTTAACCCTTTTAGGTCGGCTACGCTGTTAATTTCTTTATTAAACCAGCCTGCCATTTGCATGCCAGTATTGCCAATAGGAAAAACTACTAAATTGAATGGATCGTACAGTTCTTGCAGCAGTTCGTTACCACCACCATGCTGCATCCAACTGTTCACTTCTAGTGCCGTCATACCGTAAGGCGTGGTTGTAAAAAACTGCGATGCGGTTATTTTACCTTTCCAGTAATACGGGCTTGAATGACCCAATTCAGCAGTGCCTTGGCTTACAGCATCAAATACTTCAAAAGCAGGTACTAACTCACCGGCGCCATACACTTTAATTTGTAAGCGTCCATTTGACATCGCATTAACGTTATCAGCAAATACTTCTGCTGAAGTACCTAAACCTGGAAAGTTCTTAGGCCAAGCCATGACCATTTTCCACTTAAATGTTTTTTGTTCAGCCGCGACAGTAGTCGTCGAAGATTCTTTATTACACCCGCTAATAAGAACGGTAAGCGCTGCACACAGTATCAATAAAACCTTTTTCATTGGTTGCTCCGTTATTGTTATAAAGCTTGTAAGTTGGCGAAACTCAGCACTAACCACTTGCTGCCAACATCATTAAATGTCACCTGCACCCTTAAACCGTTCCCCTGCCCTTCGTATTGCATCACAGTACCTTCCCCAAAGACCTCGTGGTAAACCTGTTGCCCTAAGGCAAAGGGGACGTCATTCGATAAAATCGCATGCGCGGTACGCGAAGTCATAGGGCGACTGACCGTATTCTTTAGGCGTACTTCTTGTATGAGTTCAGAAGGTATTTCTTGAATAAAGCGTGACGGTGTATTGTAGCGCTCTTCACCATGCAGGCGTCGACACTCAGTACTGGTAATAATCAGTCTTTCCATCGCACGCGTAATTCCTACATAAGCCAAGCGACGCTCTTCTTCTAAGCCGTCTGGATCATCCATCGACATTTTATGCGGAAACAGTCCTTCTTCAAGACCGGCTAACACTACCTGTGGAAATTCTAACCCTTTAGCGGCGTGCAGCGTCATTAATTGCACGGCATCTTCAAACTCACTGGCCTGTTGATCGCCTGAGTCAAGCGCGACACGATCAAGAAACTGCACAAGATGAGGAAGCTCTTCCTCTTCAATTAGGTCTGCTTCTTCTGCGGCAAATTGACGGGCAGCACTGACAAGCTCTTCTAGGTTTTCGATGCGAGCTTGAGCCTTCTCACCTTTTTCTTTCTGGTGATGCGCGATCAACCCACTTTGCTCAATCACATGCTCAATGGTCTCATGCAGCTCTAACCCTTCGGTAGCAGCGGTTAATTCACCGACTAACTCTAAAAACCCATCAACGGCAGCTAAGGCACGTTTAGGCAACATAGCATGCTGTAGCGCAAACTCGCACGCCTGCCATAATGAACACCCCTGATCTCGCGCAACGGTACGCAACAACTCAATGGTTTTTTCGCCAATAGAACGTGCCGGTACGTTAATGACACGCTCTACCGACGTGTCATCATTTGAGTTAACTAACAAGCGTAAATAAGCGAGTGCATTTTTAATTTCTAAGCGCTCATAAAATCGTTGGCCGCCATAAATACGATAAGGTACTCCCGCCTGTAGCAATGCTTCCTCTAAAGAGCGAGATTGCGCGTTAGAGCGGTATAGAACAGCCATTTCTTCTCGTTGGCGCCCGTCTTTCACCCAATCTTGTACAAGCTCGGCAATATAACGCGCTTCATCTTGTTCATTGAATGCGCTGTAATAAGTAATGGGTACGCCATCTTCGCCATCGGTGGTTAGGTTTTTTCCCAAACGCCCAGTGTTATTGGAAATTACCGCGTTGGCAGCATCCAAAATAGTTTTAGTAGAACGGTAGTTTTGTTCTAGCTTAATGAGCTCTGCACCCGGAAAATCGGATTGAAAATTTTGAATATTGGCAATATTAGCGCCGCGCCAACCGTAAATACTTTGGTCGTCATCACCTACTGCCATAACCGATACTTTATCGCCAGCCAGCATGCGGATCCACGCGTATTGAATATTGTTCGTATCTTGAAATTCGTCGACTAAAATATGACGAAAACGTCCTTGGTAATGCTGGAGCAAGTCTGGATTGTTTAACCACAACTCATGACTTCTCAGTAATATTTCACCAAAATCTACTAAACCATTACGCTGACAGTGTTCTTCATAAAAGAAATACAACTCGAGCATTTTACGACTGAACTCATCACTCGATGGCATCACATGCGCAGCGCGACGCCCTTCATCTTTTTGTGCGTTTACAAACCACTGCAGCTGTTTTGGAGGAAAGCGACTGTCGTCAATATTTGCTTCTTTCATTAAACGTTTAATAAGGCGCAGCTGGTCATCGCTGTCTAATATCTGAAAATGCTGTGGCAGACCGGCTTCTTGCCAATGCAGCTTCAAAAATCGATGGGCCAAACCATGGAATGTACCTACCCACAAACCGCCAGCCGGTATACTTAGCAGCGATTCTAAACGGCTCTTCATTTCTTTAGCCGCTTTGTTAGTAAAGGTCACTGCCATAATGGCAAAAGGTGAAACTTCTTCGACCTTCATCAGCCATGCAATTCGATGCACAAGCACTCGGGTTTTACCCGAGCCAGCGCCCGCTAATACAAGTTGATGATTAGAAGATGCCGCCACCGCATTGCGTTGGTGGTCGTTTAATTGATCTAAAAGTAATGAAGTGTCCATAAAATGCCCGCTTAAACCAGTGGCAAGTGTAGCAAAAGCTGTACGTATATACACTCGCCAAATAACGTTATCCGAGCGATTAAAACCTGCTTTGCGATCTATATCTGACAATTAGCTTGGAATGCGTATAATCTTAAGACCCTGCTGGGAGCATACTTGTGACACAACAACCAATACTTGCCAATATTTCTGCCGCCATTCCTTTATTACGAAAATCTGAAATAAAGGTAGCCGAGTTTGTGCTTAAAAACGCACAACAAGTCATTCATATGAGAATCGTTGACCTTGCACAAGAAGCGCAGGTGAGCGAGCCAACCATTGTGCGCTTTTGTCGCTCTATTGGCTGCAACAGCTTCCAAGAATTTAAAGTGCGCATCGCACAAGAAATGGCGCTATCCAATAACATTGGCCACTTCCCCATTGAAGACGACGATAGCATTGATGAGATCTGCAATAAAATTGCCGACACCACCATTCAACGTTTAAAGCAAACGCGTGCCCAGCTACAAAGCCAACAAATTGCCGATGCAGCTCTAGCCATCAACCAAGCAAACAGAGTCGAACTGTATGGGTTTGGCGCCTCTAGCGCTGTTGCTAACGACGCACAGCACAAGTTTTTCCGACTGCAAGTATCTACCATTGCTTACAGCGACCCGCATATGCAAGCAATGTCAGCCGTAGGGCTTTCAAACAATGATGTCGTTATTGCTATTTCACAAAGCGGCCGCACCAAAGACTTACTGCACTCGGTTCAATTAGCCCAACAAGCCGGCGCAGTGGTGATTAGCTTATCGCCTGCCAATACCGCGTTAAGTGACATGGCCGACCTACCCATTTTTATTAATATTGAGGAAGATACCGAGCGCTTCACCCCCATGACTTCTCGTATTGCCCACTTAATGGTAATCGATATGTTAGCCGTTATTGTGGCACGACAACGTGGTCCAGAGCTTATTCAGCACCTTAATTCTATTAAACAGAGCATCCGTTCTCTCTATCGCCAGCCTGACAACGACTAGATATATAGGTATGCCTTTTCATTCCTTTGTGATATGAGGGTTTTGTGGCATACTTTACATACTAATAACAAAAAAAATCACAACTGGAATAGTGTGACTAAGTATAAGGAAGCGCCATCATGGGAACGAACACTAAAGTTTCAAATGAAGAAATTGTCTCTATTGACCAAAACGGTAACGTAGTCGTCAACAAAGAAAC
Source organism: uncultured Oceanospirillaceae bacterium (assembly GCA_937974825.1). Lineage (GTDB taxonomy): Bacteria > Pseudomonadota > Gammaproteobacteria > Pseudomonadales > Oceanobacteraceae > Venatoribacter. The sequence goes on along the minus strand of CALJVD010000225.1, from coordinate 18,786 downwards.
CTCTGTTTCTAAGAAGTTATTGGCGCGCCGTGCTATTGAAGCTCATCTAGAAAGTAAGCAGTTAGAGCAGAGCTTAGAAGATTACTACTTTGATTGATTCCTGTAGTAGATACAGAGTAGTAAAAACAAAGTCGGGCCACGCCCGACTTTTTTATTGGTCACAACAAATATTAGATTGCGTCAGGACCAGATTCGCCTGTGCGAATACGTACAATTTGCTCAAGAGGTGTAATAAAGATTTTACCATCACCGATTTTTCCAGTGCTCGCAGCGTTAACAATCGCTTCAACTACTTGGTCGGTTTGCTCATCTTGAATGGCGATTTCAATTTTAATTTTCGGTAAGAAATCAACCACATACTCAGCACCGCGATACAGCTCAGTGTGTCCTTTCTGACGTCCAAAACCTTTAACTTCTAGAACCGTAATGCCCTGAATACCAATCTCAGACAATGCTTCGCGAACATCATCTAACTTAAATGGTTTAATCACTGCGGTGACAAGTTTCATTTTTGACCCCTTGGTTAACTCTTCTGATTATTAATAAGTTATTACGGATACTATTGTAAACTTTTTTAACGTAGATAACAGTTAAAACCTACGCTTATGCTACACTATTTGACCAATTTCTTACGGAGGTGCTCATGAATCCAGAACAAGTTAAAGAGCGTGTCGACAAATTATTACAGCAAAGTCCTTTTGCCAGTCTTTCTTCAGACATGCGTCTATTAATGCAAAGCCAACTGAGTGCTTTAATCAGCAAGGCTAACTTAGTGAGCCGTGAAGAATTTGACGTACAAGCAGACGCTTTGCGGCGCACCCAAGAAAAACTTGCTGAATTAGAACAAAAGATTCAACTGTTAGAGCAAGCTTAATCGCTTATCAATGAAGTTTTGGGTGCTCAACATGCGCGACTTTTTTTATTCCACCGTGGTGGTTTAAATAGTCTAACCAAGACTTCATTGATAATGCTGGTGACCAAAAGTATCCTTGTCCACCTTCACAGCCTAACTCCAGTAACTTCTTTAAGGTTGCTTCGTCTTCAACCCCTTCAGCAATAGTACTTAACCCAAGACTTTGAGCAATTTGAACCATGGCTCTTACTAGCGGCTCGTCTCGGTCAGACACCCCTAAAGACGTAACAAATGACTTATCGATTTTGAGCACTTTTGCTTTAAAGCGACGTAAGTAACCAAGATTTGAATAACCTGTACCAAAATCGTCAATCGCCAATCCAACGCCCATTAAGTTGAGCTGGTCGATTTGATGCTGCAGTTCATCTTCATCATTAATAAGTAGCGATTCTGTCAGCTCTAATTCAAGCATATGCGCAGGCAGACCAGTCTTTCGCAACACTTGCTCAACCATATGAGTAAGGCGTCCCGATCGAAACTGTACATAAGAAACGTTGATCGATACACGGACGTTTTCAAACCCTTGCTCTCGCCAACGAGCGCAATCAGTACAAGCCTGCTCTAACACATAAGCCCCTATACGCGTAATTAACCCACTGCTTTCTGCTACTGGTATAAATTGATCTGGCCCAATAAAGCTACCATCCGGTTGCGGCCAACGAATCAACGCTTCACAAGCAATGACTTGGTTCGTAGTTAAATCAACCTTAGGCTGATACCAAACCTCAAAGCGTTTGTTGTTTAACGCGTTACGCATATCTTTAAGCAACTGATAACGGTCAAAACTGATTTGGCTCAGGTCTTCAGAGTAAAAGCTGTAGGTATTCCGTCCTTTGGCTTTTGCTTGATACATGGCAAGGTCGGCAGCACGGCATAAATCAACAAAGCTATTACCATGACGTGGTGCCACGGCGATACCAATAGAGCCACTGATATCAATCGTGTTTTGCATAATGTAAAACGGCTGCAGAGCTGTATTTAAAAGCTCTTGCGCATTCTCTGAAATTTGCTGCTCTAAGTCTTTCTCATCATCACTGGCAATGGATTTAAACCAAATAAACTCATCACCACCAAAACGCGAGAGAACATCATTATCGTCACAAATATTTTGTAGCCTATCGGCAAGCTGCTGCAGTACTTGATCACCGGCAACATGGCCTAATGAATCGTTAATAGGCTTAAAATTATCTAAGTCAAAAAAGTAGACAACCAAGGTTTCACTTCTACTTTGGCTAGCGCGTAACAAGTCATCAAAGCAATTTTCTGCATAGCGTCTATTTGGTAAGCCGGTTAATTGGTCTTGGTGGGCTAAGTCTACGATTTGTTTTTCACGTTCACGAACCAGCTCGTTTTCTTTCTTTAAGTAGCCCGTCAGGTTGTACATATCTCGAGACAACAGATAAGCGCCAAAACCTGTAACAAAGAAAATACAGTTAACGTAAATTAAGTGCGCATAGGTCAATGTTGGAATAGTAGGCACAAAGACGCCCTGCATGGTTAGAACGACCACCAGCGAAGAAAAAGCAACAATAATGACCAAGAGGCTAAAGAACAGATAAATATTACCTAACATTGCAGCAATCACTAAGACGGCTGGATACCCAAGCATCCCTATATCTTGTACGCCTCCTGACATCCACATCAGCACCGATAACATACCAGCCATACTGACCAGCAGAACGGAAGCTGAGCCCAGGATTTTGCCACGCCATGCTAAGTAACAGGAAAGCACTATGAACCCCATAGACGACACTAATACCGGTTTAGTAGCATCCTGAGAAACAATAGCCGCTAACCCTACTGCAAACAGGCTGGCTATAGATATTTGTAGTAGGCGCTCCGTGCGCTGCTTGGACAAACTGAAAACAACATTCCTTGTTCTTTTTATTCTTTTTGTTGCCTTCATCAAATTCTCCGACAGCTGGGGATACACAATGTAAATAAGTAGCTGTTCGTGCTCCTAGTAATAACCGACTTCACCCTTAATGTAAACGTTACTTGCTTAATAAGACCTATATTTACCCACACCATTATTCTTAAATAATATACTCTGATATAAATAACATTCATTTTAATAATGATTGATATTTATCTAGACTGAAACTTACAGTATTTATGTTACGAGGTTATTAAAATGGATTTTCAGCATTCAGCAAAAGCACAAGATTATATCAATAGAGTAAAAAAATTTATTAAAGAAGAAATCGACCCGGTTGAAGAGTCTTACCTTCGTGAATTACACAGCCTAGACAACAAATGGGTTGTATTACCAATCGTTGAAGAACTTAAAGAGAAAGCTAAAGCTCAAGGCTTATGGAACCTATTCTTACCAAACGAAGAAATGGGTGCCGGCTTAAGCACTCTTGAATACGCCCCTATTGCCGAGCTTACCGGCCGCTCTTTCCTGGCTCCAGAAGTTTTCAACTGTAATGCCCCTGACAGCGGCAACATGGAAGTGTTGGAAATGTACGGTAGTCCAGAGCAACAAGAAAAATGGCTAAAGCCGTTACTGGCAGGTGAAATTCGCTCAGCATTCTGTATGACCGAGCCGGACGTCGCCTCCTCAGACGCAACCAACATGGAAGCGACCGCCACCATTGAAGGCGACGAGATTGTACTTAATGGCCGCAAATGGTGGAGCACTGGAATAGGCCACCCTAATTGTAAAGTCGGCATATTTATGGGCGTAACCGATCCGAATGCTCATCGCCACCAACAACACTCCATGGTTTTATTTCCATTCGATCACCCAGGCGTGGTGATTGAACGTATGCTACCAGTGTTTGGTTTTTACGATGAACCCTACGGCCACGGCGAAATTCTGTTTGATAATGTACGCGTTCCTATAAGCAACTTAATTGCCGGTCCCGGTCGTGGCTTTGAAATTGCCCAAGGTCGTTTAGGCCCAGGCCGTATTCATCACTGCATGCGCTTAATAGGCATGGCTGAGTTGGCGCTAGAAATGCTGTGCAAACGTGCCGCCAGCCGTACTGCCTTCCGCAAACCTTTAGTTAATCTTGGTGGCAACCGTGACATTATTGCTAATGCACGGATGAAGATTGAACAGGCACGCTTGCTTACACTAAAAGCGGCTTGGATGATCGATAAAGTAGGTGCCATGGGGGCAATGAGCGAAATCTCACAAATTAAAGTTGCTGCACCTAACATGGCGCAAGAGATTATCGATGCAGCCATGCAGATTCACGGAGGGGGTGGCCTCTCAATGGACACTCCATTAGCTGGCTTGTTTACGGCAGCTCGTGCGCTACGCTTAGCTGATGGCCCAGATGAAGTTCACCGTGGTGTTATTGCTAAGATAGAAATGATGAAATATAAAAAATACATGAAGGACTAATATGAAAGTACTAATTACCGGTGCAGCGAGCGGCTTAGGCCGCGCTTTGGCGTTACGTTTCGCTCAAGAAGGCTCTGAAATATGCATTGCCGATATAAATCTTGCAGGGGCAGCTGAAACCCTCAGCATGATTGAGCAGGCTGGCGGCTCTGGCTTTACCTATGCGCTAGATGTTCGCTATGAATCTCAGTGGAACCAACTGCATGATGACATTCTGCAACGCTGGGGAAGCCTAGACGTAGTAGTCAACAATGCAGGCGTAGCCACCGGTGACCGTATTGATGCGGGGGAATGGGAATGGTGGAACTGGATTATTGATATTAATCTAAAAGGGGTGGCATTAGGCTGTCGCACTTTCTCAGCCTTGTTTAAAAAGCAGGGTAAAGGACACTTTATCAATGTCGCTTCATTGGCTGGCTTACTATCTGCCCCATCCATGGCTTCTTATAACGCCAGTAAAGCTGCCGTCATCGCTATCAGTGAAACCATGCATTTTGAACTCATGCCTTATGGCGTAGGCGTTATGGCATTATGTCCTGGGTTCTTCCGCACCAACCTAGCTAACACCATGAAAACCTCAGACCCTGAAATGCTCAAGTTTGTTGATAAAGTATTCGACAAATCTGAGCTCTCTGGTGAAGAAATAGCAGAAATTGCCTATCAAGCTATGTTGAAAAACAAACTAATATGTAACCCGCATCCGGTGGGACGCAAAGCGTATTTTGTTAAACGTTACCTACCCTTTCTTTATAGAAAACAAATGTTAAGCATGGCACGTGCCTTAAAGAAACGAGAAGATCGCAAAAAACAATAATTGAGAAGCCGATTACTATGACTGAACAATTTATCGACCAAGCCAAAGCCCTACGTAAAAGCGATGCTTTTGATATCAACGCCGTGCATCAATGGCTTAAATCTCAAGGACATGACTATGGTGATGAGCTACCGGAAGTTAAACAATTCTCAGGTGGTGCTTCTAACCTGACATATCATGTTAAATATCCTGAACAATATACTCATAACGATTTAATTCTTCGTCGCCCACCGATTGGTCACAAGGCCGCTGGCGCACATGACATGAAGCGTGAATTCAGCGTTATGGACCGCTTAAAACCGGCCTACCCTTATGTGCCAAAAATGATCGCTTTTTGTGATGACGACAGTGTAATAGGTGGTGATTTTTATATCATGGAACGCATGCGTGGTGTTATTCCTCGCGGCAACTTACCTAAGGGGATGTCACTCACTAAAGAGCAGGCTCAAAGCCTATGCTACTCGGTTATCGATAAACTTATTGATCTGCACCAAGTCGATATCCAAGCGGCGAACCTAACCGACTTAGGTAAAGGCCAAGGCTATGTGCAACGCCAAGTGGAAGGTTGGAGCAGGCGCTACGTACAATCAAAGACATGGAACGTACCAAGCTTTAAAAAAACCATGCAATGGCTGAAAGACAATCAACCGGAAGACGTTTCCACTTGTTTAATTCATAACGACTACCGCATGGATAACCTGGTACTTAACCCAGACAACCCCGGTGAAATCATTGGTGTTTTAGACTGGGAAATGGCTACTTTAGGTGACCCCTTAATGGACTTAGGTGGTGCACTTGCCTACTGGGTACAGGCCGATGACGACAAGCTAATGCTATCAATTCGCCGCCAACCATCACACCTACCAGGTATGCTAACGCGCCAGCAAATTGTCGATTATTACTGTGAGAAAATGGGCTTCGATGCCTCAAACTGGCCATTTTATGAAGTATTTGGGCTTTTCCGCTTAGCGGTTATCGCTCAGCAAATTTACTTCCGCTATCACCACAAGCAAACAGATAACCCTGCCTTTAAGCACTTCTGGTTATTTGTGCATTACTTAAACTGGCGTTGTAAAAAAATAATTAAAAACAGTAAAAAGTAACTCTATGGCATCCATCTATTTAGTCCGTCATGGTCAAGCCGGATTTTTCAAATTGAACTATGACCAACTGTCAGATTTAGGCCACCGTCAAAGTGAACTGGTTGGCAAAGCATTGGCGGTACGAGGCGTTGAAGCTCACAAGGTTATTCATGGCAAAATGCAGCGCCATAAAGAAACCATGCAAGGCGCTCAAAAACACTGGTACAGCTACGGTACCGTTATTGAAGACGCAAATTTTAATGAATTTGATTCTGATGAAATAATCGCAAAAGCCTTTCCAAAGTTTGCTAACAAAGCTGCTTTAGGCGCTTGGTTGTCAACTAAGTCCAATAAACGTCGTGCCTTCCAAGACCTCTTTATCGAAGCAATTGAGCGTTGGGTCTCAGGGAAATTCGATGCCGACTATGTTGAATCTTGGCCTGCATTTCATCAACGCGTTGTCACAGGTTTAGAAACGCTAATTCAAAACAGCAACGGTAAAGACATTGTCGTTTTTACTTCGGGTGGCCCAATCAGCGTTATGGCACAACATTGCCTTGGTTTAACTGCTGAAAAGGCGTTTGAACTCAACTGGACCATTCTCAATGGCAGCATAAGTCAGCTGCTATTCTCATCGAAAAATCCCGACCGCATCAGCTTGGCTGGTTTTAATGAACAGCATCACCTGAGCTTGTCAGGAAGTAAATTTATTACTTACCGATAAATATAAAATCGCTTTAATAGGAATTAATTATGAACCCACAAGAACTCTTTAACCTAGACGGAAAAGTTGCGCTAGTCACTGGTGGTAGCCGTGGTATTGGTGAGGCAATAGCTAAGCTACTAGCCAGCGCTGGTGCCCATGTTATTGTTTCAAGCCGAAAACTCGATGATTGCCAAAAAGTCGCTGATGACATTATTAAAAACGGCGGTAGTGCCGAGGCCTTAGCTTGCCATATTGGGGAAATGGATCAAATTGACGCCACCTTCACAGCCATTGAAAACAAGCACAAAAAACTCGATATTTTAGTCAACAATGCGGCAGCGAACCCATACTTTGGCCATATTTTAGATACCGACTTAAACGCTTTTCAAAAGACTGTGGATGTAAACATTCGCGGTTACTTTTTTATGAGTGCTGGCGGTGCCAAATTAATGAAAAAAAGCGGTGGAGGTAGCATCATTAATGTCGCGTCAGTTAACGGTGTAATCCCTGGTGATATGCAAGGAATATACTCCATCACTAAGGCCTCTGTTATTGCGATGACGAAATCCTTTGCAAAAGAATGTGCCACCTTGGGTATTCGAGTAAACGCCTTACTGCCTGGCTTAACTGACACTAAGTTTGCTAGCGCGCTCACTGGCAACGATGCTATTTTGAAAATGGCATTAATGCACATCCCAATGAAACGCGTTGCTATGCCGGAAGAAATGGCCGGTACTGTACTTTACCTTGCATCGGCAGCTTCGAGTTATACCACCGGGTCAGCGATCAATGTTGATGGCGGTTATTTATTAGTATAAACACTCTGTCTAACAAGCATGCATAAAAAAAGCGGCCAGTGAAGTGGCCGCTTTTTTATTGCTTCGAATAAAGTATATCGCTGATTACTGGCGAATACCTTCTACAGATAATTCAAAGATAACGTCTTGGCTAGCAGGACCTAAATCCATTTTAATGCCAAAGTCTTTCATCTTGATTTTTGAAGTACCTGAGAAACCTGCACGGTAGCCGCCCCATGGATCTTGGCCTTCACCAACCTTTTCAGCGTTAATAACGATAGACTTAGTCACACCATTCAGTGTTAAGTCACCCGTAATATCCATGCTGTCATCACCCGTTACAGTGACTGCTGTTGAAACAAAGCGTGCTTCAGGATGCTTGCTAACGTTTAAAAAGTCTCCACCACGAATATGCTTGTCACGATCAGCGTGGTTGGTATCAACACTGTTAGTTTTAATCAACACATCTACTTTGCTGGCTTCTGGGTTTTTAGCGTCATAGCTAAAGTTACCGCTAAAATCGTTGAAACCGCCGTGTAACCAACTCATGCCTAAGTGGTTAACTTTAAAGTTGATAAAAGCGTGTTGGCCTTCAATATCAATTTTATAATCTGCAGCCATTGCAGTACCAGCAAATAATAGAGAGGTTACTGCTGTTGTGGTTAATAATTTCTTAAACATATTATTCTCCGAATACATTTATTGTATAGATAAGAGCCATCATGGCTATTATTTGTTTTTACGAATACTTCTTCCAAACATACGTACTAACGTAATGTCTTTGTCTATCCAGTGGTGCTTTAGAGCGGCCAATGCATGCCCTGCAACCACTGCCATGAGCCCCCATGCTAAATATAGATGAACTTCACCAGCTATATCTGCTTGATCGGGTAACCCATATATAAGGGCTGGTACTTCAAACATCCCAAACACTGGGATTCCAACACCATCCGCTGTAGAGATCAGGTAACCTGAAACCATAATGCCAAATAGCATCAAGTAGATAACCAAGTGACCCGCCTTAGCAGCAAACCTAATAAAAGCACTGTGCGTTGCTACAGACTTTGGCTGTCGAGTAAATAAGCGCCACAACACTCTAAATACCATGGTGGCAAATAAGATAATGCCAACACTTTTGTGGAGCGCAGGGGCCTTATGATACCAAGTATCATAGTAGCCTAGCTCAACCATCCATAGTCCGACACCAAACATACTAAAAACAACCAGTGCGACTATCCAGTGAATACTAATGCTTACTAATCCATAAGCGTTAGCTGAGTTTTTCAAGCGCATATCAGCTCCTTCTCAATAATTCCTATTACTAAGATAGCACTATATAGAACTAATGAAACAACATAATTTCGCTTAATTCATTCGTTTTAATCGAATGTTGCAGGCACAAAAAAAGCGGGCCATGCCCGCTTTTTATTGCTTAGAGTGTTATAGACTACACAACGCCCTGAGCTAGCATGGCATCGGCCACACGCACAAAACCAGCAACGTTAGCACCCTGTGCATAACTTATGGTGCCGTCTTCACGTGTACCATATCGCATGCATGAGCGATGAATGCCTTGCATAATTTCAAGCAAACGTGCGTCAACTTCTTCAGCTTTCCAAGAAATACGCATGGCGTTTTGGCTCATTTCTAAGCCTGAAGTTGCCACACCACCAGCGTTACTTGCTTTGCCTGGTGCATAAAGAACTTTGTTTGCATCAAATAATGCAACAGCTTCTGCGCTACAAGGCATGTTAGCGCCTTCTGCTACACACTGAACACCATTTTTAACCAGTAACTTAGCATCCTCTATACAGAGCTCATTTTGAGTTGCGCATGGAAGTGCTACGTCAACATCAAGGCTCCAAGGGTTCTTGCCAGCCATATACTCAGCACCCACCTCTTTCGCGTAGTCAGAGATACGGCCGTACTGTTCATTCTTAACACGCATTAGCGTCATTAGCTTATCAGGTGTGAAACCGTCTTTATCGTACACTGTACCGCTAGAGTCAGAAGCACTCACAACGTGCGCACCTAAATGCATGGCTTTTTCAATAGCAAACTGGGCAACATTACCCGAACCTGAGATTGCCACAGTCATACCTTCCATTGAACGACCAGAGTGACGTAACATTTCTTCAGCAAAGTACACTGTACCGTAACCTGTAGCTTCAGGACGGATTAATGAACCGCCATAGCTTAAGCCTTTACCAGTAAACACACAGTCAGTACGGTTAGTAAGCTTTTTATACATGCCGGCCATAAAGCCAACTTCACGCGCACCCACACCGATATCACCGGCTGGAATGTCAGTTTCAGCGCCAATATGACGATAAAGCTCAGTCATAAACGCTTGGCAGAAACGCATAATTTCGCCGCGACTTTTACCTTTAGGATCAAAGTCTGCGCCACCTTTACCTGCACCAAGAGGCAAAGTAGTCAAAGCATTTTTAAAAGTTTGCTCGAAAGCTAGGAACTTTAAAACAGATTGGTTGACTGATGGATGGAAACGCATACCGCCTTTGTATGGGCCGATAGCAGAGCTGTGTTGGATACGATAACCGCGGTTTACTTGTACATCGCCGTTATCATCAACCCAGGCTACACGGAACTGAATAATACGTTCTGGCTCAATTAAGCGCTCAAGCAATGCATAGTCTGTATAGCGTGGATTTTTTTCGATAAAAGGCCATAAGCTTTCAATAACTTCTGCAACAGCCTGTATATATTCTGGTTGTCCTGGATTGCGATCGGCAACCACATTTAAAAAATCATGGACAGATTTATAACGCATAGTCTATTTCCCATTGTGAGCATTGGTGAAATGAGCTTTTGCTCGGGGTCGCAATGTGTCATTTTTAAGACACAAAGGCGCGTTATTCTGCCAGAATTGAAGAAAATGTCATCTTTTTTTCAAAAAAGGCGGCCTAAGCCGCCTTTAAAGACTGTTCTTTTATGCTTCTGGCTTTAACCACTCATTTAGCAACGCTAGGTCACCTTCATTCAAGGTACCCGCATAAAACTTAAGATTTAATAAGTTAATGATGTAGTCATAACGGGCGTTTGCGTAGTCACGCTGTGCACCGTAAAGGTTTTTCTGTGCAGTCAAAACCTCAACGATATTACGTGTTCCTACACGGTAACCAGTTTCAGTCGCTTCCAATGCACTTTCTGCTGAAAGCATAGACTGTTTACGCGCCTTAACATTCAAACTGTCTGTTTGTACTTGACGATACAAACTACGCACGTTGCGCTTAACATCGCGACGTTGCTTTTCTGCTTGCAGTTCAATCGCTGCAAACTTTTGAGCAGCTTGTTTTGTACGACCATAGTTCGCACCACCGGTTAAAAGCGGCATGCTAAATTCAACACCGATAACTTTTGCTTCACTGTTCATTGGGTCAGTCGACGCGCCGAATGGAGCTTGCTCTGCATCACTGTAACTGGCAAACAAAGTAGCAGTAGGAGCATGGTTTGAACGAGCAGCATTACGTTGCATTAATACTGCATCCTTGCCGGCTTCTGCTAACAACACACCAACGTATTTCTCTAAACCTGAATCAACCCACTGCTGAACATCGTTCTCAGGTTGCTCCATGGCTACTTCGTCTTTCAGCAAGGCTAAATCGTCATAACGCTGACCAGTTAACTGCTCAAGCATTTCGTAGCTAATATCTAATGCGGCTTCTTGGCCTAATAAATAGGCGTAGCTTAAGTCATAGGCGGCCTGAGCTTCGTGTACGTCGGTGATTGCAATTAGACCCACCTCATAACGCTGCTTTGTTTGCTCTAACGAGCGCTTAACCGCTTTTTCTTCCGCACGTGCGGCTGCTAAATTATCTTGTGCACGCAATACATTAAAGTAAGCATCGGCTGTACGAAGTAACAACTGTTGTTTCGCTAGGTGTAACTCTAACTCTGCAGACTCATCACCTGTCGAGGCTGCTTTATAGTTATACCAACTGTTTAAATTAAATAAGGTTTGAGACGCTTGAACTTGTAAACCTTTTAATGTGTATTCTTTATCCATTTCACCAATGGTTAGCGCGCCACCAGAACCTGCACCAATAGTGTCAGAGGTCGTATCGTAACGTGTAATATTATAGCTAACGCTTGCTTGTGGCAGTAACGCTGAACGAGCAATCATTAGGTCGTAACCGTCTGCGTCTCGAGTTGCACGTGCCGCTGCAATTTCGGTATCGTTAGCCACAGCTTCTTGATAGATGGTCGTTAAATCAGCCGCACTAACACCGCCAGCTGTTAATAAAGCGATGGTTATTGATAAAAGTTTCTTCATAATATGCCTTTGATACGCAATAAATTCGGTAAAGTTTGCTGAGTTTAACAGAAACAAAATTCTATGTTGTGCATTCATTGTTCCAAAAGTGGATATATTTCGATCACACACAGCCGCTACATTCTTATGCAGTTATACTAGAAGTTCAAGCACTGTATTCGCCCGTTAACGATAAAGCTTAACACTGCTTATAAGTAGCCCAAACCCGGCAGTTATTATTATTTTATGAAAACTAAAAAGCGTTATATTCCCGATCTTGTGCAAATGGCAGCGGTATGTGAAGCAAACTACATTCGTTTGCTTAAATTACTGCCACCTTCTAGCGGCTCCAATACCTTTGCTATCAATACGGATGCAAGCCCCGTCAGGGTAACCATCAAGGTAACGGAAGAGCATAAGTACACCACCATGCTAGAAATACACCAAACAGGCATGAAAAGCCGCTGGTTACAGCCTCAAAGCATCCATGTGCGCATGTACCATGATGCGAACATGGCAGAAGTTTTACATTATCAAAACAATGAACGAATAGAGGGACGCTATACTTACCCTAACCCGAAAATGCGAGCACCGGATGAAAAACAACAATTAAATGTTTTCCTAGCCCAATGGCTCACTCATTGCCTTGAACACGGAACACGAATAGAACAGAGCTTTTCTGTCGCATTTTAGCTATCTTTTCTATTGCACTTAATGGTGTAACATTAGACACTGTGGAAAACACAAAGGAATGGAGCATTCTTTGTACACTCTGGAAAATAAGACAAAGCTGAAGCTTGTACAAATTACAGATACCCATTTATATGGACACCCAAATGAAACCCTTCTTGGGCTCAACACCCGAGAAAGCTTTCAGTGCGTACTCGATTTAGTTAAAGCGAATCATCCACATCCAGATGCCATTATTATTACTGGTGATATTTCTCAAGACCTTAGTTTAGAGTCGTACCAGTATTTACATGAACACCTACAACCCTTTAATTGCCCGAAATTTTTGTTCGAGGGTAACCATGATCACCCCGATTACATCGAAAAGGTCGCGCAAGGTAACGAATACACTAAACAAGTTGTTCGTAGTGACCACTGGCAACTTGTGTTACTAAACTCGCAAGTACCAACTAAAGTGCACGGAACCTTACCAACAAGCCAACTAGCGCTATTAGAAAAGTGTTTAAACGAACGACCCGATTTACATACTCTCATTAGCTTTCATCACCACCCTATTCCCATGGGCAGTGAATGGCTCGACAAAATTGGCCTGCATAACAACCAAGAGTTTTTTGATCTAATTGCCCAGCACTCTAATGTACGCGCTGTTTTATGGGGGCATGTGCATCAAGAAAGCGACCGACTAATTAATAATGTGCGTTATATCTCAACGCCTTCCACCTGTATTCAATTTAAACCCGAGGCGACAGAGTTTACTATTGACGAAGCTGCGCCGGGCTATCGCTGGCTAGAGCTCAACGCTGACGGCACTATAGAAACTGGCGTAGAGCGAGTGAATGATGTAGCGTTTAATGTCGACATTAACGGAACCGGATACTGACATTGGTAAAGACTCCATTTGCATGCCTCTACTTACATGGTTTTTTAAGCTCACCATTATCAAAAAAAGCTCAACAACTTAGCGCCTACTTTAAACAACACTACTCTAGCGCCTTGCTTAGCATCCCTGCATTAGCGTTCGAGCCTAATGTGGCCATACAGCAAGCGCAAGAGGCATTGGCTGAATTAAAACAGCATACCGATAAGATTATTATTATTGGTAGTTCTCTCGGCGGTTTTTATGCCACATACCTTTCAGCTACACACCACTGTAAGGCAGCGCTTATCAACCCGGCTGTTAGACCGTTCGATTTATTTGAGCACTACTTAGGGCCTAATAAGCACTTTTATACAGACGAAGTTCATGAACTCACCATGGAGCACATCGAGCAACTTAAAGCGCTTGATACCCCTTGTATAAATACACCAGAGCAATTATTTTTACTGTTGCAAACAGGTGACGAAACCTTAGACTACAAACAAGCAGCAAAGCTATACCAAGCCTGTCCTAGCTGGCTAGAAGGCGCTGGAAATCATAGTTTCGAAGGTTTTATAGAAAGACTGCCCATGATCTTAGCTTGGGCAAAATGCGAAGCTTTCTAGCAGTGCACAAACAAAAAGAACAGAAAAAATATCGCACTTAATCATTCACTCAACACTGAAAACTTATACATGACCAAAGAATATACCGCCTCCTCGATTGAAGTTTTAAGTGGTTTAGACCCTGTACGTAAGCGTCCAGGAATGTATACAGACACCTCGCGTCCTAACCACCTAGCACAAGAAGTTATAGATAACTCGGTTGACGAGGCACTCGCTGGACACGCATCAAAAATTGAAGTGACCTTGCACGATGATGGCTCAATGACCATCACCGATGACGGTCGAGGCATGCCTACTGATATTCACCCAGAGCACGGTGTATCAGGCGTCGAACTTATTCTGTGCCAATTACACGCTGGGGGTAAGTTTTCTAACGACAACTATCAATTCTCAGGTGGTCTACATGGTGTGGGGGTAGCGGTGGTAAACGCGCTATCGCAAAAGTTAGATGTCACTATTTGGCGTGGCGGTGAAGTCATGCGTGTGTCTTTTGCAGACGGTTATAAAACCTCTGATTTAGAAGTGATTGATACTTGTGGCAAAAAGAGAACCGGTACCAGTATTCACTTTACGCCCGACCCACAATACTTTGACTCTCCTAAGTTTTCTATTCCCCGCCTAAAGCACAACCTACGCGCGAAAGCCGTATTGTGCCCTGGTTTACGCGTTATTTTTAATGCGCCCAACCAAGAAGACAGTGCAGAGTGGCACTATGAAGATGGTTTAAAAGATTACTTAACCATTGCCACTACTGGCTACGAGACCCTTCCTAAAGAACCCTTTGTTGGCTCGGTTTATCATAAAAGTGAAGCGGTTGACTGGGCTGTGCAATGGCAGCCGGAGGGTGGAGAGTTACTGCAAGAAAGCTATGTTAACTTAATTCCTACCATTCAAGGTGGCACGCACGTTAACGGGTTTCGTACAGGGCTGCTAGATGCCCTTAAAGAGTTTTGTGAATTTCGAAACTTATTACCTCGTGGCATTAAACTCACGTCTGAAGACTTATGGGAACGCTGTTCTTATGTGCTTTCGGTAAAGCTAACAGACCCTCAATTTGCCGGTCAAACAAAAGAACGTCTGTCATCACGCGAGGCCTCATCATTCTTAGTAGGCGTATTAAAAGACGCCTTCGCTTTATGGCTTAACGAAAACACCGATGAAGCAGAGGCCTTAGCAGAGCTCGCCATTAGCCACGCTCAAAGCCGTTTGCGTAAAGCCAAAACTGTTGCTCGTAAAAAAGTTACACAAGGACCGGCCCTACCCGGCAAGCTAGCGGACTGTAGTGGTCAAGACACAGAGCGCAGTGAATTGTTTTTAGTGGAAGGGGACTCGGCAGGTGGCTCAGCGAAACAAGCACGTAACCGAGAGTTCCAAGCCATTTTGCCGTTGCGCGGTAAAATTCTAAATACTTGGGAAGTCGAATCTGGGCAAATTTTAGCTTCGCAAGAAGTGCATGATATAGCCGTGGCTTTAGGGATCGACCCAAACAACGACAACCTTGACGGCTTACGTTACGGCAAAATTTGTATTTTAGCGGACGCCGACTCTGACGGTTTACACATTGCTACATTGCTGTGTGCACTCTTTGTACGCCACTTTCCACAACTGGTTAAAAATGGTCATGTATACGTCGCCATGCCACCTCTGTACCGTATCGATATTGGCAAAGAAGTGTATTACGCATTAGACGAAAGCGAAAAAGACAGTATTTTAGAGCGCTTGGTTGCCGAGAAGAAACGCGGTAAACCAAACGTTCAACGCTTTAAAGGCTTGGGTGAAATGAACCCGCTACAACTGCGCGAAACGACAATGGATCCGGATACTCGTCGACTCGTACAGCTTTCCATTGAAGACGATGACGGCACCACTGAGCTTATGGATATGCTACTGGCTAAAAAGCGCGCCGGTGACCGTAAAAACTGGCTAGAAGAACATGGAAACGAAGCAGAAGTCTTAATCTAATTTGTTTCAATTATATTGATTTTATTGCAAGGAGAATGGAATGCTAAAAATTGCTATCAATGGTTATGGTCGTATTGGACGCAATATCGTACGTATTATTTTTGAGAAAGGTTTACAAGACAAAATTCAATTAGTGGCGATCAACGACTTAGGGGATGCTGAAACGTTAACGCACCTAACTCGCTTCGACTCGACCTTTGGTCGTTTCTCAAAAGAAGTAAAAATGGAAGACAACTTCCTAGAAATCGATGGCCAAAAAATTGAGCTGTTAAGTGTCCCAGATGTAGCCAACCTACCTTGGCACAACTTAGACGTCGATGTTGTACTTGAGTGCACCGGTCGAGCAAAGTCACGCGAAGCCGCAGAACAACACTTAACCGCCGGAGCTAAAGCTGTCTTGTTATCGCATCCTGCGGAAGGCGCTGATTTAACCGTTGTTTATGGGGTTAACCATGAATTGCTAGCAGACCAAGTCATTGTGTCTAACGCCTCCTGCACCACAAACTGCTTAGCGCCTTTAGCCAAGGTAATGAATGACTCTTTAGGTATTGAACAAGGCTTAATGACCACTATTCATGCCTACACGAACGACCAAAACCTGTTGGACAAAACGCACCGTGATTTATACCGTGCACGCGCGGCAGCGCATTCAATTATCCCAACCAGTACAGGCGCAGCCAAAGCCATTGGCTTAGTGATTCCTGAACTCAGTGGCAAGCTCGACGGTATGTCGGTTAGGGTTCCCACCTTAAACGTCTCTTTAGTTGACCTAAGCTTTACCACTAAAAAAGCCACCAGCGTTGAAGCCGTTAACAAAGCCTTAATCGCTGGTGCAAAAAAATTCCCTAAAGGTGTTATGGAATGCAATGAACAACCTTTAGTGTCATGCGATTTCAATGGCTACCCAGTATCCTGTGTTGCCGACCTAAACCAAACCAAGGTGCAAGGTAACTTAGTAAAAGTGATGGCTTGGTACGACAACGAATGGGCCTTTGCCAACCGCATGCTTGATACATTAACCGCTTGGAAACTTAAATAGTTAACCTTCATGACCGATATTATTACCTATACAGAAGACGGCACTGAACGCCAGTCTCTTAAACAGTATACGGAAAGCGCCTACCTAAATTACTCTATGTATGTAATTTTAGACCGTGCCCTACCGCACGTAGGTGACGGCTTAAAACCCGTACAACGTCGTATTGTTTACGCCATGAGTGAGCTAGGGTTAAAGCACCCAGCCAAACACAAAAAATCTGCCCGTACCGTCGGTGACGTGTTGGGTAAATATCATCCTCACGGTGATATTGCCTGTTATGAAGCCATGGTACTTATGGCGCAACCCTTCTCTTACCGCTACCCATTGGTGGACGGTCAAGGTAACTGGGGGGCACCGGACGATCCTAAATCGTTTGCTGCCATGCGTTATACCGAGTCTCGCTTAGCTGGCTATGCCGAAACACTATTAAGCGAGCTCGGCC
This sequence comes from uncultured Oceanospirillaceae bacterium, assembly GCA_937974825.1. GTDB lineage: Bacteria > Pseudomonadota > Gammaproteobacteria > Pseudomonadales > Oceanobacteraceae > Venatoribacter. The sequence continues at coordinate 1,231 of CALJVD010000225.1, read as the reverse complement.
AAGGCACGGTTGAATGGCAGCCGAACTTCGATGGCACCATGAGCGAACCGGTAACCCTTCCAGCGCGCCTGCCCAATATTTTATTAAACGGTACCACTGGTATTGCAGTCGGTATGGCCACCGATATTCCACCGCACAACCTACGTGAAGTAGCCAGTGCTTGTGTACGCTTATTGGATGAACCTAAGGCCACCATCGATGATCTATGCGAGCATGTACTGGCCCCTGACTTCCCAACCGAAGCAGAAATCATTACACCGCGCGCCGACCTACAAAAGATTTATCGTGAAGGCCGTGGCAGCATAAAAATGCGCGCCATCTACGAGATAGAAGACGGTGAAATTATTATTACCGCCCTACCTCACCAAACCTCTGGTGCGAAAGTTTTAGAACAAATTGCCGCACAAATGCAGGCTAAGAAACTGCCACTGGTTACCGACTTACGTGACGAGTCAGACCACGAAAACCCAACACGCTTAGTGATTATCCCTAGATCGAATCGAATCGATTTTGAAGGTTTAATGGCGCATTTGTTTGCGACCACCGACCTAGAAAAAAACTATCGCGTCAATATGAACGTTATTGGTCTAGACGGTCGCCCACAGGTAAAAAACCTGAAGGGCATGCTAGAAGAATGGCTAACCTACCGTACTGAAACCGTGCGTCGTCGTTTGCAGTATCGTCTCGACAAGGTCTTAGCGCGCTTACACATTTTAGAAGGTTTATTGGTTGCCTTTTTAAACATTGATGAAGTGATTGAAATCATTCGTCAAGAAGACGAGCCTAAGCCTGTACTAATGCAACGCTTTGGGTTAAGCGACCTTCAAGCCGAATCCATCTTAGAGTTAAAACTTCGTCATTTAGCCAAATTGGAAGAAATGAAGATCCGTGGCGAGCAAGATGACTTGGAAAAAGAACGTGATCAACTCGAAAAAACGCTGGGTTCAGAGCGTCGTTTAAAAACACTTATTAAGAAAGAAATCATGGCCGATGCTGACAAATTTGGTGACGATCGCCGCTCACCAGTGGTCGCACGTACTGAAGCAAAAGCCTTTAACGAAGCCGATCTTATTTCCACCGAACCAATTACAGTTGTTCTATCTGATAAAGGTTGGATCAGAGCCGCTAAAGGGCATGAAATTGATGCTGAAAAACTCAGCTATAAGGCCGGTGACAGCTACCTAGTCAGTGCGTTAGGTAAATCTAACCAGCAAGTCGTATTACTCGACAA
>CALJVD010000224.1 GCA_937974825.1 uncultured Oceanospirillaceae bacterium | reverse complement strand
TCTTCACTTCTTTAAAGAACAATATTCTCTTGTTCGCCTTTTTCCCACTTCACAATATTATTGAAAGTAATATCGGCTCTTCTAACCATGGCTTCTTCTGTTGCATAGCCAATATGCGGAAGTAGAACAACATTGGGGGCGTCTAGAATAGGGTAGTCGGCAGGAACGGGCGGTTCCATATCTACTCTGTCTAAACCAGCGCCGGCGATGACTCCATTGTGCAGAGCTTCTGCTAAAGCATCGTTATCTACAATGGGGCCTACAGCAGTATTGATTAAGAACGCGCTGGGTTTCATCAAAGCTAGCTTTTCTTTATCAATTAAGTGCTTGGTTTCATTCGTTAGCGGGGTGTGAATGGTAACAATGTCACTCATCTTTAAGACCTCATCTAACGACTTGTATTCTACGCCTTTACTTATTAGGTCGGGTTTTTCACTTCTGTTATAGGCAATAACCTTACAGCCAAAAGCTAAACCAAGTTGTGCGACTGCACCACCAATGGCTCCTGTCCCTAAAACACCCAAGGTTTTACCGTTTAAATCAATCTGTCTGTAGCCATCTTTTGTGCCGCCTTTTCTGACGATAGATTCTAAAGGTACCATGTTGCGTAATAGCGAAATGATTAATCCAAAGGTGATTTCAGCAACCGAATGGGTGCTGTAACCGGCAGCGTTGGATACTTTAATGCCTTTCTCTTTGCACTTGTCTAAATCGATATGGTTGTAACCAGTGAAGGCAACAGAGATATACTTTAGGTTTTCTGCTGTATCGATCACTTCACCGCGCAAGGGGGTGTTGGCGATAACAATAATGTCTGCATCTTTGATTCTTGTTTTAAGCGTGTCATCGTCTAGTTTTCCATCATCGTATAACACCAGTTCGTGGCCATTATCTATTAAAGGCTTGGTAATAGCGTTAAGCTTTTCTTCGCTAACTCCTAGCGATTCTAAGACGACAATTTTCATTTATCTTCCCTCAATTTTTATGGTTGTATTTAATTTGGTATGACCGATATGACTTGCTTGCTGTTAGCTGACTTCGTATGTGTGTCGGGTAAATACTTGATCAAAGAGTAGTGTAAATACAAAGGTATAGACTAAAAAGAACAGCAAAATAGAAAACTCCATGGTGAGTGCAAGCCAAATGCCTGCGTCATACCAGAGCATGTACAGCGGTAAGCACACCGCAAACAAGCCTGCTTCAAAGCCTATGGCGTGAATGCTGCGTATCTTAAAAGTACGATCGACAATCTTCTTTTTGTATTCCCAGGCTTCAAAGCCTGTGTTGTAAATAAAGTTCCATATAACGGCCGCGGTAGACACCATTATCGCTACAGGCAGCGATTCTTTAGCATCTCCTTGGTTGATAGCCATTAATATAAAAGTAGAAACAATAATGCCGATAAATTCAAAAATAGTAACGTAGACAATACGTCGCATTAATGGGCTTAGGGTTATCAACTGAAACTCCACAGGACTCTGTTAGCCCTATACAAATACTAAGAGCCGGACCGCCCCGGTTGATAATAAGAAATGAAATGAGTATTTCATCATGCAGTGCCACGGTTTCCGCCTGCAGTAAGAACTTTAACAGTGCTGACCATTTAATTCAAACGGGCAAAATATAGAGTGGGGCGCTTGTGAGACGTGCAAAGCTAGGGCAAAATCTTTAACATAACTAAATTATAAGGAAGCACTATGTATTGCCCTAAATGCGGACACAATAATAATCAATCAGCAAAGTTTTGCGTGAATTGTGGTTCACCAATAGAACAACCCTTATACACCCAAACGGATTTATCCTCTTTGGTATCTGTCCCGGTCAACTATGCTGGGTTTTGGATGCGTTTTTTAGCCTTAATTATCGATACTATTCTGTGTCAGGTAGTCAGTATTTTTATAGTATTACCGTTAGCTTTTACGCTGGGTTTTTCAATGGCGGAAACGTCAACACTCGACGAAATAGAGCTAGCAGGGGAGGCATTAGGTTCCGCGTTAGGAGTTATTATTCAATGGTTATGGTTCACTATTCCAGAGTCATCTAAATGGCAGGCTTCTATTGGTAAAAAACTGCTTGGCTTGAAAGTAATGGATGAAAATGGAGAGCGTATTAGCTTTGGACGTGCCAACGGCCGTTATTGGTCAAAGATATTATCAGCGTTTATTTTGTGCATTGGATTCTTAATGGCAGGTTTTACGAAAAAGAAACAAGGTCTTCATGATATCATTGCAGGAACCCTAGTCGTTAAAAGCTAAGCGACTTAGTTCGTTACAAAATAAGCAGTGCGTGGGCGATGAATACCTATGCGCTGCTTTTTTATATCTGCTTGCTGAAGACTATAATGATACCTCAATAAAATTATCGGAAATTGAATGAAAGACGAACAAATTATTGCTGCAGTACGCCATTGGGTTGAAACCATGGTGGTTGGTATGAACCTATGTCCATTTGCTAAGCGAGAGCTAGTTAAAGAGCGTGTTCGCTTTGTTACTACTGAAGCAGATAACCAAGAAGCTTTACTTTTGGTACTGCATGATGAGTTAGAACGTTTAACGCAACAACCTGATATTGAAACCACATTATTGATACACCCACAGGTATTGCAGGATTTTTACGACTATAACGACTTCTTATATTTAGCGGATCGCTTGTTGGTTCAAATGGAGCTTGAAGGTGTGTATCAGATAGCAAGTTTCCATCCCGATTATCAGTTTGGTGGCACTGAGCCGGAAGATGCTGAAAATTACACTAATCGCTCACCGTATCCGGTATTACATTTGTTGCGTGAAGACAGCCTGGAGCGGGTGATTGCTGATTATCCAAACGTAGACGATATTCCAGAGCGTAATATCGCGTTAATGAATGAACTAGGAACGAATAAGCTTAAAGTTTTATTACAGGATTGTTTTGAGCAGAAATAGACTCTAGTAGAGGTGAATTTTGAATAATAGCCGTCTAAATCAAACCTTGCAGGCGATCGACCAAGCTAATCTTGCTGATCCTAACCAAGACACACTAAATGGTGAGTTACAGCCGAAAGAATATGTTTACAGTCAGCATATGACGAATTGGCTGTTTAAATTGGAAGAAAACCCCAGTGATCTCATGCAGATTGCTTGTAGGGCTCAGCATCTAGAACGCTGGAAGATGCCGCGTGCGAGCTATCCAGAAGGCCGTAAGGGCTATTATGCGTGGCGAATTGCCTGTGGGCAGATGCA
>CALJVD010000223.1 GCA_937974825.1 uncultured Oceanospirillaceae bacterium | reverse complement strand
TTCTTGATGAATCTAATGAAGGCGTGTTGAACTTCCAACGCTTCTACACACAAGATAATGGCACTGCTATCGTTAGTGTTCTACCAGGAAAACTGCAGCTGTTTGAATTAGTAACTTTGCCTGCCAACGCAGATATTAACCAAGCGGCTTCCAAAAGTCGTTGCCAGTGGGTTGCTGGTTGTAAGGGCGGTAAGAAGTTTGGTGATGAGTTTAACCCAACTTACCAATGGCAAAGCGTAGTTTGGGATTTAAGAAAAGACGAGCGCGTAGTAGTAACGCCATTAACGCACTTAGCAGCGGCCTTGGCCTTTGAGTATGCTTATGCAGAGCAGCCAGACCCTGATCCTAATACTCCCTATGACAGCGAAAACCCAAGCACGCAAACTCCTCTTTGGCAAGAAACTGGTTACTATTCACCTTATTCAGTTGAGCAGGCAATTTCTCAAGTTTCTAAGCTGTTTGGTATCTCTAACATCCAAACCACCTTTCCTGCTGACTTAACCAGAATCAACTCGTTAAATGTTGGTAATGAACTCGAAGCCAAAAACAGTGTTCGTTACGGTGCACTACTGGCTGCTTGGGCGCGTTTACAAGAAGAAAATCCTGAGTTTACTCAAAAAGCTACTGCGGAGTTTATAGCCAATCAAGCGCAGTTCTTAGAGAAAGGTCAGCTCTTAGAGAATGGTCAGCCGGCGTTCCTTACTTTAGAGACCCTCTACCAAGCAGCTATAGACAACTTAACAAAGTTGACTGTTCACAATGCTGGTGTGAAGCAGGTAGTAGCATCCGTTGTTTCTGGATTGCAAGCGGATATTGAAACATTTACAAAAAGTAATATGACCTCAGAAGCTCCAGCTTCTATAAAGGATCTATTCGGTTCAGAAGCTTACAGCAACTATCAGTTAGGTGTAGAACGCACTAAGCTTTTTATAGATGAGCTGAAAGACCAATCCAAATACTTCTTCGGTGACACCTACGACGGTTTAATAAACACTTATTTAAAAGAACAAAAAGAATTCTTTAAAAGTAATAAAGATAATTTTAACGAAGTATTAAAATCATTGAAAAGTGCCGAGAGCATTTATATCGACAGCTATTATGGCTCTGCCTGTTCAAACTCTAGCTCTTGGGATGCCAATTTGTGGTCAGATTGTAATTACAGCGGTAATGTTTTAACGCTTACAGATAAAAGGGGTAAGCAAGTTACTTTAAGCATGAAAAACGTTACCAGCAATAAACAGGCCGTTGATATTGAGATGACCGGTGAGCTTAAAATTAATAATTTGTTGTTTAAGCTAAACGACTCAGCCACTAGTAAATCCAGAGTACGTTTGTTTTATAGCGAAGAAACCAGTCAGGTTCTTGATAGCACTATAGAACCTATTGGTTATGAGTATAACTGGGCGAGTTTCTCGTTTAATGACACAGTTAAGAATGACCAAGAATGGACTGGTAATTTTAGTCTTTTATATAGAGGGGTCAGCGACCCTACAGGCATTAGTTCTGAGCAGCATTTTAATATTGATACGCTTAGATTAAGCAGCCGTATTTCTGACCATATTGGTGGTACAGATAAAGATGATAAAGAAGCTTCATCTGTGTTTATCGCAGCTAAAAGCTCAACCGCTGATACCTACTACAACCGTGCTGAAAAGTTTGGCAAGATTAATGGTTTCTTTACCGAACAAAGCGCAAACGCCGACGAAGATATTCCGGAGCTAGTTAGCTACAAGTTAGGCGAAGAGCTGATTCGCAATCAAACCGTTAAGTATTTCGATTTTTATATCAACGATGATTCTGCGCAATCATTCCGCTACCGTTTCTACCCAGATGTAGTGCGCAATCAAAATGCTGCTGGGCAGTATACCGTGGGCAATAATGACGCCATTACTACTCATAAAATGGCAGTTTGCCCTCTGTCTAAGAAAAATGGTGAGTGGGGCGTTGACGGCGCATGTTCCCCGGCTCAAATTTTTAATGGCAAGCGTGATGTGCAAAAAAGCATAAATACCTTTTGGAAGGCAGGCGCGTTTTCATACATAGACTTACCTGGCAAGGGTGAATACTTTGCGAAGTGGCCAGCTACAGAAAAGAACGGTTGTTTTGAGCTAGATAAACTTTCAGAGACAGCACAACCAGTACCAATAACAGAGTCTGCTGAACTTGTTAGTGCGGCTGTTCTAGGGCTAGATACGTTACGAGTAACCACCGAAGTAATGCTTGAGAAGCAGCCGCGCACCTTGCTGGACGTGTTGATTAGTGCACCTAAAGAAGACCGTTATAATGTTACTGCAGCGCTATCGCATAACTACAGTAATTTAACTGAAGACAAAATATTCGTAGGCACAGGCAATAATTTAGACCGCTTAATATTTAACTACAATACGGATTCAAGCTTTAAACGCATGGGTAGCTTTAGTGTTTATAAAAACGGTGTGACTTTAGCTGAAAGCAAAGTCGATGCAGAGTTGATGGTAGGTCTTAACCAAAGTTATAGTCCTTTGCCGCATAAGTACGTAACCGCTAGTAATGGTGGTCAGCAAATCTGTGTCACTGCCAATGAACCATTTAAAGGCCCAACTATCGATGACGCTTTCGATAAGGAGGCTGTTTTAAGCCTGACTTTCCGTGGCGTAGTTTACGGTAGCATCCGTAACGAAAGAGGGATGTGGATAGCACGCTTTATCGATGGTACTTGGATACCACTGGTTCCATAATAATGACATGAGCAGTGCCTGCGAAATCTTAATAGTAGGCATACTTATAGCCCGCAGGCCGTAGATATTGTATACTATGGCCTCTTTATTTAACGAATACGGTGCCTTTTAGGTACTTACTAATCATTTTATTAGAGGTTGAACAATGACTGGATACGTTCAGAAAGGT
>CALJVD010000222.1 GCA_937974825.1 uncultured Oceanospirillaceae bacterium | reverse complement strand
ATTTTATTTTCAGATATTTTAACTATCCCTGATGCTATGGGTTTAGGTCTGTACTTTGAAACGGGTGAAGGGCCTAAGTTTAAAAAGACCATTCGTTCACAGGCAGACTTAGACAGCATTAAAGTAACTAACACTGTCTCCGATTTAGACTACGTTCTAAACGCTGTGAAAACCATTCGTCGTGAGTTGAATGGTCGTGTGCCTTTAATTGGTTTTTCAGGCAGCCCATGGACACTGGCTACTTATATGGTTGAAGGCGGTTCTTCTAAAGACTTCCGTCACGTTAAAGGCTTGATGTACAGCCAACCAGAAGTTATGCACGGTCTGTTAGATATCCTTGCTGATTCAGTTATCGACTATTTAAACGAGCAAATCAAAGCCGGTGCTCAAGCAGTACAAATCTTTGATAGCTGGGGTGGCGCATTAAGTGATGCGGCATACCAAGAGTTTTCATTGAAATACATGAAGAAAATTGTTGATGGCCTGATTCGTGAATACGACGGTCGTAAAGTACCAGTCATTCTGTTTACTAAAGGCGGCGGACTATGGCTAGAAAGCATGGCTGATACTGGCGCAGATGCATTAGGCATAGACTGGACTTGCGATATGGGTGTTGCCAAGGCGCGTGTCGGTAACAAGGTGGCACTACAGGGCAATATGGACCCAACGGTGTTATACGGTTCGCCGGCGGCTATTCGTCAAGAGGTTAAGCGTATTTTAGACAGTTACGGTGAAGGTACTGGGCATGTCTTTAACCTTGGGCATGGTATTCAGCAGTTTGTTGATCCTGAGCATGCTAAAGCATTTATTGATGCAGTGGTTGAATTAAGCCCTGCGTATCATGGTGCTGCTTACAAAGGCTAAGCACTCATTACTACTGCAGAGTTTATTCTGCAGTAGTGTTATTTTCTAGAAAGAGCATTGCGCGCTTTTAAGCGTCTTTTCCAATTTCTATTTGTCTTCCAAATCCAATAGTACTTAACGCCAAAATACCCAATGGCAGCCAGTATTATCCCCATCACAAATGAGCCTAAGAACAAAGGTTGCCAATGGCTGGTGGTAATTTCGACTACCCAAGCAAAAGTAATTTCATCGGGCATCTGTACCGATGGTGTGTTTAGCATCCAAGCCCCTAATTTATAGTTGGCGTATAGCACTGGCGGTGTTGTAATTGGGTTAGTGATCCAGACTAAGCCAACAGAAATTGGCAAATTAGCTTGTAGTGGAATAGCTAATAGCGCTGCCGCTAGCATTTGCATGGGCATAGGGATCATGGCAATGAATAATCCAATCGCAAATGCGCGTGCAACAAAATGGCGATTCTTATACCAAAGATTAGGCGCATTGATGGTGTCGCCCAGAAAGCGTAAGGATCTGTTCCTACGTATCTTTTCTGGGTTAAACAAATGACGACTGATGAAAGATTGACTCATTAACACTCTCTAATAAAACAAGCCCGTTATTATGCCTCTAATTTAGACAACTTACTGCTATAGATAATGTAAACAATAGGTTCCATAGAGGTAATCACTGCAATTAATGGGTATTTGCGGCTGTCTTAAAACTGCTCTAATGCCTGTTGTAGGCTATCAACGGCAATTACTTGCATGCCTTCTATTTTATTGCGTGGTGCATTGGCTTTAGGAACGATGGCACGTTTAAA
>CALJVD010000221.1 GCA_937974825.1 uncultured Oceanospirillaceae bacterium | reverse complement strand
GACTCTCGGCCCCAGACTAACGACTAAAGAAAAACTATGAATACAGAATTTAGAAAGAAACTACCCGGTACCAACCTCGACTACTTCGATACTCGTGCCGCCGTTAACGCCATTAAACCAGGCAGTTACGAAACCCTGCCATACTCTTCACGCGTGTTAGCAGAACAGCTAGTGCGCCGCTGCAAGCCAGAAGAGTTAAACGCTGCGTTAAGCCAGTTTATTGAACGAAAGAGCGATTTAGACTTTCCTTGGTACCCAGCACGTGTCGTCTGCCACGATATTTTAGGGCAAACCGCTCTGGTTGACCTTGCCGGCCTACGTGATGCCATTGCCGAAAAAGGCGGTGACCCAGCCAAGGTAAACCCAGTGGTACAAACCCAGCTGATTGTTGACCACTCCTTAGCCGTTGAATTTGGTGGTTTTGACGAAGATGCCTTCAAAAAGAACCGTGAAGTAGAGGAACGTCGTAACGAAGACCGCTTCCACTTTATCAACTGGACCAAAACCGCATTCGATAACATCGACGTTATTCCTGCCGGTAACGGCATCATGCACCAAATAAACCTTGAGAAAATGGCGCGTGTGGTACAAGTTCAAGACGGCGTTGCCTTCCCTGATACCTGTGTCGGTACCGACTCGCACACCCCACATACAGACTCCCTAGGCGTTATCTCTATTGGTGTTGGCGGTTTAGAAGCGGAAGCCGTTATGTTAGGTATGCCCACCATGATGCGCCACCCAGACATTGTCGGTGTAAAACTAACGGGTAAACGCCAGCCCGGCATTACCGCAACCGACATTGTATTGTCTTTAACCGAGTTTTTACGCAGAGAAAAAGTCGTAGGTGCTTATTTAGAATTCTTTGGCGAAGGCGCACGCAGCCTAACCATCGGTGACCGCGCTACAATTTCCAACATGACACCAGAATACGGTGCCACAGCGGGTATGTTCTACATTGACGAACAAACCATCGAGTACTTAAACCTAACCGGTCGTGAACCAGAGCATGTTGCCCTAGTAGAACAATACGCCAAAGAAACTGGCCTATGGGCAGACGCCTTAGAAACCGCTGAATACGAACGTGTTCTGGAATTTGATTTGTCTTCTGTGGTTCGCACCATGGCAGGTCCTTCAACACCACACGCACGAGTATCCACAACCGATCTTGCCTCTGAAGGCATCAGCGGTGGTTTAGCTGAAGCGTTAGAACAAGAAGCCCAAGGTCTTATTCCTGAAGGCGCAGTGTTATTAGCCGCTATTACTTCTTGTACCAATACTTCTAACCCTAACAACGTTGTGGCAGCAGGCTTAGTGGCCAAAAAAGCCAATGAGTTAGGCTTAGTTCGCAAGCCTTGGGTAAAAACCTCGTTTGCGCCGGGTTCTAAAGTAGCTGAAATGTATTTGCAAGAATCAGGTTTGCTAGCAGAAATGGAAAAGCTAGGCTTTGGTATTGTGGGCTTTGCCTGTACCACCTGTAACGGCATGAGCGGTGCGCTTGACCCTGTGATTGAAAAAGAAATTTTAGAGCGTGGCATTCACACCACAGCGGTGCTTTCAGGCAACCGTAACTTTGACGGTCGTATTCACCCACACGTAAAACAAGCGTTTTTAGCCTCGCCTGCGTTAGTCGTTGCTTGGGCGATTGCCGGTACCATTCGTTTTGATATCGAAAAAGACGTATTGGGCGTGGTGGATGGCAAAGAAATTCGCTTAAAAGACATCTGGCCAACAGACGCAGAAGTAGAAGCCATTGTTAAGGGCTTTGTTAACCCGGAACAGTTCCGCGAAGTCTACATTCCGATGTTTGACACCGGCGAAGCAGAGCGCGCCGACAGCCCATTATACGATTGGCGTCCAATGAGTACTTATATTCGTCGTCCTCCCTACTGGGAAGGCGCACTGGCTGCAGAACGCACCATGAAAGATATGCGTCCTTTGGCTATATTCCCCGACAACATCACGACCGACCATATCTCGCCGTCTAACGCGATTATGGCTGACTCAGCCGCGGGTGAATACCTTGCCAAAATGGGCTTGCCAGAGGAAGACTTTAACTCTTACGCAACGCATCGTGGTGACCACCTAACCGC
>CALJVD010000220.1 GCA_937974825.1 uncultured Oceanospirillaceae bacterium | reverse complement strand
CTCCAAGCTCCAAGCTTTATTTGCCCTTCTTCTCACTAAAAAGCGCATCCAGTTTTTGTTCAAAGGTATGGTAGTTAAGGTAATCGTACAGTTCCATACGTGTTTGCATAATGTCGACGACTTTACGCTGGTCACCTTCTTCGAGAATACTCTGGTAAACCGTTTCAGCGGCTTTGTTCATGGCACGGAAAGCACTAAGTGGGTACAGAACCATCGCAGCGCCCCACTCTCCTAGTTGCTCTTTATTCCATAATTCAGTTTGACCGAATTCGGTAATATTAGCCAAGATTGGTACATCTAAAGCTTCTGAGAAAGCACGATAATGCTCTTCTGTTTTAACTGCTTCGGCAAAGATACCGTCTGCACCTGCCGCAACATAGGCTTTAGCACGTTCAACAGCCGCCTCTAAGCCTTCTTGAGCAAAAGCATCGGTACGAGCCATTATAAAAAAGCTTTCGTCTTTTCTAGCATCAACAGCAGCCTTAATGCGGTCAACCATTTCTTCCGTGCTAACAATTTCTTTATTAGGACGGTGACCACAACGTTTTTGTGATACTTGGTCTTCTAAGTGAACAGCTGCCGCACCGGCTTTTTCCATTTGCTGAATGGTACGGGCAATATTAAATGCCCCACCCCAACCGGTATCGATATCAACCAATAACGGTAAGCTAGAAGCCGAAGTAATACGACGCACGTCTTCTACTACATCATTTAAAGAAGTCATACCTAAGTCAGGTAAACCATAAGAGGCGTTAGCAACACCACCACCCGATAAATAAATGGCTTGGTGACCAATACGTTCAGCCATCATGGCACTGTAGGCATTAATGGTGCCGACAATTTGCAATGGCTTATTGTTTTCTAATGCCTTACGGAATTTTTGTCCTGGAGTCATGTTGTATCCTCTGTTCGCTAAGGGCTTGGCGCTAGGCGCTGGGCGCATTGCCAAGTTGTTTTTCTAAATTGTTGATTGATTTCTGAATATGACGGCGCATTAACAGTTCTGCCAGTTCGCTATCACGCGCTTCAATGGCTTCTACTATGCGGTAATGTTCTGTGTAGGCTTGCTCTGGACGAGCTTTATTGGTGCTGGTTTGATACCGATACATACGCACTAAATGATACAGTTCGCCACCGAGCATTTGCTGTAAGCGTGCGTTTTTAGAACCTTGAATAATTCGGTAGTGAAAATCTAAGTCACCGGCTTTTTGGTAGTAACTTAGGCCGGAATCGGCTTTGATGTTTTTTTTGTGCTCTAGCAACAATGTATACAATTGCGCTATTTCTTCATCGGTCATGCGCTCTGCCGCTAAACGACAAGCCATGCTTTCAAGCTCTAGGCGCACTTCGTAGATATCTTTAAGCTCGGCCAACGACAGTGAAATAACGCGCGCACCGGCATTAGGTACACGCACAACAAGGCTTCTTGCTTCTAATTTTTGAATGGCTTCACGGATGGGAGCTCGACTGCCGCCGTAGCGTTCTACTAGGGCTTGCTCGGAAAGCTTAGTACCCGGTTTTATTTCACCACGCACAATGGCAGTGGTCATTTCCTGGAATACCTTATCTGCTAAGGTTTGAACTTCGCTCATACGCTTTGTCTACAATGTAAGCATTTAGAACGAACTATACGTGTTTTTAATGGTATTTCAATAGAATTGTATACAACTTTGGTGTTA
>CALJVD010000219.1 GCA_937974825.1 uncultured Oceanospirillaceae bacterium | reverse complement strand
TAACATTTTGAGTTTCCTCTGGTCTGTGCATCGTCGTTTTGACTTGCTATGTGTGCATTATGTGCTACTGAGTGGCACTTGTCAAGCATTAAAAAGCCGCTACGGCAAGGGGAGGGTACCAATAGCGGCTTAGTCATTTTTAACTGTGACTAGCAGCAGGAGATGAGGCTCCATTATATCTATTTTTAGTTGCTGTGCAACTTGTTTTCTATCGCACGGAACCCAACGTAAGGCCACAGTTCAAATACTGCATTTTGAATTGCAATCTTCACGCCTACCTCATCGTTATCGTTTTCTGGAGAAACCGAAATACTAGGGCGACCAGTTACAGTGAAGCCGTTGTCCATAGTTAGGATTGCAAAGCGCAGTACACTACCAGATTCAATACGGTGACGAATAATTTCGACACTCTTAATACTGTCGTGCAGCTCATCAAGAGAAACACGACGAGCATTCAAACCACGAGCCTGAATCATACCCTCAGTTACAATATCATCTGCCGAATGTTCAACAATGGCAGGTTGTGCTTGATAGGCATTCTCGAAAACAGCTTTAGGACTCCAGCTTATGTAGCCGTTGAAGTCAGGGTGATTAGCTTGCCCACCATCAACATACTCGACAAGGTAGCCTTCGTCTGTACCGTTCTCATCTTCAGGAAGAGTCCAGTTACGAAGGTCGTTATACTCTTGACGAGTCAATGGTTTAGCGTTTACCACTTTTGTTCCGATAAACTTTTCCATGATGTAACCTCTGTAATTTGGTGGGTCTAAAGGGAATCGAACCCAATTCTAAGTGTTATGAGCACTCAGCTTTTAACCAATAAGCTATAGACCCGATAATTTGGAGCCACCAGCAGGAATCGAACCCGCGACATTCTCATTACAAGTGAGACGCTCTGCCACAGCTGAGCTATGGTGGCAAAAACCCGCTCGATTTGTGCGTTGTACCGACACTGATGCCGGCACCATAGGCATGGCGGGTGTGTTACGCCGAATAATACCAGCTGCTTAAAGACTGTCAACCTCCGCTCGCCATCTTTTTCAGATCATCGAAAGTTACCCCGTGA
>CALJVD010000218.1 GCA_937974825.1 uncultured Oceanospirillaceae bacterium | reverse complement strand
GCATGGGCAGCAGCGCACATAGGGCAGTGTTCTCCTGAGGTATACACTGTGGCATGTTGACGGTCATGTTCTGAAAGATTGTTTGCCGCCCAACGAGCAAGTGCAAACTCTGGATGTTGGGTGTTATCTCCATCGGCAATGCGGTTACGATCTTCCGCTAAGATTGTACCTTCAGCACTGACTAAAACAGACCCAAAGGGTTGGTCACCAGCGTCTAACGCCTCTTTAGCTAACTCGATACAACGTTCTAAATACGGACGTTCATGCTCTGCTATCATCATTTACCCGCTTTTTTGGCTCTTTTCTTTTTCAAATAGTCTTTCACTGGCGTCGCTTTGGTAGGAAATACACTTTCAAAACGTGCGCGCATTTCGTCAAACTTAGCGTCTTTTTCATCATTCATACGCTTATGACGGTGCTTTTCTACCGCTTTAGTGAAATCTACGACTTGCTCACCTGCCATGCTAGTCTCCTATATCAGGTTAACCTAGTCATTAACGCTACTGTGTTAATATAGACTATCTACCATAATACATTGATTGCTTTATGCCTACCGCATTACCCATTACCGCTGTTTTACCCGAGCTTTTAAGTACGTTAGCGTCGCACACTTGTGTCCTATTAAGTGCACAACCAGGGGCAGGTAAAACAACAGTCGTTCCTTTAGCCTTGCTTAACGAAGCCTGGCTACAAGGTCAAAAAATAATTTTACTTGAACCCAGACGCATGGCGGCACGTAATGCTGCCACTTTTATGGCCAACAGTCTGGGGGAATCTGTTGGTGAAACGGTTGGTTATCGTATTCGACTAGAAAGTAAAGTGTCTGAGCGCACCCGTATCGAAGTGGTGACCGAAGGGATTTTAACGCGCATGCTACAAGCCGACCCTGAACTTAACGGGGTTGGGCTAATTATTTTTGATGAGTTCCATGAGCGTCATTTACACGCTGACTTAGGGTTAGCTCTTGCCTTACAGAGCCAAGAATTATTGCGTGATGATTTAAAAATTTTGGTGATGTCGGCTACGTTAGATGAGCAAAAACTTACTACCACGTTGGATGCTCCTTTAATTCATTGTGAGGGGCGCAGCTTTCCATTAGAGCTTCAATATCGTGCTTTATCTAACAACCAAAGCCTAATTGATCTCTGCACCAAAACCATTCATGAAGCACTCACCTACCCCGGCGATATGCTTGTGTTCTTACCTGGTGTGGGTGAAATTAAGCAATTGCAGGAACGTCTGCAGTCGTTACCAGAGCCATGCTTAGTACTACCGCTGCACGGTCAGCTAACTGATAAAGAACAAAAAGCGGCCTTAGCCCCTGCTAACGGACAACGAAAAGTAATCTTAGCGACCAATATTGCAGAAAGCTCATTAACCATCGACGGTGTTCGCATTGTTATAGATTCTGGATTAGAAAGACGTGTTGAATTTCATGTAAGCAGCGGTTTAAGTGAGCTAAAAACCCGCTCTATTTCACAAGCGTCTAGCCAACAGCGCGCTGGACGTGCGGCTCGTCAACATTCTGGCGTGTGCTTTCGACTCTGGCCCGAAAGCCAACAAGACAGACTGGACGCGTTCATTCAGCCTGAAATTCTCAGTGCCGATTTAGCCCCCTTGTTATTAGAACTATATCAATGGGGCACTTCATACGATGAGCTTTTTTGGCTTAATTCACCACCAGCCGCCGCCATTCATAAGGCGCAAGACTTGTTATTTCAGTTGGGTTTTCTAAGTGCTGATAAACGGCAGTTAAGCCCACATGGTAAAACCTGCAGCACACTAGGTATTGAACCTCGTTTAGCCCATGCTTTAGTGACATTACACAGCTTAAATGCAAGCCAGTACGCCACCGAGCTCATTGCGTTAATGCAAGAGTTTCCTGCGAACAGACGCCAGAGTGATGACCTTACTAAACTCTATCAGCAAGCAAAGAATAATAAGCACTTGTGGCACAACCGAATTCAGCCCTTAGCTAAGCGCTTGCTACTATTACTGAAAGACATCACTGTAACCAATACGCACTCAGTGGCCGAGGAAGATATTCCGGCTCTGCTGCTAGCCCTTGCCTATCCAGATTTCATTGCCAAGAAACGTTCTACTAACGAGCAGTTTTTACTCGCCAATGGGCGTGGTGCTGTCTTATCGCAGCAATCAGACCTAGTAAGTGCTGACTGGATTGCCTGTGCAGATTTCTCTATTCGCCAGCAGACAGTGATTCGCTTAGGAACAGCACTTTCAGAACACCTGCTTAATACATTAGAGCAGTTAGCACCGCAGCTATTTTCCACTCAGACTGTTATCGGCTTTCAAGAGTCAGGGCAATTTACCGCCAAAGAAAATAAACAGCTTGGTCACCTAGTATTAGACAGTAAGCCATTACCCAGCTTAACCGCCGAACAATGGCAAGATGCGTGGAAGGACTATATTAAACACAATGGATTAGACTGCCTAAACTGGACAGAAGAAGCACTGCAAATGCGTGCTCGCCTTTCATTTGCAGCAACACATCTAAACACAGATAAGGAAGCGTGGCCCGAAATAAGCACTGCAGCTCTGCTCAACTCTCTTGAACATTGGCTACTGCCCTTTTTACATGAAGCGCGCCATATTAGGCACTTAGAAAAAGTAAACCTTTCCGAGGCCTTACTCAGCCTATTAGATTGGTCACAACAACAAAAATTGAATACTGTACTGCCCACTCACTTTAAAGTGCCCAGCGGTTCAAATATAAAGATTGATTACAACCATAACCCACCAGTGTTAGCGGTTAAGCTGCAAGAAATGTTTGGCTACGAAGGTCAACCCAGCGTATTAAATGGGCAGGTGCCACTGGTTATTCATTTGTTATCACCCGCTAGACGTCCCTTGCAGGTAACCAGTGATTTACCTCATTTTTGGCGCAACACTTATGCCGAAGTACGTAAAGATATGCGTGGGCGTTATCCAAAACACCCTTGGCCAGAAGACCCGTTAGCGGCAAGTGCTACACGCTTTACCAAAGCAGCTTTACAGCGGCAATCAAAGTGATGAGTTCAAACAAACGCTTAATAATGGCATTGCCGGCTAAAATCGATGTGTGCGCACCTAAATAGCCACCCACTAATGAACC
>CALJVD010000217.1 GCA_937974825.1 uncultured Oceanospirillaceae bacterium | reverse complement strand
CAATAAAATCGGAGTCTTTCCATGACTTTGATTGCTACGCATTTGGCAACGAAGCCCGCGGAGTACCAACCAACGAATTAGTCGATGCAAACGCTACTGCTTTTACTATTCCTGGGAGTCAGCAGATCGAATCTCTAAACCTAGCTACCGCGGTTAACCTTTGCGTGTATGAACTGAAGCGTTAGGGGCTGGGAGCCGAGAGCCGAGAGCCGAGAGCCGAGAGCCGAGAGCCGAGAGCCGAGAGCCGAGAGCCTAGCGTAGATTGCACCAGACCCTAGACCCTAGACCTTATAGACCATTCAACTTCTACGCATCTTTAGTTTTAGCAGCGGCTTTTTTGTTTTGTAGCTGCATTACTTTAGTAAACAACCATTGATAGCCTGATGGGAACAAACGCACTATCAACTCAAACACGCGGGCATCCGAGCCAATTAAAATACGACGTTTATTCTTTTTCACGCCTTTCAAGATCGCCTTAGCGGCTTGCTCGGCACTGGTAGTAAACAACTTTTCAAATTCGCGCACAGACACTTCTTGTGACACTCCGGTTATTTTTTCAACACTGGCATCCATACGCGCAGTTCTAGCGATATTGGTTTTAATGCCACCCGGGTGCACGCAACTGGCGCTTACTTTAGAGCCTGATATTTCTAAGTCCTGACGTAGTGATTCAGTAAAACCACGCACTGCAAATTTACTGGCGTTATATCCGCTCATTAATGGTTGTGAAGCCAACCCAAAAATACTAGAGGTATTAATAACATGTCCCTCACCCGACGCTTCAAGGTGTGGTAAAAAGGCTTTAGTACCATACAACACACCGTTAAAGTTGATGCCCATAATCCATTCGTAATCGTCTAAAGAAAGCGCTGGGACTGTTCCTGATAAAGCCACACCGGCGTTATTAAAAATCATATTAACTTTGCCATGCTCTTTGGCCGTATCATCTGCCCATGCAAACATAGCTTCTTTGTCAGACACATCCAGCACAGTAGTAGTCACTTTGACATCATAGGTAGCTAGCATAGAGGCCGTTTCTGCTAAGCCTTTTTCATCAACATCACTTAACGCCACGCCACAGCCTTGTTGCGCAAGTTGAATCGCCAGAGCACGCCCCATGCCAGAGCTTGCGCCTGTAATAGCGGCTACTTTTCCGGAAAAATTTTTCATAAGTGCTTGCCTAAATTGTTGTTATTTTTAAATAGAAGCTGAGTTTGCCATGAAACCATGCGGTATTGTGGGTTAAGTTATGCCATTATTTTTCAACTATTAGCGCTTTTAATTCGTCATTACTGCTAATTAGCGGCTGCTGCGCTTTGATTAACATTCTACGTTTTAATTCAATGACTTCTTCGCCTTCTTGCAACAAACCAGTACCTGCATACACAAAAACTAAGCACTCTGATTGCGCCTGCCATTGCTGAGCTTGGTTGAATTCCAAAATACTTAACTGGGTATCAAAGCTTTGATAAATAGGCGTAATAGCGTTGGACTTGATATCGACAATATCGAAACTGGCTTGCTCGGCAATTTTCTCGGGCTGTAGCCACAATTGAATAAAAGGTTGTGGCTGGTCGGTCGGGTTTATCTCGTTATGGCTAAAGCCCTGCTCGCCACTACGTTGAATTTGCACCTGTCCAACCTGCACTCGCTCGTCATTGCCAATACTGCCACGATGTAACATTTCACCACGCGGAATAATACTGACGATATCAACACCTTCATGATGATGTAGACCAGTTGAGCCACTAGCAATGAACCAAGCGTTGGCTAAATACAGCAGAGATCCGAATTCAGAAAAGCTTTCATCACTGGGTTGATGGCGAAAAAACTCACGACTTTGTAGCAGCACACGCTCACGAATACTGGCAAAGCCTGTAATATCGACATCTTCTTCGTATAAAACCCGCACAAGCAAACTCCTGTTCAAAACCTATAACCGTTGAAGCCTTAGTTATTATAAGCGACAATACCCACCCATCTAACACATTCTTTTTCTGCTCAACTCAGGAGTTGTTCATGACCTCTCGTTCCGACTTGGCTAACGCCATACGCGCACTTAGTATGGATGCTGTTCAAAAAGCTAAATCAGGCCACCCTGGCGCCCCAATGGGCATGGCCGATATTGCCGAAGTTTTATGGAACGATTTCCTCAAGCACAACCCTAAAAACCCTGACTGGGTTAACCGTGACCGTTTTATTCTATCTAACGGTCACGGCTCTATGCTGCTATACAGCCTACTACACTTATCAGGCTACGAATTAAGCATCGACGATATTAAAAACTTCCGCCAACTGCACTCAAAAACCGCTGGCCACCCAGAATACGGTTATGCACCGGGCATCGAAACCACTACTGGCCCACTCGGCCAAGGTATTGCTAACGGCGTAGGCATGGCAATCGCAGAAAAAGTACTAGCCGCACAGTTCAACCGCGATGAACACAATATCGTTGACCACCACACCTATGTATTTTTAGGTGATGGCTGCTTAATGGAAGGGATTTCACACGAAGCTTGCTCCTTAGCCGGTACACTAGGCTTAGGCAAACTAATCGCTTTCTATGACGATAACGGCATCTCTATTGATGGCGATGTTCAAGGTTGGTTTACCGACAACACCGTACAACGTTTCGAATCTTACGGTTGGCAGGTTATTCCTAAAGTAGATGGCCACAACCCTGAAGAAGTGAAACAAGCCATTGAAACAGCGCGTGCTAACCCAGACCAGCCGACCCTTATTTGCTGCAAAACTCTGATTGGTTTTGGTTCACCCAACAAAGAAGGCAGCGAAAGCAGCCATGGTGCACCTTTAGGTGACGATGAAATCAAGTTAACGCGCGAGCGTTTAGGCTGGCCACACGCCGCTTTTGAAATCCCAGAAGACATCTATGCCGGTTGGAATGCAGCCGATAAAGGCACCGCTGCCGAAGTAGAATGGGATCAACAGTTTGCCGCCTACGAACAAGCCTACCCAGAACTTGCTGCTGAATTTAAGCGTCGTATGAACAACGACCTTCCAGCCAACTTTGCTGAACAAGCACAAGCCTACATTAACGAGTGCCAAGAAAAAGGCGAAACCATTGCCTCACGTAAAGCTTCACAAAACACCTTAAACGCATTTGGCCCTTTATTGCCTGAATTTTTAGGTGGCTCGGCAGACTTAGCTGGTTCCAACCTAACCTTATGGGATGGCGCTAAAGGCATTAGCGACCAAGACGCCAGCGGCAATTACCTATTCTACGGTGTACGTGAATTTGGTATGAGCGCCATTATGAATGGCCTTGCCCTACATAAAGGTTTTGTTCCTTACGGCGCAACCTTCCTAATGTTTATGGAATACGCCCGCAATGCTGTACGCATGGCGGCACTCATGAAACAACGCAGCATTTTTGTGTATACCCATGACTCCATTGGCTTAGGCGAAGACGGCCCAACGCACCAACCGGTTGAGCAAGTGGCTAACCTGCGTAACACACCTAACCTACATACTTGGCGCCCGTGCGACACGGTAGAAAGTGCCACCTCTTGGAAGTCTGCCATTGAACGCACAGACGGCCCCAGTGCACTAATATTCTCGCGTCAGAACTTACAGCACCAAGAACGCACCCCTGAGCAAGTCGCTAACATTGCTAAAGGTGGCTACATACTACGCGACTGCGAAGGCACGCCTGAAGTGATCATCATCGCCACGGGTTCTGAAGTTGAATTAGCCACTGCTGCAGCAGAACAGCTAAGCAACAAGAAAATACGTGTGGTATCTATGCCTTGTGCAGAAATCTTCTGCAAACAAGACGCTGCTTATATTGAATCGGTATTACCAGCCGCAGTAACTAAGCGTGTTGCAGTAGAGGCCCTGCACAAAGACTACTGGCATAAGTTTGTTGGTTTAACTGGCAAAATTATTGGCATGGACACCTTTGGTGAATCGGCACCTGCGGCAGACTTATTCAAAGAGTTTGGCATTACGGTAGAAGCGGTAGTGGATGCGGTAGAAAGCTTGTAAATATTTTCAAGCAGCGGGGAAAACTAAAAGGCCTGAGTCCTATACATTACCGAACTCAGGCCTTAGCTGCTTCATTACTAACTTACCCAACAAATGGGACAGCTCAAACCCAGCCCCTTTTGTAATTTCAGTGAATATATTTTCTGAATAATATTCACATTAGAATCTCAGTAGTAACCTTCAACCGAACACGAACCACATCACTGCTTGTTGGGTTAATTTCACCTGCGCTCGTATTCTCAACAATAACGTAAGCAGGTTCCACCCCAAACCAACCAGAATCAAACGGCTCATTTATCACTAAAGGGGACACTCCTAACCCTGGATACCACTTTAAGTCACTGCTACCAGGCTTACCATTTAAAAGTTTTTCGTAATTATAAATATAATCCTTATGAATGGTGATAACCTCGATTTCTTGCTCTCCTGATATTACTTCCGCCTCAACACGCGCTACATAAGTGTTTAAATCAAGAATACCACATAGAATATAGTCGCCCTCTGTAAGATTATATGTCCCAGAACAAGCCACTTCTACCCGCTTCTTTATGTCGTGATCACCACCGCAAGAAACTAAAAAAACAACTGCATACTAGCAGCATTGCATAAAAAGTATTATTCAAGTTCACTCCAAATAGACATTAGATTTAGCTACCATAATTAGAAGCAAGCAAACATACCTAATCTTTAAATAAGTTCCATTAAGTTTTTTAAACACTATAAAAATCACGCACAAAAAAAGTCGCAAACAAGACTGTTTGCGACTTTTGTTTTTATTCAGCTAACTATGTACCAACCTAAATTCGTATTACCCTTGTGGCAGCGAGCGTGCTTTAGCAACCTCTGTGGCTAGCACCGCTGTGGCGTTATTGCCCCATGATTGGCGAATATAATTAACGACGGCAGCCACGTCTTTACTATTTAGCTGTGCGGCAAAAGGTGGCATGGAGTAAGGCTCTGGGTTGCCTTTAGTGGCGACAGAAAAACCGCCTAGTAGCACTGAACGAATAGCGTTGATGCCGGTAGGTTCTGTTACAGTGGGGTTGCCTGCCAACACTGGGTAGATACCTTTTACGCCCTGTCCTTGCTGGCCATGACAACTGTCACAATGTTGCGTGTATATTTCCTGCCCTAACGCATAGTCTCTAGCCTCGACAAGAGGCTGGTTAGAGCTCACCGCAGGTGCAGGTAAAGAAGCTAGGTAAACCGCTACTGCGTTTAAATCGGTGTCTGTCATATATTGTGTGCTATTACGCACTACGTCTGCCATAGGGCCAATGGCACCGCCCTTCTCTGACAAACCTGTTTTTAACAAGGCTACTACATCTTTTTGGCTCCACCCTTCTAAGCCGCCACCTGTCTGTGTGCTTAAATTGGGCGCATACCAGCCCTGCACTGGAATTTGACCACCGTTTAATGGGCTTTTTTGATCCATGGCGCCTAAGGCGTTACGTGTTGTATGGCATTCATTACAATGGCCTAAGCCTTCTACTAAGTAAGCGCCACGATTCCATTCGTCGGTTTGACTGTTGTCTGGCTGATACTCACCCGGAGTAAAGTACAGTAAACGCCACGCATACAGCAGGCTACGAATATTGAATGGGAAGGTTAAGTTATGCGTACGGTTTTTCTGATTGATGGCAGGCACAGACTGCAAATAGGTATAAATAGCTAAAGCGTCTTCTCGTGTCACTTTGGTGTAAGAGGTATAAGAAAATGCAGGGTATAACAGCTCGCCTTTATAGCCTTTACCATGATGCAACGCTTGCCAAAAATGCTCAAAGGTCCACTGGCCAATACCGGTTTGGTTATCTGGGGTAATATTGGGCGTATACAGCGTTCCAAATGGCGTGCGCATGGCGTGGCCACCAGCAAAGGCTTTTTTATCGGTCACTGTATGACAAGACACACAATCGCCTACGCGGGCTAGGTACTCACCCTTTTTTATTAGCTCTGCTTTTGAATCAGCGGCTTGGGCGAACAAGCTAAGCAAAGCAAGTACAGTCAATAAAGTGGTTTTAACAACGGTGACTTTAATAGAATCAATTAATAGCTGCTTCATTATAAATTCACCTCATTTTCTTCTAACACGCACCAACCGGGTAATTCTTCTGGTAACGCTTGCATACTGATTGGTTCTCTGTTTTCAGGTAGCGGTTGTATAGCCAGCCATGCGGCAACGGCTTCGGCATCGCCTTTACGCATACGTTTAGCCACCACTTGCATACACTGTGTACTTTCGGTGGAGCGTTTATTGCTACGCCACAGTTTTAACTGGCTTACCATATAATCATAAGGTTGGTTTAACACGCCTGGAATCATCGGCTTTACGCCCGTTAACTTGCCACCATGGCAATGCGCACAAGCGGGAACACCACGCGCAGGGTCGCCTTCTTTCGCTAGCAGTTCTCCACGCGCCAGCACCTCTTCTGCAAACTCAGGAATAGGATACTGCTGATAAGGAATGCGTTGTGCCGCATAGTACTGTGCAATTTCCTGCATATAAGCAGGGCTAAGCTGGCGCACCACATACTCCATTGCTTGATTGCGCCCTTCACCATTTTTAAATGACAGTAATTGTTTGTATAAGTAACCGGCGGGCTTTTCAGCTAAACGCGGAATATTAGGGTCTGTCGTATTACCGTAACCATATTCACCATGACACTGGTTACAGGCAGCGAGGCGTTGTTCCATGGTGTTTGGAATCTGTAGGTTATTTTGAAGGGCACTTGGTGGGCTTTTTTGAGCTTTTATTTGTGTATCTGTAACTTGGGCCTCTGCAACTTGCAAAGCTGCCGCTTGGAAGCTCATTAGCAAAAATAGTGTCATGCTGGCCAAGCTGGTCCGAAGGCAGCGAGAGGGCTGGTTTTTCATAAATTCATCCTATGCTTGATGACCTTACACTGTAGAGAAAACTTTAGCAGAGCCATTCTTATTCTGCTTTATTTTAGTTGTCTTTGGCCGTATTTATCCGTGACCTTGTTCAAAGATTGGGCAGCTGTAGCAAAGGTGTTAGAATATTCAAGTTAGCGCATTTTTAGACGTTCTTATTACATAGGCTCTTACTCAGACCATGCTTCCCAAACATCATCTTGAATTACTCAGCCCGGCTCGCGATATTGAGATTGCAAAAGAAGCCATTCTACACGGTGCCGATGCTGTCT
>CALJVD010000216.1 GCA_937974825.1 uncultured Oceanospirillaceae bacterium | reverse complement strand
TTGCGTTTTTCAGGAACGACTCACCAGCACCACCGATTACTTTCTCGATTGTTACTAGGGCATTAAACCCAGCCTTTAGCATTGGTCGCCCAAGTTGCGGGCAGCCAATTGTTACCAGTCGGTCAGGGTGTACGTCACGATGCTTGGGGTGATAGCCGTCCTCTTGCGGCTCTTTGTACTGATACATTGTAACAATACCGTCTGCCGTGCGGTCTTTAACTTCAATCTGGTTACGCCATACAGGAATGATGCGGTCTACAGTGTCCAGCGTTTTAGCTGATAGCCTGGGCTTATCACTCAATCGCTTACCGTCCTTTAGCTCAAGGATCAGGTATGAACACCCGCCCACCAGCGCCATTACGTAAGCCTGTTTCAGCGATTGCCACAGCTTAACCCGCTTGGCGAAACGGTTAATCTCAAGCTCGGTCGCTGTGTATTTTTCGCTCTCTGCTCGCTCGTCACCTTCGATGATCCACGGGTCGCTGCTAAACACGGTGTCAGCACGCAGCTCGATAGCGGCATTACCAAGCCCGTCACGGTCGTATGCACCATAATAATCTAAAAAAGAAAGGTCGGACTTAAATCCATATTCACACCACGCGCGCGAACGTTTGCCATCTAAACCTGAGTGCCAATTCATTAGCCGCGACTCTCTTATCCGGCTTACAGCGTTTACTGCCAGCGCAGCAGCTAGCTTTGTTAGTTTCATCTTCTAAACCTCTTGGGGAGTAATACGCCAGCTTTGCTGTGCTGTACATTAGGCTTGATTATAGCAATATCAATGGCGTCAATCATAACGTCAGTCTGGTCATCGTGCTTGTGGCTGTCGTCATCTTTGAACGACACAACTTCAGATATAAACTCGTAGTTATGCTCATCACCATAAGGCAGCACGACCTTGCCAGCTGCATGGTGCGGCTGAGCGTCCATTGCTCGGGTTAGCTTGTCGGTGTTACGTTGCACTGCTGTAATCCTCAATGGCAGCTTATTCGATACCTCTTGAATCAAACCCGTTCCGCTTGACTTATCTTCTACGTTAATCGAGCGCAGGTTGCCATTCTCTAAACTGTTCTTAGCCCAAGCTGCACGACAGAACGACTCAAACTGCTGCCTAAGCTCTGGCGCTTCCATCTTGCCGCGCAGGTAGCTTAAGCGATATATGCGACCATCATAGAAACCCCACTCAGCAAACACCGTGTAGTCGTTTCGCGCCTTTGTTTTCTGCGCTGTATCAACTGTGATGAAGCGGTATTCAAACTGCGGTAACGTCAGTAGGCTTGAGTCTTGGGCGCATTCTTCTGGTGTGCCGTAGAAAGCAAAGTCACCCGACTTGAATATACCCCCCTCAAGCGATTCGGGCGATTGCATATACTGGCTTGAGAACGTGTAAGGGTGACTCTCTCTGAGAGCGATAAGGTCGCCAATATCCTCGTTACTAGGCCAGAACGACCAGTAGCCATCAATCTGTTCAGTGTGACAAACATCGTTTATGCAATACGTTCTGAACGGCTCAGGTAGCGAGT
>CALJVD010000215.1 GCA_937974825.1 uncultured Oceanospirillaceae bacterium | reverse complement strand
TAGAACCACCACGGCTAACAATGCCCGTGACACGCTCGGCGGTTAAATGAATATGTTGTAAGCGCACACCGGCATGAATGGTGAAGTAGTCTACTCCCTGCTCGGCTTGCTCTATTAGTGTGTCGCGGTAGATTTCCCAGGTAAGGTCTTCGGCCACGCCACCGCATTTTTCTAGGGCTTGATAAATAGGTACCGTTCCCACCGGCACTGGCGAGTTACGAATAATCCACTCACGAGTTTCGTGAATATGCTTACCCGTCGATAAATCCATTAGAGTGTCTGCTCCCCAACGTGCTGACCACACCATTTTCTCTACTTCTTCCGCAATGCTAGAAGTCACCGCGGAATTACCAATATTGGCATTCACTTTGGTGCGGAAGTTGCGCCCGATAATCATAGGCTCGGCTTCCGGGTGGTTAATATTAGACGGAATTACTGCGCGTCCTCGGGCGATTTCACTGCGTACGAATTCAGGCGTGACTATATTGGGGATGCTAGCGCCGAAACTTTGCCCTGGGTGCTGGCTTTTTACAGAAGCTGCCATAGCTTCTGGTGTTAATCCTAGGTTTTCACGGGCAGCGACGTATTCCATTTCAGGGGTAATAATCCCTTGGCGGGCATAATACAGCTGGCTAACGTTTTTGCCGGCTTTGGCTCTGCGCGGCATGTGTTTGTTTTTAAATCGGAAGGCTTCATGCACTAGGTTTTGCTGTTGTATACGAGTGTAACTTGAGCTAAACGCCTCTAGCTGTTCTGTGTCATTGCGCGCTTCTATCCACTCTTTTCGAAATGGTTGCAAGCCTTGGGTAATATCAATCTCACTGTTATCGTCAGTATAAGGACCAGAGGTATCGTATACAGGTAAAGGTGGGTTGTATTGCTGGCTGCCATCGGCTAACGAGGTGGGTGTAAGCGATATTTCACGTTGAGCAACAGTCACATTGCCGCTGGTTACCCAAACCTTTTGTGAGGCGGGTAATGGTTTTAGTAGGTGGTCATCTAATTGTTTAATGCTCATACCTTTTTACTCCAAGTAAAGAAGAAAAATGGTAGGCAGCGAGGCAGAAAAACTCATCACAAAACGGCCGAACGGCCATGATGAGCTAGGGGAATCCCGTTTCTGTTTCCTACGCTGGTCCTAACCAGTTCAGGTTCAAC
The DNA here is from genome assembly GCA_937974825.1 of uncultured Oceanospirillaceae bacterium. Classification (GTDB taxonomy): domain Bacteria; phylum Pseudomonadota; class Gammaproteobacteria; order Pseudomonadales; family Oceanobacteraceae; genus Venatoribacter. Next base: position 2,977 of record CALJVD010000215.1, on the reverse strand, counting down.
GGGATCCGTAACTCAATTACGATCTCAGCTCCTAACAACTTAATAAAAAGTGGAGCGCCCCGACAGAATGCCAAGAAAGTCTACGTTAACTCTTTTAAAAAGCAACTGGCTTATGCAAATTCAAGCCCTGCTTATAAAGGCTCTTATGAAATGGGGTTTTAATCTCTGGTCAGTAAAAAATGAGCACGAGCCGTGGCTATTGGGCTTTCTCGCTTACTTTGCCAAGCAGTGATGGCAACGTTGGCAACTCTTGAGCCCTGGCGCCACACCTGACATTCAGCGTAGGTATCTTTCAAACGGCCTGCTCTTAAATAGTCTAAAGAGAAGTCGACTATTTTAGGTAAAGCCACACTGTCCATGCTCATTACCAGCTGCAAGGAAGCGGCTAACTCCATAAAACCACCGATTACGCCACCATGAATGGCTGGCAGTATTGGATTGCCTATGTTGTCTGGATTAGCAGGTAGATGGAATAAAATATCTTGCCCTAAGCGCTGAAACTTTAAGCCAATGAATTGTGCGTAGGGAATATTGTCGACTACCGGCTGAAAGTCACCACTTTGATGGGCTTGTTGTAGTAATTCTGCAAACTTTTCTGAACTCATAGTGTTACTTCCATTGGTCGATTGTTTTCAATGGCCGCCTCAAATTCTGGAGGGGTTAATTCTGCGCCAATTCGCATAAATGCGGCCGCACAACGAGCGACTAGGTCGTGATCTTGCTCTTGATAGACTAAGCACTCAGTAAAGACGACATTTTTACTGATACGTATTACTTTCGCCTCGGCGATTAAATCTACTCCAGCCGCAGCGGCTTTCATGTAGTCCATGCGCAAGTCTAAGGTTGGGCACAACTCATAACCGGGTAACACGGCAAATACTGCTGTTCCTGAAGCGGTATCCATTAACGTAGTTAAGGCTCCGCCATGCAGTGCTCCCGACAAGGGGTTGCCGATTATATTTTCTGCATAAGGCAGTCGCATCGTGAGTTGATTTTCACCACCCCCCACAACGGACAAGCCTAATCTCTGACAATGTGGCAGGTTGTCTAAAAAACGTTGCCCTTTTTCTTGTATCGATAACGACATGCTATGTTCCTCTACTGCGAATGGCAGCGTTTTACAGTGATTTTGACAATAAAACAATGGCCGCAAACAGGGGCGTTAGGGTAAACCGCATCCATTAAGGTTTTTATAAAATTTAATGTTAACTCTGGCATACTTAGGCACAGCAATAAAAGTATTAATCATTATAGTGAGCATTTTATGAATTTTGATGAGTATTTACAGCAAGCAAACGAGTCAGCCGCTCTCACCATTGACAGCGGTTGGGCGCAAGGGAATACAACCTTTGGTGGTCTTTCTGCCGCGCTACTGTTACAGCATTTACAAAACAAGTTTCAGCTAGAGCAAACGCTGCGCTCACTCAGTGTCAATTTCTGTGGCGCTCTACATACCGAACAGCCAGCCAGTTTAAGTGCTAGTACCTTACGCCAAGGCCGCTCTATTGGTCATTACCAAGCCATTGCTACGCAAAATGATGAAATAGTGACTCTTATCAATGCCTGTTTTGCGAAGGGGCGTGAATCCAACATTGAAGTAGAAGAGCCGCGTATTACTCCCCCAGAAGCAGGCGAAGGTAAGCGCATTCCATACATAAAAGGGATGTCTCCAGAATTTACTCGCCATATTGATTTTGCTTATGTATCGGGAGGAATGCCCTTCACCAACAGCAAAGATAACCACGTCCATGGTTGGATGCGCTTTAAAGAAGGTGCGGGACATTTAACTAACCCTCATTTAGTCGCCCTAATTGACTCATGGCCTCCAACCATTATTCAAAAGATCAAAGGGTTTGCTCCTTGCGCGACTGTGTCGTGGAACCTAGAACTTATTACGCCTTTAGATCAACTTGAACAGCCCATCAATGCCGATGACTGGCTTTGGTATGAAGCTGAAATTCGCCAAGCACATGACGGTTACGGCCATACGGAAGCACGTATTTATACCAAAGAAGGGATTCCGTTAGCGCTAAGTCGTCAGCTCGTTGTGGCCTACGATAAAAAACAGTCATAGCTATTTAGATTTAAATCATGGAACCTGTTCAACCCACCCAAGAAAAACATTCCGCATGGGACGTTTTTGTTATCTTTCTTAAGCTTGGCCTAACCTCTTTCGGGGGCCCTGTCGCTCACCTAGGTTTTTTTCGCGATGAGTTTGTTGTTCAACGAAAGTGGATGAGTGAAAAAACCTACGCCGACTTAGTCGCCTTATGCCAGTTTTTACCCGGCCCAGGCAGCAGCCAAGTTGGCGTTTCTATTGGTTTTACGCGCGCGGGCTACAAGGGTGCATTGGCGGCATGGACCGGCTTCACCTTACCTTCAGCGATTGTCTTAGTACTCTTTGCTTTGGGGTTAGCTCACTTTAGCGACACCATGCCCATGGACGCCTTACACGGATTAAAAGTTGTAGCAGTGGCTGTGGTGGCTCAGGCAGTTTGGGGAATGGCAACTAAGCTCTGCCCAGACGCCCCACGCATTAGCTTAATGGCGGCAGCCGCCTGTTTTGTTCTATTGTTTCCAACATCCTTAGGACAAATTAGCGTGATTGTCTTTGCAGGGCTTATTGGTCTTATGGCGTTTAAACCGGTGCAGAACTCGACTCAAGAATCGTTGCCCATTTCCATTAGCAAGCGTACGGGGGCACTTTGGATAGGGGTATTTATTGCCTTATTATTTGGATTACCACTGGCTGCATCGGTGTTCTCTAACCAAGCATTGACGATGTTTGATGCTTTTTACCGCTCTGGGTCATTAGTATTTGGTGGTGGTCACGTTGTTTTACCTTTGCTACAAGCCGAAGTGGTTCCCACCGGTTGGGTAAGCAATGACACATTCTTAGCCGGTTATGGTGCAGCCCAAGCTGTGCCTGGCCCACTCTTTACCTTCTCTGCTTTTTTAGGTGCTTCTATGAACGACG
>CALJVD010000214.1 GCA_937974825.1 uncultured Oceanospirillaceae bacterium | reverse complement strand
GGGTGGAGTTTAACATGAAGCGTATCACTCGTCTGGCAAGTATTCTTTTCTTCGCCATGACCGTACTACCAGCTTTAGCCGTCGAGTTTGATGGTGAAACCATTACGATCCGTAATGATGGAGACACCACCTATTATGAATTTCGCATTAACGGCGAGATCAGTGAAATTAAAGTCGTTCCTAAAAAAGGACCTGCCTACTACCTAATTCCAGCTCAGGAAGAAGGCGTTGAAGGCGAGTTTGTACGCAAAGATAACCCAAATATTCGTGTCCCTAAGTGGGTCATCTTCCGCTGGTAAAAATATTTTATGTCTGTTTATACCTCTGTTTCTGAAACCGAGCTGCAAGCTTTTTTAAATCAATTTGATTGTGGAGAGCTCGTCTCCTATCGTGGTATTGAGTCTGGTGTTGAAAACACAAACTATTTCGTTACCACCAGCACAGGTGAGTTTGTACTAACCCTCTTTGAAGAGCTTAATAGTTCTGAGCTTGAAACCATTCTTAACTTTGCTGACCATTTAGATAAACAAGGAATTCTTGTACCCGCCCCTATTGCCAATAAGCACGGGCAGTTAATGCAAGAGCTTAAAAATAAACCAACAGTACTTTGCCCACGCCTAGCAGGTGAGCACGTTGCCCAACCGACAGCAGAGCATTGTTATACTATTGGCAAAGCTTTAGCTGGTTTTCATCTTGCCGCCGAATCATTTGAGGAGCGTAAAGTAGATGAATATGGCTTCGCTTGGTGGCAATTAGAAGGGCCGACATTGACCGCTAATTTACCCGAAGAAGAGCAAGCGCTTTTACATACTGAACTCAATTACCAAACTCAGCACCTTTCCTTATGGCAAGCTTTGCCAAAGGGCTGGATCCATGGCGATTTATTCCACGATAATGCACTCTTTAATAATGATCAGGTGGCTTTCTTAGATTTATACGCCGCTTGCGAAGGCACTTGGCTATATGACTTAGCAGTAGTTGCCAACGATTGGTGCTGCGATGTAAATGGCTACTGGTTAGACGACAACGTAGAGCGGCTAAAAGCTGGCTATAACAGTGTTCGACAAATCACCGATACCGAAGAAAGCGCCTGGGGTACCATGTTACGTGCCGCAGCGTTACGTTTTTGGTTAGGACGCTTAGAAACTCAGCAATTACAAGCTAGTTACCAAGGCGAACTCGCACTGCAAAAATCTCCGGAAGAATACCGACTTAAACTGGTTATGCGCCAGCAGGAGTTTCCGTTATAGTGTCGTCTATTATCTCTACTTGATCCTCATCTACTTCTTCTTCGGCACGAGGGTCTAGTTGGTTAATAACCACTGAAGTACGTGGTACTGGAATATAATCGCCTTGGTCATCAACACTTACTTTCTTCGCACCGCGACGACGGGCTTCTAATAATGACAGCACCATAGCGGTAGCGGCCGAGAATAAGAATAGACCACTAGTACCTGTTATGTGCATCACACCACTGGCTAAAATAGGTCCTACGGCCGCACCGCCACTGTACGCCATTAACAGCACCCCCGCTGCCGGGACGGACTCTTCTGGTGAAATACGGTCGTTAGCATAAGCCACTGAAATTGGGTAAATGGTAAAGGCTACCCCACCCCATAAAGCGGCCAAAAATACCGACCAGGCTTGATAATGCGAAACAAACAACAAGCCAATACTAATTGCCCCTAACGCCGCACTCAAAATACGTAGAATTGTACGGCGCTTAAAATGATCGGATAAATAACCAAACGGCCATTGCAGCAACAAGCCACCGAAAATGGTTAACCCCATAAACAAACCAACAAAACTGGAGCTTTCTTGCTGCTCAAATGCATAAGTAGGTCCTAACGCATAGAAAGCGCCGGTGACTAACCCTGCCGCTAAACAACCATACACAGCATGCGGAGCCACCCTAAATAATCGTCCCATATTAAAGCTGACGGCTTCCATTGGGCTTGGCACCATTGCCCGTGTTAATGCAACCGGCAGCAAGCACAGCGCAAACAACAGGGCACTGAGTATTAACAACGTACGGGCATTACCATCGTCTAAGCCCAGCATAAACTGACCACCACCAATAGCGGCATAACTTACGACTAAGTAGATAGCGAACACTTGCCCACGAATTTCTGTCGTTGCACGCTCGTTAATCCAAGACTCTATCACCATGTAGGTGCCCATCATGCTTAAACCCATAATAAAGCGCAGAATAGCCCACACTATGGCACTATCAATCATGGATAATACGAGGGTGGTTGAAATATTAACCGCACAAAAAGCAGCAAACGCACGTATGTGTCCAACATTTTGAATGATACGCACACTCACCCAAAAACCGACAACTAAGCCAACGTAATAGCCCGCCATGACTAATGCAGCCGCAAACGGGCTTGCACTCTCTTGAGCTAGTTTTAAACCCAGCAATGAACCTAGCATACCGTTTGCCAACAAGAGCAATAAGGTAGAGGAAAACAATGCTGTTAAAGATGTTAAAACTCTAAGCATAGTGGGTAGTCACAAGTCAGGTAAATGAACTGTTTTAAATAACAGTGGTGTAGAGGGTTATCCGGCATTATAGCCTTCAAGTTATTGTATGAGATAGAGTTTATTAGCGCGAATGTGCTTTGCCAACAACCTATCTACTGCCCGCAGATACGGCGGAATAGTAAACAAGATTTTGAATTTGTCTTGAATATTGAATTTTAATGTAGCACAAAAAAGTAACCCTCAAAAATGAGGGTTACTTTACTTACTAATCAGAGTTAATTATTAGAAACGTGCGGCTAGGCGTATGCCAATAGCACTATCTTTATCTTGTACTGCATACTCTAGCTCTCCACTAACTACAGGAGTGACAAAGTATTTAGCAGCTACACCAAAAGCGTGCTCTTCTATATCTGTGTCATCTGAAATTGATGCAAACAAACCCACACTCAATTCGTTGTTTAGGAAGTAGTCACCAACTAACCCAAGATTGTTAACTTCATCATGAATACCTAAAACTGCTTCAAGGTTTGCATAGTTACCACCCATGTCAGCAACATATTTTGTCCCCAATAAAAATGAGGCTGAGTCAAAGGCGTCACCATCGAGGTAAGAAACATAAGCTAATAAGCTTTCACCAAGCATATAACCACCGGTCAATTGATAGTTATTACCGTCATCAAAGCCTACGTCGTAATTATTTAGCTCAGCAGCTACATAGATATCTTCAAACCAGTAGTTACCACCTACATTTATATTTGTGTTGTCTACTGTATCTTGATCAGAGTAGCTGAGGTTGATGCCTCCATTACGTCCTAAAAACTCAGCTTCTGCTAACGGCTTGCCAGCAGTTGAAACGGTTTCAAAGTTGTAGCGGAAATCTACACCAATGACGCTATCGTCACCACCAGCATCATAATCATAACTTATGTAAGAAAGCCCCGCTTCCATTTGGTAGTCTTGAGCAATTGCAGGTGTAGCAACGAATGATGCTGCGGCAACGGCCATAGCTAAATATGTTTTTTTCATGTGGTATCTCCATATGCATGCATATTGTTTTACAACCCATGGGCTGTAATTTCAATATAGACCAGATTTACCACTTCATCGTCAATAAACGCTACATTTCGAGCCAAAATAAGCTTTACCGCCCAGCTATCTGTTATTTAAGCTCTAAAAGCGAAAAAAGCAGCGATCTTGTGATCGCTGCTTTGTCTTCAAGCTATGTAACTTAAGCTGTTTTGATTAAAAACGAGCAGCCACACGGAAGTTAATAGCGTTGTCGCCATCACCACCACCACTGTTCATGGTGTAAGCCAGCTCACCGCTTACATTAGGCATAACAAAGTATTTTGCGTTTACATCAAACTCTACTTTGTCGTATAAGCCTGTTTTAGTTACGCCGAAGCCCGCACTTAGCTCATTAGCAAAATAGTAGTCTGCTTTAGCGTTGGCGTATTTATAGTCAGTGTTGTATTGGAACTCACCTTCCAAGTTAATATACTGACCACCTAAGTCATGAAGAAGCTTACCACCGACAGCGATAGTAGTCTCATCATTAACATACCCTGCTCCTGCGATATAACCTTGGTTGGCTAGTCCAACGTGTAAGCGTAGGCTTTCATCAACCATATAACCGGCTTTCACAGCAATAATATTTTCTTTATCACCGCCTTCATCAGCGTTAACGTAAGTCGCAGCGAAGTACATATCTTCGTGCCAGTAGTCGCCACCTAAGGTGATATATGAAGCGTCAGCTTTGTCTTGATCTGAATAGCTAATGTTTACACCACCATTACGCCCCAAAAACTCAGCCTCAGCCAATGGCTTGCCTTCCGTTGATACTGTTTCTAAGTTGTAACGGAAGTCTAAACCCATAACACTGTCAGACGAACCAATATCAGGGCTGATGCTAGTGTACGAAAGCCCAGCTTCCATTTGATAATCTTGAGCAAGTGTTGGCTGTGCAACTATTGAAGCTGCGGCTACCGCCATAGCTAGATAAGTTTTTTTCATGAAGTATCTCCATATTCTTTATTATTGCATGCAATGATCTCTACAACTCTAGGTTGCACCTTTAATATAGGGCATATAAATAAACTATGCCACTTTATCTAACAATTACCTCGAGCACGGATGTTTTGAAGTTTTGTCAATAGCTTATCTTCACTCCAATAGCGCTGAGCGCCATACCAAAGCACACTCATATATTCCATTTGAGCCTTAGCCAGCTGCCAGTTTTTACCTTGTGCAATTCCGTAGGCATTAAGAAGCTCATGCTCATCTTCTGTACTTAACTTCACTTGCTGTATAAGTGCCGCTATATCCCACCAAGGGTGGCCAATTGCAGCGTACTCCCAATCCAACAGAACTAGTTCGCCGCTCGCTGTTTTTATCCAATTAGCTGGGGTTGGATCCATGTGGCAAAGTGCAAGTGAACCAGCCGGCATACCTGCTAGCTTATTTTGTAGTTCCAAACGCAAACCAAGAGTGTCGGCACTGTAGTTGTGTTCTATCATCTGCCAGTAATACTCTGCTTTTTCGATAATATTGAGTTGTGGTACTTCGTCTAAGCCTGAATTTTCTAACGGCAGCTGATGAACTCGTTTTAAAACATCCACCATCATCAGTAAATTAGGCATACTTAAATCAACAACCGATAAGCTCTGCCCGGCAATGTAATCACGCAACCAATAACTGTTGTCCTCAGCTTTGTAACGTACCTTAGCGGTTAACCCGGTGCGGGCGAGCGTTTGTTGTATTTGAAACTCTGCTTCGCGATTAATATCGAGTTCATTACTGCTAGTACTGGCAATGCGTAGTACGTAGTCTCCTGAGTCTAACTGCAACAAATAGGCCTGATTAGTAAGCCCTGCCGGCATCATTCTAATTTGTTCAGGGCACGGTTGTTGCTGGCATAACTGCCACAATGGCCAGTCGGCCAATATATTAAGCAGCGGCTGCGGTAGACTTTTCATACGTCTGTGCTTTGTAGTCGGCCTGCCATTGTAACCAACCAAAGATTATCATTATTAAGTAAACCGCCATTAAGGCCGCCGTTAGGTATAAGTCTCTTTGAATGTATAAGTATAAAGCCGCACTGTCTATGACCAACCAGTACAACCAGTTTTCTAGCACTTTACGCGCTACTAACACTGTTGTTATTACCGCTCCCCAAGTAGTGAACGAGTCTAAATAAGGCAATGCTGCTTGGCTGTTATGCGTTAACCAATAACCGCTACTTAGGGTAAGTACAGCAATGGCTACAAAGATAACGCTGTGGTACTGCCAAGCAAGACGTTGTATAGGTAAGACTTTGGCTTCTTTACCGCCCCGCCATGACCACCAGCCATAAACGGCCATCAGCAAATAAAACACATTAAGTGCCGACTCCATCGGCAAGCTCGCATCCCAGAACAACCAGATAAAAATACTGGTACTACCAAAAGCGGCATACCAGCCTAGGCTGTTTTGACGCATAACCAAGGCAAGATAGGCAAAGCCAAGTATGACGGCGACCACTTCCCAAGGGCTCATAGCAGACATGGTGTCTAGAATATTCTGCAAGATGCTATCTAGCATGATGTTTTTACCCGTGTGGCTTTAAAGCGGGATCTAAGTTGCGTCCCAAAAACTTGCATACGAAAATGCTACGACCGAATTCATCCCAACTGGCTTTGATTTCTTTTTTAAGAATATCCATCACCCGATCGTAGTCACCAAAAATTTGTGTGCTAATGGTATTGCCGACCACACTGATGCCTTGGGTATTCTCAAGACGCTCGATAAAATCTTTGATGTACCCTAAGTAATCTTCGGTCAGCGGGTACATGCTGATTTCTACTGATATTTCCATGGTGTTTCCTTAGTCAGGTCTAGAGCCTAGGGCCGAGAGTC
>CALJVD010000213.1 GCA_937974825.1 uncultured Oceanospirillaceae bacterium | reverse complement strand
GGCGCAATGGCGTAAGACCAATCTGAGGGTTCCCAATCATCTCCTAGGGCAAGCTTAGCTTCTTGCAGTAAAAGAAAGCGTGAAGGGTAGTGTTTAAGCAAACGTGTTAGGGCAACCTGGAACTCTAAGGTATGGGTTAGTTTATGGGTGTTCCACGACAAAACCCCGAACTCTTCTCCAAGAAAGAGCGGTTGTTCATGAATAAAGCGGGTTGGAGTAGTTAAAGACGGTTTAAACAAAAACGTACCTTAGAGTCGATAAAGAGTCGATAAAAATATCATTATAGCAATTAACTTAGGTTGAATGGGGGCAGGCTGGTTGTCTATTTAGTTTGAAGTGATGTTAGACGATGAATGGATAGGAAGGAGAATCATTCCACTGTATGATGGATTAGTCTTATTCGTAAATAAGTACGTCAGTTAATATTAGGAGTTAGTATGTCAAAAGTAACACTTCAAGGTAATCCAGTCACAGTGAATGGTCAGTTTCCTGCAAAAGGATCGGCTGCGCCTGCCTTTAAACTGGTTGATAAAGACTTAGGTGATTGCGGCCTAGAAAAGTTTGCTGGAGCTCGCAAAGTGCTTAACATCTTCCCAAGTGTTGATACACCTACTTGTGCTACATCGGTTCGTCGCTTTAATGAGCTAGCCAGTAAGATGGATAACACTCAAGTGTTGTGTGTTTCTGCTGACTTACCTTTTGCTCAAGGACGTTTTTGTGGGGCAGAAGGCATTGAGAATGTCACTATGCTTTCAACCATGCGTAATCAAAACTTCTTAGAAGATTACGGTGTCGCGATTGCCGATGGTCCTTTACTAGGTTTAGCTGCTCGTGCGGTTGTTGTGCTGGATGAAAACAATACCGTACTGCATAGCGAACTGGTCAGTGAAATTGCTGATGAGCCAAACTATGAACAAGCTTTAAATGCATTGAGCTAACAGAGCTTATATAAAAGGCTGCCTAGTGCGGTCTTTTATTTGTGCATTTAACGACCGGATATCATTTAAAAAAATCTAACGGAACTGCAAAGACCCTTAATTAAAGGACCGTCACATGATAGTTGTTCACCATTTAGAAAACTCGCGTTCATTGCGTATTTTATGGATGCTTGAAGAATTAGGTTTAGATTACGAAGTAAAGCATTACGCACGTAATAAGAAAACTCAACTTGCACCACCAGAGCTTCTAGAGGTGCACCCGTTAGGTAAGTCTCCTGTTTTAGAAGATAACGGCGTTGTGGTGGCTGAAACCGGAGCCATCTTAGAGTACTTATTGGCGCAATACGATAAAGAAGGGGCGTTTAAACCCGCCGATCCATTATCGAAGGAAGGAATGAGTTATAGCTACTGGCTGCACTCTTGCGAAGGAAGCTTGATGCCATTTTTGGTAATGACGAAAGTGTTCCAAAGTATTAAACAGGCCCCTATGCCGTTTTTTATTAAGCCTGTGGCAAAAGCTATTGCCAGCAAAGTAGAAAAAAGCTACATAGCGCCGTCTTTAAAGCGTCATTTTGAGTACATTGAAAGTATACTTTGTCATCAAGATTGGTTTGCTGGTGAGCAGTTCAGTGCCGCTGATGTGCAAATGAGTTTTCCATTGGAAGCCGCTAGTAAAAGCATGGCAGGGCAGTACCCTTATATTGAGTCGTGGTTAGAACGTATACATACACGCCCTGCCTGGCAGGCTGCTCATAAAAAAGGCGGTCCTTATGAGTTTGTT
>CALJVD010000212.1 GCA_937974825.1 uncultured Oceanospirillaceae bacterium | reverse complement strand
CTTCCGCTTACCTACATAGCGTTTAACTTAAGCGGAGTTAATATATGAAGTTCACACCACGGGCTTATCAACAAGAAGCCCACGATGCAGTTATTGATTGGTTCAAGACTACCACCAGCCCTTGTTTAATCGAGGCGGCTACTGGCTGCCACGAATACGGCCACCCCATCCTAATGGCTGACGGCACAATTAAGCCTGTGCAAGACGTTGCTGTCGGTGATTATGTTATGGGTGCTGACAGCACGCCTCGCGAAGTCCTAGAGCTTCACCGCGGAGAGCAGGAGATGTTTAAGATCACTCCAGTTAAGGGAGAACCATTTATTGTTAATGGTGGGCACATACTCAGCCTGTACGGAACACCAAGAAAAAAAGGAAACAAGCCAAGCTATACTGAGCTAAGTGTTTTTGAGTATTTAAAAAAGAACGATTATTTTAAGCATATCCATAAACTTGAAAGGTGCTCAGTGTCATTTGATAGCAAAGATGTTGCTGTCCCACCGTATATACTAGGGCTATTGATCGGAGACGCAAGTTTAACTAATAACATGATTAGTTTCTCTAACGAGAATTTAAACATCATACTAGAAGTTAAGCGGTGGACTGAATCAATAGGGTGCTCATTCAACTACCGATACATTGATAACAAAAACTGCTACCAGGGGAATATTACTGACTATAGAAGCGGTAGAAAGGTTAAAAACAGAGCTACTGTTATTTTGTCAAAATATGGGCTAATGGAGAAAAAAGCTGGAGACAAATATATACCTTTTGAGTATTTAGCAAACTCAGTAGAGGCAAGACTGGAAATTATCGCAGGGCTACTAGATACAGATGGATCATATGATAACGGTGGGTACGACTGGATCAGTAAGTCTGAGCGTCTTGCCGATGATATGGTTTACCTGTGTAGATCAGTAGGGCTTGCCGCATACAAAAAAGAAGCTACAAAGAAGTGCCAAACCATGCAGGGCTTATACTACAGGGTTTTCATATCTGGTGACTGCTCGATAATTCCACTGAAAGTAGACAGTAAAAAATCAAAGGTCAGAGGGCAAATAAAAAGAGTTAATGTAACTGGGTTTAAGGTTGATCCAGTTGGTGTAGGTGAATACTATGGATTTACTATCACTGGCGACCACCTTTACCTTGATGGTTATTTTGTTAGGCACCACAACAGCGGTAAATCGGTCATAGTTTCAATGATCGCAGAAACCCTGCACGAGCTAAGCCATGGTAAGCGCGTTTTGTGCCTAGCACCATCGGCTGACCTTGTTTTGCAGAACGCTGAAAAGTTTAAAACCACTGGCTATCCTTTCAGTATTTATAGCGCCAGCGCTGGTCAGAAGTCACTGCGCCACCCTGTTATTTTCGCGACACCGCTAACATTCAAGAAAGTAGCGCGTAGACTGGCGACTGAGTTTACAGGCGTGGTCATTGATGAGTGTCACGGGATAACCAAGACAATCAAAGAAATCATTGAAGAAATGCGCTCAGGCAATCCAAACTTGCGCGTATGTGGATTGACTGCGACGCCGTATCGGCTGGGTGATGGCTTTGTCTTTGCTCAAGACTATAAAGGAAACGTTATCCCGCAAGCCAAGGCGCGTGACCCATACTTTGCTAAACAGGTTTACGAGATTGGTGCCAAGTACCTTATCAATCAGGGATTTTTAACCCCGCCAGTGGTCGGCTGTATCAATGCCGAGCGATACGACACAAGCGGCTTGGTGGTGCAGTCTAACGGATCGTTTTCAAGCAAGTCAGTAGATCAGGCGTTTGTCGGGTGGGGTAGAAAAACAGCGGCAATCGTTGCTGACGTAGTTAGTCAGTCTCAAGATAGAGATGGCGTCATGATCTTTGCTGCTACCGTAGACCACGCTAAAGAAATATTGGCAAGTTTGCCGCCCGACCTATCCCGCATGATTGGTGGAGACGTAAACACTAAAAAAGATGACCGCAGGCGGCTTGTAA
>CALJVD010000211.1 GCA_937974825.1 uncultured Oceanospirillaceae bacterium | reverse complement strand
GCAGTGATGTCGGGGCTATTCAACGCGGTTTCCGTTTAGTGCCGTTGATTGAAGGGGAGCAATTAACAGGGGATATGAATGTTAAGTGGTTAGGCTCGCCCATCGCCTTTAACGTCGATAGTTTATACGGCAACCTAAATCTCAGAGTGCGTGATGGCTTCCTTGTTACAGAAGAAGCACGAGCACTAAAAGCCCTTGGCGCATTGAACTTTAAGTCGGTGTCGCGTCGTTTAAAACTCGACTTTTCAGACCTCTATCAAGAAGGAGTGTCGTTTGATGAGCTGCGTTTCTATAGCAAAGTAGAAGATAAAATTCTCACACTGACCGAGCCAATGCTGGTGGATGGTCCTGGTGGTAAGTTCTTAACCTCGGGATATACCAACTTAGAAGATCACAGTTTAGATATGAAGGTGGCAGTTACCTTACCTGTGACAGGAAACTTACCGTTGGTGGCCATCTTAGCAGGATTATCACCGCCAGTGGCTGCCTCTATCTATGTCACTGAAAAGTTAATTGGTGATGAATTATCGCGTTTCACCAGTGCCAGTTATTCAGTAAAAGGCACTTGGGAAGAGCCCGATATGAAACTAAGAAAAGCCTTTGATGACAATGTCGATGGAAAAACCCGCCGCAGTTTAAAAGATCGCTTTTTAGGCATCTTTGGGCGCGGTAAAGATTAATACCAATAATGGGGTTTAAATAATGGCGCTAGCCGCTTGTGTGCAGATGAATAGCACTGACGATGTTCCAGCCAATATAGCACGAGCTGAACAGCTGCTTAAGGCGGCCGCAGAGCAGGGGGCTAAACTGGTTCTTCTACCTGAAATGTTTTTAAGCCTACATGCTAAACATTACGCCACTATAGCCACGGACACTTTCTTTCTGCACACACTTGCACAATGGGCACGGCAATACAAAGTTTGGCTAGTGGCAGGGGCTGTTCCACAATCGAGTCCAGATGGGCGCTTTTATTCGGCCAGCTTAGTATTTAATGAATACGGTGAGCAGGTCGCTCAATACAACAAAGTACACCTGTTTGATGCCGATGTAGGCGATACACAGGGTCGCTATCAAGAATCAAAACACTTTGCACCGGGCAGTGAGGCTGTCGTTGTTGAAACGCCAGTAGGGCGCTTAGGCTTGAGTATTTGTTTTGATGTGCGCTTTCCACAGTTGTATCAACGTTTGCGCAGTTTGGGCGCTGAAATAATATCGGTACCGGCTGCTTTTACCTATTTAACCGGTAAGGCGCATTGGCAAGTGCTTTTACAAGCGCGCGCCATAGAAACTCAGTGCTACATTTTGGCGGCCAATCAATGTGGTTGGCACGATCAGAAGCGACAAACTTGGGGGCACTCACACATTATTAACCCTTGGGGTGAAGTGCAAGCTACGCTTAAAGAAGAACCTGGGGTGATCACAGGTGAAATTGATTTGACGCTGGTTAAAGACATTCGTAGAAGAATGCCTTTAACCGCCGTAGAGGTATAAATTAAGCCGTGACTTGTTTAATAAACTGAAACAGTTTTCTGTAACTGCTGCTGGGCTTTTCAGGATTGGCGGCTAGCTCTTTCTGCGTGTTGCGTATTAAGTTACGCAATTGTTGACGGTCAACATCAGGGTACTGCTCAATAAACTCGTTCAGTGCCGTATTACTTTTGATTAGCTTCTCACGCCACATTTCTTGTTGTTTTTGCAAGCGACCATAGGTTTCACTTGATGGGTCTAATAAGTCTAAAAACTCGTTAAGCGCATCAAGGTTTTCTTTGCGTAGCAATTTGCCCATATATTGTAAATGACGACGCTTAGCTTCATGTGATGACAGGCGTACGTTTTCTTCAATCGCCTCTAACAGGTTATCGCTGATAGGTAGTTGCGGCCATAAAGCAGGCTTTAACTCCGTCAGTTTTTGACCCAGATCGCGCATGCGTTGTGCTTCGCGCTTCATCTCTGTTTTACTTACGTATTCAATTTCATCGTCGTCGTAAGCATCAAAATCTTCTGTGTTCATAAGTAAAAACTATTCTTCTTCATCAAAGCGGCGAGCAAATAACTCGGATATGGCAGCGAGCGCTTGTTGTGCGTCTTGCCCGTGAATTTCGGTCTGTAGAACACTGCCTTTAGCAGCGGCTAGCATCATGATTTGCATAATGTTTTTGCAATCGACCATGTGCTCAGGATAACCAATACGTATATCACTATTAAATTGACTGGCAACCCCCGCAAGCTTTGCAGCGGATCGAGCGTGTAAACCACGAGTGTTAATCACCTCTAGTTCACTACGAATCATTGCTGAAACCACCTAGCTCACGGTGTCTTATTTGAACTAAACCATCGTGCTGTTTAAAGATTTTAGCAAGTTGCTCGACCAAATAGACCGAACGGTGTTGACCGCCTGTGCAGCCAATGGCAACGGTTAAATAACTACGGTTAGCTTCAATAAAGCTGGGAAGCCAACGGTGAATAAATTGACTGATATCGTTTTGCATATCTTGCACTATTTGTTCTTTTTCTAAGAACTTAATAATGGCCTCGTCTTTGCCTGTGTATACACGCAAAGCAGGATCCCAGTAGGGGTTTGGCAAGTTACGTACGTCAAAAACGTAGTCGGCATCTACAGGAACTCCGTGCTTAAAACCAAACGATTGAAATAAGATGGCAATCTCAGAGCCGGTTTTATTAGCAACACGTTCTTTAATCTGACTGCGTAACTCATGCACAGACATTGTTGTGGTGTCTATGGTGAGGTTGGCTAAGTCGGCAATGGGTTGCAGTAGGTTTTTTTCTTGCGAAATAGCTTCTGCCAATGAGGTATCAGTACCCGTCAGTGGATGCTTACGTCGAGTAGCACTAAAGCGCTGAAGAAGCGTATCTTCGCTGGCGTCTAGATACACTACATCAAGCTGGTATTCGTCACTCGGTAAATCGTGAAGAATTTGTTGAATATTACCAAAAGCATGAGGCAAGTTACGTGCATCAACACTTACCGCAATGCGTGATAAATGATTTTCATGGTCGGTCTGTTGGACAAGCGCAGGCAGCAAAGCAATGGGAAGGTTGTCGATACAATAAAATCCCATGTCTTCTAAAACATGTAAGGCACTGGACTTACCAGAGCCTGAGCGACCGCTAATAATAACTAGGCGCATCAGTGTTCCTTTTGTTAGGGTTGCTGCAAATTGATAGCGCGTTGATATAACTGGTCAGCGTTTGGAGCGTTGCGCAGGGCTTCACGAAAACTGGGTTCAGTAAAGCTACGTGCAAGCATGGCTAAGACTTTTAGGTGCTGACTGTCTGTTTCTTCGGGGACCAATAAAGCGAAGATAAGATCGACTGGGCGATGATCCATGGCACCGTAATCGATGGCTTCATCCAGCTTCAATAAAACCCCAAACGGTTGTTTGCATTGAGGTAAACGACAGTGTGGTATCGCTACCCCTTCACCAATGCCTGTACTTCCAAGGCGCTCCCGGTTAAGGAAGCGCTCAAAAATATCATTGGATGAACTTTCAGGAAGTGCGTTTGCAATAAAGGAGGCGAGGTATTCCAGTAACTTCTTTTTACTGGTGATAGGCGCCTCCGTTAGGCAATGTTCTGCAGAGAGGATGTCCTCAATACGAATACTCATAAAGTTATATTTGACCCTGCTGACGAGCCACTAATTTCTCTTTGTGCTTTTGAACCTGACGGATGAGTTTATCAACCATTTGGTCAATAGCAGCGTACATATCAGTGCTTTCAGCACTAGCGTGTAACTCGCCGCCACCAATGCTAAGGGTAACTTCAGCTGTCATGCGTTCTTTAATGACCGTCAAAGTGACCTGGCCAGAGATAATATTATCGTAATGGCGATCGACTTTTGACATTTTCTCTTCAACAAATGTACGTAGTGAATCAGTTATTTCTATGTGGTGACCGCTAAGGTTTACTTTCATATCCAGACTCCTTGTGTTGCTGGCAGAGATTAAATTAGCTGTTTACGCTCGTTCGACGGTGGTATGTTCATGGCTTCACGATATTTAGCTATCGTACGACGCGCCACTTGGATGCCATTGTCGGCAAGCATAGTCGCTATTTTGTTATCACTTAATGGCTTACGACTATTTTCTTCTGCAATCAGGCTCTTAATCATGGCACGAATTGCAGTCGATGAACACTCGCCACCTTGATCTGTATTCAGATGGCTTGAGAAAAAGTATTTTAACTCAAAAACACCACGTGGAGTATGCATGAATTTCTGTGTTGTCACTCTCGAAATAGTCGATTCGTGCATATCAACAGCGGTGGCAATATCAGATAGTACTAAGGGTTTCATTGCTTCCTCACCCTCTTCAAAAAAGTCTAGCTGATATTCAACAATTTTGCTGGCCACTTTAAGCAAAGTGTCGTTCCTGCTTTGTAGGCTTTTTATAAACCAGCGTGCCTCTTGTAAGTTGTCACGTAAAAAGGTGTTGTCTTGGCTGTTGTCGTTGCGTTTTATCAGCGCGACATAATCTTCATTAACTCTAAGTTGGGGCGAAATATCAGGGTTAAGTTCCACGCGCCATTCATCTCTTACGTTACGCACAATAATATCAGGAATAATATATTCTGAGTGTCCTTGGCTAATGCTAGAGCCCGGCTTGGGGTTGAGTGCTTGTACTAAACGTAGAACTTCTTGTAGCTCATGTTCTTTCAAGCGTGCTCTACGCATTAAGCTGGCGTAATCGCGTGAGCCAAGTAGGTCGATGTGTTTACTAATAACGTCTTTAGTTTCTTGGAGCCAAGGCGTGTCCTTAGGGTATTGGTTTAATTGAATTAGTAAGCAATCGCGTAGGTCGTAGCCAAAAACACCGGCCGGATCAAATTGCTGGAGACGATGCAGTACCGCCAGCACTTCATCTCTGTCTGCCTCGCTTGATTTAAGCGATTCTAGAATGTCGTCTACGCTCGTGTGTAAATAGCCATCGTCGTCTACACCATCAATAAACATCATGGCAATGCTACGGTCGAGCTCAGACATTGGCGTCAAGTTCAGTTGCCAAAGTAAATGATCTTGCAGATTTTCAGTGGTGGCGTGGCGAGGGTCAGAGTCAAAGTCACCATCAAACTGGTTGGTGTTATTACTGCTGATGCCAGCGTTTGATTGATAGGTGTCTTCCCATTGGCTATCAACGGGCAAGTCTTCAGGCAGCTCTTGCTTGGACCATTGTTCGTCTAACTCGGCGTTATCATGCTGTAACTCGAGGGTTGAAAGATCGGTTTCAGGGTCTTGGCTGTCTGAGAAATCGTCTTCGTATTCTTGCTCTAGCTCCAGCATAGGGTTGGATTCTAAAACTTGCTGGATTTCTTGTTGTAGATCTAAAGTTGAGAGCTGTAATAAGCGAATAGCTTGTTGCAACTGCGGGGTCATCGCCAGCTGCTGACCCATCTTTAACTGCAAAGAGGTTTTCATAGGTCAATATTGATACTCAAAAAATTAAAACAATATAACTTCATTTTAAGCATGGAAAGCTATAAGCGGAAATCTTCTCCAAGATACTGTTTTCTTACTTGTTCGTTTGCCAATATTTGTTCAGCGTTGCCTTCGGCAATGATATGACCGCCACCGACAATATAAGCGTTTTCACAAATAGCGAGTGTTTCACGAACGTTGTGGTCTGTAATTAGAACGCCAATGCCGCGCGCTTTTAACTGACGAATGATATCCATAATGTCAGATACTGAGATAGGGTCAACACCCGCAAAAGGTTCGTCGAGTAAAATAAAAGATGGTTCAGTAGCAAGGGCACGGGCGATTTCGACACGACGGCGCTCACCACCGGAAAGTGCCATACCGAGGCTTTTGCGAATATGTTGAATGTTAAATTCGTCGAGTAGGCTCTCTAGTTTTTCTAAGCGCTGCGCTTTAGTGAGTTCTTTGCGTGGCTCTAGAATCGCCATGATATTGTCTTCTACAGAAAGCTTACGAAAAATCGATGCCTCCTGAGGTAAGTATCCAATGCCTTTTTTAGCCCTGCCATGCATAGGTAAGTGGCTAATATCTTGGTCGTTAATGCGTACGCGGCCTTTGTCGGCTTGGACTAGGTTAACAATCATATAAAAACAGGTGGTTTTACCCGCACCATTAGGACCAAGTAGCCCCACTATTTGGCCGCTGCTAACACTTAATGAGACGTCTTTAACGACTTCGCGTCCGTTGTAGCTTTTCGCTAAGTGTTCGGCGTGGAGTGTTTTCATTATTTATTATCCTTAGCCGTTTGCGGTTGAATGACCACTTTAATACGAGAAGGCTGGCCGTCTTCAGTTTGGCCGGCGGTGACCATTTCGTTAGTCATATCATACACAATACGTTCACCGGTGAGCTGATTGCTTGCCTGCATCAAGTTGGCGTTGCCCGTTAAAATAGCTTGTTGCTCAGCGGCTAAGTACTCAATTTTATCGGCGTCAGCAGTAGTCAGAGGATCGTCTACTTGAATCTGTTGTTGATAGTGCGCAGGGTTGCCTATGGCAATCGCCTTTTCAAACACGTTGTCTTTACGGATAACCGTTAGTTGATCAGATTCAATACGCAATGTTCCTTGGGTTAGCACGACGTCACCTGAGTAAGTAACTTGTCCTGTTTTACGATCAAGCAAAGCGCTATCTGAAACAATAGTTACTTCTTGGTCAAAATCGTCGGGCAAAGCGCTGCTTGTCGCGGTGTAAAAAATGCAGCTAACCAGTAATAAGTTATTCAGTAGTTGGCGGTACATAGCGTGTGTTTACCTGATGGATCAAATTCATGGTTTGCTCGGGGATACTGAGTAACATTCCCTGAGCGTTAATTGCAGCGTTAGTGCTGGTGATTTTAACGAGCTTATCGGTTTCTGCAATTTGCGTATTAGTGTTGTAGTGCAGCAAGTCGGTCTTGACTAAGATGTCTTCATTAGGTCGAGGATCGATTGGGCGTATCTCAACCGTATTAGATAAAGTTACCCGTTGCTTACGGTCGTCTTGCTGTCCTTGAAGAGCATCAATTTGCCATTGCTCACCGTTATCACTGGTAACCACTATCTGGGGTTCAGAAAATAGCGTGGAGTCGGACAGCGGAAAGTGTTTTGAGTCGGTGGCTGACAGCTCTTGGCTTAATACACCTTCTTTAGAAAACTGGCGGTGCTTTAATTGGAAGCCGTAGTAATCGGCTTCTTCTTTGTCGTCTAATGTAGGAGCGGCAATGGGAGGGTTTTCTTCCACGTACTCAAACAGGAAGTACCCTGCGCCTAAGCTAACAGTGGCAGCAAAAAACAAGAAGCGTTTTTTTAGCCAACGGTTTTGCTTCATTATAAAACACCTGCCTGTAATAAGTTGTGCATGGTTAAGACACCAACCACTTGTTCATTTTCTTTAACCACTAATGACGTAATTTTGTTGTCTTCCATTTGTTTGACTGCAGAAGCGGCTAGCAAGTTCGGAGAAGTCGACTTTCCGCCTTTTGTCATAATGTCATTAATAGTAAGTTGGCGAATGTCTAAGTCTTTGTCAAAGGCACGGCGCAAGTCGCCGTCGGTAAATATACCTACTAACTGACCTTGGTCTTGAACCGTAGTCATTCCTAAGCCTTTTGAGGTGATTTCGAAAAGCGCTTTACTGACTGGGGTATCAGGGCTCACTACTGGGATTTCATCGCCTGTGTGCATAATATCGGCCACTTTAAGTAATAGGCGGCGACCCAAAGAACCACCAGGGTGCGAAAAGGCAAAATCCTCTGCGCTAAAACCACGCGCCTCTAGTAAGGCGACCGCTAAGGTGTCTCCCATCACTAAGGCGCAGGTAGTGGACGATGTAGGGGCTAGGTTTAAAGGGCAAGCTTCTTGCTTAACGCCACTGTCTAAGTGCGCGTCTGCAGCTTTAGCTAAAGTAGAGTTTGGATTGCCGGTAAGGCTGATAAGCTTGCTGCCCATACGTTGTAATAAAGGTAAAAGGCTGGTGACTTCGTGTGTTTCGCCTGAGTTAGAAAGGGCAATAACGATGTCTTCGGGTTGGATCATGCCCATGTCACCATGGCTAGCTTCACCAGGGTGCACAAAAAAAGCAGGTGTACCTGTGCTGGCTAGGGTGGCAGCAATTTTACGACCAATGTGACCAGATTTGCCCATGCCGGTGACAACGACACGCCCTTGGCCTTGCAATATCAATTGGCAGGCGACGGTAAAGTCGGATGTAAGGCGTTGTTTTAGCTCAGTAACAGCTTGCTGTTCCAAATCGATGGTGCGTTTGGCTGACTCGATAAAGTCAAAATCTAAATTTACGTTCATTAATGCAGCACATTCTTTAAAAATACGTGAGGCTATTGTAAAGCAAGCAGGCTAAATGTGCTTAGCTTTTTAATTTTAGCTATTAGGTTACGACAGTAGATTATGTTTTTCGATGCATTTGTTGGTTAAAAAGTAGTATTTAGTTATGCTTGAACACTTATGTCTTTAATGCTGGGGCAGTTATGTCTGATAGTCAGTCTTTCATCACAATAGAAAATCTGAGTTTTTATCGTGGTGAGCGAGCAATTTTTAAAGATTTAGATGTGTCTTTCCCTCGTGGCAAGATTACCGCCATTGTCGGTCCTAGCGGCACAGGAAAAACCACTCTGTTAAAAATGATCGGTGGTCAGTTAACCCCTGAGAGTGGCAAGGTGATAGTCGATGGTAAAAACCTATCGGAACTTTCGCGTACCGAAATCTTAGAGTTGCGTCGAGAAAGTATGGGAATGTTGTTCCAAGCTGGTGCGTTATTTACCGATCTTAGCGTGTATGAAAACTTAGCGTTTCCTTTGCGTACTCATACTAATCTTCCAGAAAGCCTTATTCGGCACATAGTACTGATGAAATTAGAAGCGGTCGGGCTGCGTGGAACTCGCGACCTAATGCCTGCCGAGTTGTCTGGTGGTATGGCAAGACGCGTAGCCTTAGCGCGCTCTATCGTGATGGATCCTGAATTAATCATGTACGACGAGCCTTTTACAGGGTTAGACCCAGTATCTTTAGGCATGATCGTGAAGCTGATTGAAGGCCTAAATCAAGCACTGGGCTTAACCAGCTTGTTGGTGTCGCACGATATTGAAGAAAGCTGCAGTATTGCCGACTATTTGTGTGTTCTTTCTGGCGGTAAAGTATTGGCTTTTGGTACCCCAGAAGAGCTGCTTAACAGTGAAGACCCTGAAGTTCGTCAATTCTTACGTGGAGAGCCCGATGGGCCGCTCGCATTTCACTATCCGGCAGCAGACTATCGCCAAGATTTGTTGCAGGGAGGTAAGTAATGCTTAAGCAACTACAAGAGCTAGGTCATAAAGGAACATTAGTGATTGAGGCAATGGGGCGAGCAGCCATCTTGCTCTTAAACTCCATTATGTGGGGTGGGCCAGGTAGTGCAGGGTTTAAAGACCTGGTGAAACAAATTTACTCGGTGGGTGTTCAGTCGCTGATTATTATTGTTGTGGCTGGCTTCTTCGTGGGTATGGTGTTGGGCTTGCAGGGATACAGTATTTTGGTCGATTTCGGCTCAGAAGCTGCCTTGGGCGTCATGGTGTCACTTACCCTGTTACGTGAGCTCGGTCCGGTTGTAACGGCACTTTTATTTGCAGGTCGAGCTGGTTCGGCGCTCACGGCTGAAATAGGTTTGATGAAAGCCACTGAGCAGTTGTCAGCCATGGAAATGATGGGCGTTGACCCATTGAAGCGAGTAGTCACTCCGCGTCTTTGGGCTGGTATTATTAGTATGCCGATATTGGCTATCTTATTTTCTCTGGTCGGTATTTGGGGCGGTGCGTTTGTTGCCATCGACTTAGTGGGCATCGATGACGGCGCCTACTGGGGCAATATGCAGGCCGCGGTTGAATATTATGATGACGTTATTAAAGGCGTATTTAAATCATTGGTATTTGGTGTGGTAGTTACTTGGATCGCGGTGTATCAGGGGTACAGTGCCGTACCAACGTCCGAAGGTATTAGTAAAGCAACCACGCAAACCGTGGTGATTTCTTCTCTAGCCGTTTTAGGCTTAGATTTTGTATTAACCGCCATGATGCTTGGAGGCTTGTAGTATGAAAACACGTTTTATTGAAATGTCTGTGGGTGCCTTTATGGTGCTAGGTATTGTGGCAATGGTAACCATGGCGCTGCGAGTCAGTGGCTTATCTGGCGATACTTTTGCTGAAACCTATACAGTCAAAGCTTATTTTGAAAATCTAGGTGGGTTAACCGAGCGCGCTAAGGTCTCATTGGCCGGCGTTAATATCGGTCGTGTAAAAAGAATTTACTTAGATAAGGACCGTTATTCAGCCGTGGTCGAGATGGAGATTAACAAGAACATTGACAACCTATCTACCGATTCAAGTGCCGCCATTATGACGGCCGGTATCTTAGGTGAGAAATACATCGCCATTAGTGTCGGTGGAGAAGAAGAGTTTTTACAAAACGATGATTGGATTGATGACACACAATCAGCGGTAATTTTAGAAGAGCTGATTGGTCGCTTCCTATATAATATGAGCAATTCCAATGATTAATGTGAACCCAACGATAACTTCGCTATCTGAGAGTAGTGCTAAACTTTCAGGTGATTTAAATGCTCACACTGTGACAGCGTTGTTACCTCAAGGTTTAAAATTACTTAACCAAGCTCCCGAAGCCTGGTTGTTGGATATGACAGACGTAAAACAGGTATCAAGTGCCGCCGTTGCGCTATTGCTAGAGTGGCTGAAGCAGGCCGAGCAAAGCAATAAGCGCATTGAAATAACCGGCATGCCTGAGCAAATGTTCTCTTTCATTGAAATATGTGGATTAGAGCCCTTGTTCGCACCTTTATTTCGTACTACGTCATAAATCCGTTATCATGTCGCCTTTTATTCGTACTTAAGGTTATTTCGTTATGAGTCCAGCAGAAATCTTACAAATTCTTCAAGCCGCAGAGCCTGATGTTCAGTGGAAAGTAGAGGGTGACGGCTATAAATATGAGATTGATGCTGTGGGTGATGTGTTTGCCGACCTTAATACCGTTAAGCGTCAACAATTTGTTTACAAAATTTTAAATCCGTACATTGCTGATGGGCGTATCCATGCCGTCACTATTCGTACCTCTACGGCAGCTGAGTAAGACAATAAATCTATGGAAAAATTACGTATAGAAGGCGGCTGTCGTTTAGACGGTGAAGTTCGTATTTCAGGTGCAAAAAACTCTGCACTGCCTATTTTAGCTTCTACATTATTAGCGCATGGCGTAATGCGTGTAGGCAACTTACCTCATTTGCATGACGTAACCACCATGCTGGAGCTGATTGGCTGCATGGGCGTACAAGTTGGTATTAATGAAGATATGTCGGTAGAGACCGACTGCTCTAAAGTAACCAGCCACATTGCACCCTATGACTTAGTGCGCACTATGCGTGCGTCTATTTTAGTGCTAGGCCCCTTGTTGGCACGTTACGGTAAAGCGGAAGTATCGTTGCCAGGCGGCTGTGCCATTGGTAGTCGCCCGGTCGACTTGCACTTGCGTGGTATGGAGGCCATGGGTGCTGAAGTAGAAGTATTGGATGGCTACATTAAAGCCCATGTTCCTGGCGGTCGCTTAAAAGGCGCAGATATCTATTTAGATACAGTCACAGTCACTGGTACAGAAAACATCTTAATGGCTGCGGTTCTTGCCGAAGGTACTACATTTATTAAAAACGCTGCGCGTGAGCCAGAAGTTGTAGACTTGGTTAATTGCTTAAACGCCATGGGTGCAAAAATTAAAGGCGGTGGTACTGATACTCTAGAAGTAGAAGGGGTAGAAAAACTTTATGGTTGTTCTTACGACGTGTTACCTGACCGTATTGAAGCAGGCACTTACTTAATTGCTGCGGCTATTACTGGTGGTCGTGTTAAAACGAAAAGTGTTGCACCAGACACAATGGAAGCCGTTCTTAGCAAGCTTCAGGAAGCCGGTGCTGAGCTAACCATAGGTGAAGATTGGATTGAGCTCAATATGCATGGCAAACGCCCGAAAGCGGTAAATATACGTACGGCACCGCATCCAGCGTTTCCAACCGATATGCAAGCCCAGTTTATGGTGTTGAATGCCATTGCTGAAGGTACTGGCACCATAGTTGAAACTGTTTTTGAAAACCGTTTTATGCATGCTCAAGAGTTAATGCGCATGGGCGCAGATATTACCATTGAAGGCAACACAGCCATTGTAAAAGGTAAAGAAAAACTCTTTGGTGCGCCTGTTATGGCAACCGACTTACGCGCCTCGGCATCATTAGTAATTGCTGCTTTAGTCGCCGAAGGCACAACAGATGTAAACCGTATTTATCATATTGATCGCGGTTACGAATGTATTGAAGAAAAATTCCAACAGCTTGGCGCAACCATTCGCCGAGTGACTGACTAAACAAAACCAGAGGAATCAAAGTTAATGACTCAACCTTTAACCATCGCCTTATCGAAAGGGCGTATTTTGGATGACACTCTACCATTGTTGGCAGAGGCAGGTATTTACCCTGCAGAAGACATTCATAAGAGTCGTAAGCTGATTTTTGATTCTAACCATGAGCATATTAAGCTGGTGGTTATTCGTGCTGCTGACGTACCTACCTATGTAGAATATGGCGCAGCCGATTTAGGTGTGGCAGGTAAAGATGTGCTGCTTGAATACGGCAGCGATAACCTGTGTGAACCTTTAGACTTGAATATCGCTCGCTGTAAGTTAATGACGGCTGCTCTTAAAGGTGCGGAAATGCCACAAGGTCGCTTAAAAGTGGCCACTAAATTTGTCAATGTGGCAAAACGTTACTTCGCAGAGCAAGGTCGCCAAGTCGATATTATTAAGCTCTACGGTGGTATGGAGCTGGCGCCTATCATGGGCTTGGCAGATATGATTGTTGATATCGTTGACAGTGGTAATACCCTGAAAGCCAATGGTCTTGAGCCACGTGAATTGATTACTGACATTAGCTCACGTTTAGTGGCAAGTCGTGCTTCCATGAAAGTAAAACACGCACAGATTCAACCCATTATCGAGCAAATGGCTGCGGCAGTTGAACGTCAGCGCCAAGCAAACAAGTAAGGTGAGATCGAAATGAGTTTCAAAATGCGTCGATTAGACGCCGCACAAGCAGACTTTAATGCTCAAATGGATGAGTTGCTGGCATGGGAAGGTGTTTCCGATGCGCAGGTACAACAAACCGTCACCCAAATCGTCAATGATGTACGCCAAAATGGTGATGCCGCATTAATCGAGTACACCAATAAACTAGACCGTACTCAGGTAAACAGTATTAGCGAGCTGGAATTAACCCAAGAACAACTGCAACAAGCGTTAGACGGGTTAGATGAAGAACAACGCAACGCTTTGCTAATAGCGGCAGAGCGCGTCCGTAGTTACCATGAAAAACAGCAGCAAGAATCTTGGCGCTACAAAGAAGCCGATGGCACAGTGCTTGGTCAGAAAATTACCCCACTCGATCGAGTAGGTATCTATGTACCAGGCGGTAAAGCAGCCTACCCTTCTTCGGTATTAATGAATGCTATCCCTGCTCATGTCGCTGGGGTGAAAGAAATTATTATGGTGGTGCCTACGCCAGATGGTGAATTAAACTCTCTAGTATTGGCAGCGGCGGCAGCGGCTGGAGTTACTCGAGTCTTTACTGTTGGTGGTGCACAAGCCGTTGCAGCACTTGCTTATGGCACAGAAACCGTTCCTCAGGTCGACAAAATCGTTGGTCCGGGGAATATCTATGTCGCCACTGCTAAGCGCATGGTCTTCGGTCAGGTGGGTATCGATATGATTGCCGGCCCTTCTGAAATTTTAGTGATCTGTGATGGTGAAACCGATCCTGACTGGATCGCTATGGATTTATTCTCTCAAGCAGAGCATGACGAAGATGCACAGTCTATTTTAATTTCGACCAATGCTAACTTTTTAGACAAAGTGCATAACTCTATTGAAAAGCTGTTGCCGACCATGGAGCGTGCTGAGATTATTCGTACCTCGTTAACCAATCGTGGTGCGTTGATTTATGCCGCCGATAAAGAGCAAGCGATTAAAATTTCTAACCGTATTGCACCCGAGCACTTAGAGTTATCGGTAGAAGACCCTGAAAGCTGGTTAGACGGCATTCGTCACGCAGGGGCTATCTTTATGGGTCGTTACACAGCAGAAGCATTAGGCGACTACTGTGCAGGTCCTAACCACGTATTGCCGACCTCTGGTACGGCTCGTTACTCATCACCATTAGGGGTGTATGATTTTCAGAAGCGCTCTTCTTTGATTATGTTCTCAGCTGAAGGTGCATCGGAAATGGGTAAAGTGGCGTCAGTGTTGGCCCGTGGCGAACACTTAACGGCTCACGCACGCAGTGCAGAATACCGTATTAAAGACTAATTCTATTGGTCATATACACACTTTAGATGCTGTTTCGCCTAGTGCGTAACGGCATCTTTTGGTTAAGATAATCCCTTTAAATATTCACACTATTGGCAGAGTGCTCTGCTAAGAGAAGGAACAACGATGAGCCAGTTTTGGAGTCCTTTTGTACGTAACTTGGTTCCCTATACGCCGGGCGAGCAGCCTAAGCTAACCAAGATTACTAAGCTCAATACTAATGAAAACCCCTACGGGCCATCTCCTAAAGCCATAGCGGCAATGCAGTCTGCTGTAAATGATGACTTACGACTGTATCCTGATCCTAACTGTGACCAATTAAAACAAGCCGTTGCT
Organism: uncultured Oceanospirillaceae bacterium; assembly: GCA_937974825.1. GTDB lineage: Bacteria > Pseudomonadota > Gammaproteobacteria > Pseudomonadales > Oceanobacteraceae > Venatoribacter. The sequence continues at coordinate 32,661 of CALJVD010000211.1, read as the reverse complement.
CATTACTATGGTTTAGACGCCGAGCAAGTATTTGTTGGTAATAGCTCTGATGAAGTGCTGGCACATTCCTTTTGTGCGTTCTTTCAACAGGGTAAGCCGTTACTGTTTCCAGATATTACCTACAGCTTTTATCCTGTGTATTGCGGGCTATATGGTATCGAACCAAAAATCATACCGTTGGATGACAACTTCTCTATTAACTTTGAAGAGTATGGAGAAAACAATAGCGGTATTATTTTCCCTAACCCTAACGCGCCGACCGGTTTATTGTTACCGCTAGCCACCATTGAATCTTTATTGCAAAAGAACACTAAAAGTGTGGTGCTAGTGGATGAAGCCTATATAGACTTTGGCGGAGAAAGCGCGGTTAAACTGATTAACCAATACCCCAATTTGCTGGTGGTGCAAACCTTATCTAAGTCGCGCTCATTAGCGGGTCTGCGTGTAGGGATTGCGATGGGTAACGCTACCCTGATCGAAGGACTAGAGCGTGTTAAAAATAGCTTTAACTCTTACCCTCTAGATCGGGTAGCCTTGGCCGGTGCTACGGCTGCCTTTGAAGATAAAGCCTATTTTGACGAATGCTGTGAAAAGGTGATTGCAACACGTTCAGTGCTGACTGAAGCCTTGCAAAAACTTGGATTTGAAGTGCTGCCATCGGCGGCTAACTTTGTGTTTGCGCGACACTCGCAGCATCAAGCGGCGGATTTAGCGGCAGGCTTACGCAAAGAAGGCATAATAGTGCGACACTTCAAGCAAGAGCGTATTGAGCAGTTTCTGCGTATTAGCGTAGGAACCGACGAAGAAATATCGCTGTTATTAAGTGAGATTGCAAAGCTCGTATAAACTAAGGTTGTTGCTGTTGTTTGCGTTGGCCGGCAACAGCTTTAGCCTCTAAAACCTTACCGCCGTGCAGGTATTCAATATCAACTACTTCACCAGGGCGTACAGCCGCAATTAAGTTCATGGTTTTGCGGGCATCTTCGGTTTCTACTTGATTAATCTTAGTAATAATATCTCCTACTTTTAAGCCGCTTTTCTCAGCGGGGCCACCCGGATGGATTGCCGTTACGATCAATCCAGTAAGTGCTTTTGGTAAGCCCAGCGCTTCTAATAGAGAAGGAGTCGATTCTTGTACCTCTATTCCTAGCCAGCCACGAATGGCGCTGCCGTGTAAGATAATGTCGTCAACAATACGACTAGCAATGGCGGACGGAATGGCAAAACCAATACCTTGGTTGCCACCCGATTTAGAGAAAATAGCAGTGTTTAAGCCGACCAGCTCACCTTCGGTATTAATAAGTGCGCCACCAGAATTGCCAGGGTTAATGGCTGCATCAGTTTGAATGTAGTCTTCATAAATGGATAACCCAAGCTGCCCACGACCGGTTGCTGATACAATGCCTAGAGTGACGGTTTGACCCACGCCAAAGGGGTTGCCAATTGCCAACACAACATCGCCGATACGTAATTCATTATTGGTTAAATGGATAGCGGGAAGGTTGTCTAGCTCTATTTTTAGCAAGGCTAGATCTGAGTCGGGATCGGTACCTACGACTTTAGCTTCTGCTTCTCGGCCGTCTCTTAGTGCGACGACGATTTCATCGGCACCACTAATAACATGGTTGTTCGTGAGCACATAACCGTCTTCACGCATAATAACGCCAGAGCCTAAGCTAGATTGAATACGAGAGTCTGGCTGTGGATTAATACCGAAAAAATGTTGGAATAACGGGTCATCAAAAATAGGATGACGTTCTCTATGAATTAGCGTGCTGGTATAGATGTTTACCACAGTAGGCGCTGCCAGTTCGACCGCTTCGGCATAGCTCGTAGGTGCGTTGATCGAAGATCCATTATTAAAGGACTTAATGGAATTGAGATCGGGAGCCCATAATAAAATCGATAGCGCTACAATACAGCCAACGAGAGCTGGAATAACAATATAGTGTACTAAGGGTGAAATATAGCGCATTTGCCAAACACCTGAACAAGTTATAAAAAGAGCGTCATAATAGCAGAAATCATATAAAAAGAGGTCATCATGTTAGAGCGTAATGCTTTACTTCAGTATCTTGAAACAGTTTTGCAGCCACAAAAATATAAGGACTATTGTCCAAATGGCTTGCAGGTATCAGGCAGTGAGCACGTTAGACATATAGTGACAGGCGTTACAGCGAGCCAAGCCTTGATTGATGCTGCAATTGAACAAGGTGCTGACACGCTATTGGTGCACCATGGTTACTTCTGGAAGGGTGAAGACGAGCGTGTTATTGGTATTAAACGAGAGCGGTTAAAAGCACTGTTAACCCATGATATTAACTTGATTGCCTATCACTTACCCATCGATTGTCATCCTGAGTTTGGCAATAATATACAACTTGCTGAGCAGCTAGGTTTAATTATTGATGGCACTATCGATCCTAATGATCCAAGTGTGCCGGGTTTAGTCGGACGCTTACCTAAAGCAATGTCGGGTGCAGAGTTCAGTGCTTGGATTGAATCCAATTTAGATCGTGAACCACTGCATATCGGCGAAGAGACCGATATTATTGAAAGTATTGCTTGGTGTACGGGCGCAGCGCAAAGTTACTTACAACGTGCGGTCGACTTGGGTGTCGATGCCTTTTTAACCGGTGAAATTAACGAGCCAAGTGTGCATTTAGCACGTGAAACCGGTACGCATTTTTACAGTGCAGGGCATCATGCGACTGAGCGTTACGGTGTTAAGGTGTTGGGCGAGCACCTAGCCGATGAGTTTGATTTAACGGTTGAGTTTATCGATATAGATAACCCCGTATAAAGCGTTAATTATTCCCTTATAGATTGAAGTCAGAGCTTTGTTATTAGTAAAAGTAATTAAGCTCTGATGTTTAAAAAAGGCAGGTAAAATTTCATAAAACAATACGCCTTTTAATTTTACCCATTCCCTAAAATCTGGTAATCTGCTCTCCCATCTTAAACGAAGGTTAATCACCTTACGTTTGTTATTCTTTTACTCTTCACGGTTTATTTATGACGCGATTTATCTTCGTAACAGGTGGTGTTGTTTCCTCATTGGGCAAAGGCATCGCTGCCGCCTCTCTTGCTGCTATCCTTGAAGCGCGTGGCTTAAAAGTCACCATGCTTAAGTTAGATCCCTACATTAACGTTGACCCAGGTACCATGAGTCCTTTTCAGCATGGTGAGGTTTACGTAACCAATGATGGCGCCGAAACTGACCTAGACCTTGGTCACTACGAACGTTTTATTCGCACCACCATGAGCCGTCGTAACAGCTTTTCTGCCGGTCGTGTTTATACCGATGTATTAGCGAAAGAACGCCGCGGTGATTACTTAGGTGGCACCGTGCAGGTTATTCCTCATATTACCGATGAAATTAAACGTCGAGTATTGGAAGGGGCAGAAGGCCATGATATCGCTTTAGTTGAAATTGGCGGGACAGTGGGTGACATTGAATCGCAACCGTTTCTAGAAGCTGTACGCCAACTAAAAGTTGAGCTTGGTTCAAAACGTGCTCTGTCTTTACACCTAACCTTAGTGCCATACATTGCCACTGCAGGTGAGATCAAAACCAAACCGACACAACACTCAGTAAAAGAAATGCGCAGCATTGGGCTGCAACCAGATATTCTACTGTGCCGTTCTGAGCACAGTATTGATACTTCGTCACTACGCAAAATTGCCTTGTTTACTAACGTAGAAGAGCGTGCCGTTATTCCATTAGAAGACGCCGACACTATCTATCGTATTCCACGCATGCTGCATGAAGCAGGCTTAGATGATCTAATCGTTGAAAAATTCGACCTTGCATGCAGTGAAGCCGACTTAACTGAGTGGGATTCAGTGGTTGACGCTAAGTTAAATCCTGAGCGTGAAATTACCATTGCCATGGTGGGCAAATACATAGAATTGCTCGATGCGTACAAATCGTTAATCGAAGCAATTACCCACGCGGGAATTAAGCACCGTGCAAAAGTGAACACCATTTATATTGACGCGGAAGATATCGAGCGTAAAGGCACCGATATGCTTGCGGGCGTTGATGCTATTCTCGTACCTGGTGGATTTGGTAATCGTGGTGTGGAAGGTAAAATTCGTACCGTTCAATACGCACGTGAAAACAAAGTGCCTTACTTAGGTATTTGCTTAGGTATGCAAGTGGCTGTTATCGAATACGCACGTAATGTATTAGGTTGGGATGACGCCAACTCCACAGAGTTTACCCAAGATACAGAGCATCCTGTGGTTGGTTTGATTACAGAATGGCAAGATGCTTCCGGCAAAAAAGAAGTACGTTCTGAAGATGCGGATATTGGCGGCACTATGCGTTTAGGTGCACAAGAATGTATTCTTGAGCCCGACTCGAACGCAGCAAAAGCCTATGGCAGTGAGCGTATTACAGAGCGTCACCGTCATCGCTATGAGGTGAATGGCTCACTGGTATCCGAATTAGAAAAAGCCGGCTTGCGCGTTGCAGGCCGCTCGGTGGATGGTGAATTAGTAGAAGTCGTTGAAGTGGCTGACCATCCTTGGTTTGTTGCTTGTCAGTTCCACCCAGAATTCACCTCGACACCCCGTGATGGTCATGGCTTGTTCAGTGCCTTTATAGGGGCTGCTTTTGACCACCAAGGTAACCGTAAAAACAGTTAATTTTAAAACTTAAAGCCCTGTTAGTTGGAGAGCAAACGAATGGCTAAAATTATTGATGTCAAAGCACGTGAAGTATTGGACTCACGTGGCAACCCTACCATTGAAGCAGACGTTCTATTAGAAGGTGGTTTCTTTGGTACTGCTTGTGCACCCAGTGGCGCTTCTACTGGTAGCCGTGAAGCGTTAGAGCTTCGTGATGGTGACAAAAGCCGTTACATGGGTAAAGGTGTACTAAAAGCCGTTGCCAATGTTAACAATGACATTAAAGCTGCTCTATTAGGCATGGATGCAACAGACCAACGTGCCCTAGACAACAAAATGCTTGAATTAGACGGTACTGAAAACAAGTCTAAGCTCGGCGCTAACGCAATTTTAGCTGTATCACTAGCAGCGGCTAAAGCAGCTTCTCAAGCAAAAGGTGTTGAGCTGTACGAACACATTGCCGACATCAATGGCACTCCAGGTGTTTACTCTATGCCTGTTCCAATGATGAACATTATTAACGGTGGTGAGCACGCAGACAACAACGTTGATATTCAAGAGTTTATGGTTCAGCCAGTAGGCGCTCCTACTTTCGCAGAAGCACTACGTGCCGGTACAGAAATTTTCCATAACTTAAAATCAGTTTTAAGCGCACAAGGCTTAAATACAGCAGTGGGTGATGAAGGTGGTTTTGCTCCTAACTTAGCGTCTAACGCTGATGCGCTAGCAGCCATTAAAACTGCAGTAGCAAACGCCGGTTATACCCTAGGTAAAGACGTTACTCTAGCATTAGACTGTGCAGCCTCTGAGTTCTACAAAGATGGTAAGTACGATCTAACAGGGGAAGGCAAAGTATTCACTGCAGAAGAATTCTCTGACTACTTAGCTAACCTATGTGAAGAATACCCAATTGTATCTATCGAAGACGGTCAAGATGAGTCTGACTGGGCGGGCTGGGCTTACCAAACTGAAAAACTAGGTGAGAAAGTTCAGCTAGTAGGTGATGACCTATTTGTAACCAACACTAAGATCTTAAAAGAAGGTATTGAGAAAGGTATCGCTAACTCAATTCTTATTAAATTCAACCAAATTGGTACACTGAGCGAAACCTTAGATGCTATCAAAATGGCAAAAGATGCCGGCTACACAGCGGTAATCTCTCACCGCTCAGGTGAAACAGAAGACAGCACTATTGCAGACTTAGCAGTAGGTACAGCAGCTGGTCAAATTAAAACAGGTTCTTTATGTCGTTCGGATCGTGTGGCAAAGTATAACCGTTTGCTACGCATTGAAGAGCAACTTGGTAGTAAAGCACCGTACAATGGCTTAAGCGAAATTAAAGGCCAATAGCCTGTAATGTATGCTATAGCGACTTATAAAAGGGTTGCTAATAGTCACTAAAAACGGGCTTTATGCCCGTTTTTTATTGAATAGGTTTAAATATGAAGCTTTTACAACCGCTAAAACAAATAGGAATTCTTATTCCATTGTTGCTGTTACTGATTGTGCAGTACCGACTCTGGTTTGATGATTCTGGTATTGTGGCCAGTAAAGCTTTATCTAAAAAGATTGAACAAATACAAAGCGAAAACAACTTCCATCAAGGCGAAAATAACAAGTTACTCGCCGAAGTGACTGAGCTACGTCAAGGCACCGATTTACTCGAAGAGCGTGCGCGTGAAGAGCTTGGACTTATTCGAGAAGGTGAAAGTTTTATCTTATTCGCAGATCCTGAAACGCCATGAATGTGAAAATCTGGCCAATTATGCCAGCCGCCGGTATCGGCAGTCGTATGCAAGCAGGTCGCCCAAAACAATACCTATCTTTAGGTGGTCGGTTTCTGATGGACCACACACTTAATACGCTACTTTCCTACCCTAAATTTGAGCAGTTAGTGTTGGTATTATCTAACGATGATGATTACTGGCAAGACAGCCTATTTTATTCGGACGAGCGTATTATTAGGGCTGAAGGCGGTAAAGAGCGTTGTTATTCTGTACTGAATGGATTGCAGGCCATACAAGATCAAGCACAACCGGATGACTGGGTGTTGGTGCATGATATTGCCCGACCCTGTTTGCAGCACAGCGATTTAGATAAATTATGCAGTAGTTTACATACTGATCTTGTTCGTACTCATGGTGCATTACTAGCGACACCTGTGCGCGACACTATGAAGCGTGGCAAGTTGGTGGGTGCTGACTCTACCGTTGATCACAGTGTTGAGCGTGCGCAGCTTTGGCACGCTCTAACACCACAAGTATTTCGCTATCAAGACTTGCTTGGCGCACTAGAGAAATGTTTACAAGAAAACCTTGAGGTGACTGATGAAGCCTCAGCAATGGAACATTGTGGTTATCACCCTCTGCTAATTGAAGGACGCGCCGATAACATTAAGGTAACACGCCCTGAAGATTTAGCACTGGCAGAGTTTTTTCTTACACATACAGATAATTAAAGGTTAGCAAATGCGTATTGGTCACGGCTTTGATGTACATGCTTTCGGTGAAGGCACTGAAATAACCATTGGTGGTGTGAAAATCCCATATCACCAAGGGCTTAAAGCTCATTCAGATGGTGATGTGGCACTGCATGCATTAACCGATGCATTATTAGGAGCGGCTGCCTTAGGCGATATAGGGCAACATTTTCCTGATACAGATGATGCCTATAAAGGCGCAGACAGCCGTGTACTATTACGTGATGCCCTTCAATTAATTAAAGATAAAGGCTATCAAGTGGGTAATGTCGATTTAACCATAATGGCTCAGGCACCTAAAATGGCACCCCACATTAGTGCCATGCGAGAAAACATTGCGGCTGACTTACAAGTTCACTTAGATGATGTAAACGTGAAAGCGACCACTACAGAAAAGCTAGGCTTTGTTGGGCGTAAAGAAGGTATTGCCGTAGCAGCAGTGGCTCTATTGGAAAAAATTTAATGACTCACTTACCCGATTGGCCAAACGCATACCCTAAAACCTTAGCGACAGGGGTGTTAAAGCAATATAACCAAGACTTTAAGGTTACTGAAATCCCCCTAGCGATGCCCACTGCTGAAGAAACAGACGAGCATATTTGGCTGTATATTGAAAAAAACGGTGCTAATACGGCTTGGATCGCTAAGCGTTTAGCAGAGTTGGCACAGGTAAAAGAGATGGATGTTGGCTATGCCGGCATGAAAGACCGTCACTCTATCAGTCGTCAATGGTTCAGTATTTATTTGCCGCGAGTGGCTGCTCCCGACTTTAGTCAACTCAATGATGATGAGATGGTTGTTATTACACAGACGCGCAGCAATAAAAAAATACGTCGTGGTGACTTGCTTGGTAATCACTTTGAAATACGTTTGCGTAACATTCAAGGTGACAAAAGCCTGATTGAAGCTAATTTAGAGCAAGTGAAAGCACTGGGTGTCCCCAACTACTTTGGTGAACAACGCTTTGGTCATGACGGAAATAATATAGAATCTGGTCGTGCCATGCTGGCCGGAGAAATACGTGTTAAACAGCGTAATAAGAAGAGTATTTATCTGTCTGCCATTCGTTCTTTGTTATTCAATGAAGTCTTAGCTGCACGTATAAATCAAGGCCTCTGGGGGCAAGTGGTGGAAGGCGATCAGCTAAATGAATATAACGCTGTCACAGGTCCGTTATGGGGAAGAGGGCGCTCGGCAACAACTGCTAATGCGTTAGCCATAGAGCAAGCCATAATCGACAAGTACGCAACTTTAGCAGATGGACTGGAACATGCAGGTTTAAAGCAAGAGCGTAGAGCGCTAGTATCTACCCCCGAACACTTAAACTGGCAGTGGGAAACCTCAGATGATGAAGAACATTTGTTATTGAGCTTTGCATTACCTGCTGGTCAATACGCAACCTCCGTTTTGCAAGAATTAATGGATGTAATAGAAGTTCGTAATTAATTAAAAGAAATTGCTTTGGGGAAATGTTGGTGGAAGAACAATATCAAGGCGTGGGAATGACCTCCCAACGTACGCGTAACAGGTTAGTTGAACGCTTACGTGAAAATGGCATTAAAAATGAAGCAGTACTAGACGTAATAGCGCAAACTCCTCGTCATTTGTTTATCGACGAAGCTTTAGCGCATCGTGCGTACGAAGATTCAGCCTTACCTATTGGTCATGGTCAGACTATTAGCCAGCCGTTTACTGTCGCTCGTATGACAGAAATATTGCTTGAAAATGGACCTTTAAATAAGGTCTTAGAAATAGGTATGGGCTCGGGTTATCAGAGTGCAGTACTCAGCCCTTTGGTTAAAATGCTGTATAGCGTAGAGCGTATCGAACCGCTGTACACCAAAGCAAGACAGCGCTTGCAAGAACTTAAATATCGTAATGTACAAACTAAGTTAGCCGACGGTAACTGGGGTTGGCCTGAGTTTGGCCCTTATGATGCAATAATTGCAGCAGCGGCTTCAGCCACTGTGCCAGATGCCCTTAAGCAACAGTTGGCTGATGGTGGTCGATTGATTATGCCTATTGGTCTGCAAAAACAACAGCTGATACTCGTCACTCGCGATGGCGACACCTTTAACGAAGAAACGCTCGAAGATGTGTTTTTTGTTCCTTTTTTATCAGGCGTACAGCGCTAGCAAGTACTAACTAAAGAGATTAATTGATGCCACGCTTATTGTTGATGTTAAAAGGATTTTTAATGGGAGCAGTAGAGCTTATCCCTGGTGTATCGGCCGGCACCATTGCCTTTGTAACAGGTATCTACACTGAATTACTCGACTCCATTAAAAGCGTTAACCTGCAAGCATTAAAGGTGCTGCGTACCAAAGGCTTGACAGCGTTTTGGCAGGCTATTAATGGTAATTTTCTATTAACATTAGTGGTCGGTATGGGCTTGGCAATAGTGAGTCTATCTAGGATTATTCAGTTCGTCTTAGAAAACTACCCCGTGCTTTGTTGGTCTTTTTTCTTCGGGCTTATTATTGCGGCCAGTTGGTATGTGGCTAAAGATATCCCTAAGTGGAATGCAAACCGAGTGGCATTATTGTTGTTGGGTATAGGTTTGATGATTGCGCTCTTTACCAGTGCCCCTGTCAGTATGCCGGTCACACCTATATCGCTAATCATAGGTGGTGCCGTTGCCATTAGTGCTATGTTGATGCCAGGTATTTCAGGCAGTTTTGTCCTGGTTATATTAGGGCTGTATCAACCGATTCTTATGGCAATTAACGGACTACATTTAGATACGCTAATGTATTTTGCACTAGGTATGGGGATTGGTTTATTAACAATTACTCGGTTTTTAAGCTGGTTATTGCATCGCTTTACATATTCTATGCAAGCCTTTTTAACCGGTATTATGCTAGGCTCGCTATTTAAAATTTGGCCTTGGAAAGAAGCCGTACTAACGCGAGTGAATAGTAAAGGTCAGGTTGTACCACTATTAGAAGATAATATACTGCCCGCGTTTAATGCTGATCTAATCTACGCAGTTATCTTGGCATGTATCGGGTTTGCACTGGTTTTAGCGATAGAAATTGGTATGAGTAAATTGTCAGGTAAGGCAGATAAGTAGAAGTAAATAGTCAGGTGGTTCGTATTAGACCTATAAGAAATGGTTTGAAAATCACATAATTATCAAAAATCAAAATATTATTAATGATATTTATTTATCGATAATATGTTTCTGATAGTTAATATGTATTTAGTCTGTTCGATAGTTAACCAAAAAATTAAACAATGAAGCAGTGTTTCAAAAATAAAAATTGGTGTATTCGATGAAATTAATCAGCGCTGCTTTTGTAGGTGTTGTGGCTCTTATTCTTTCTGGATGTATTTCTGGAGCAAACTTTGTTTCTGTTGAGAAAAAGTTCAGCGAAAGAGTTCCGGCCTCTGGAATTCATCATGTAAAGCGTGGTGAAACGCTCTACGCGATCGCTTGGACATACGGTTTAGACTACAAAGAGTTGGCAAGCTTAAACCATATCGGCTCACCTTATACGATTTACCCAGGACAAGAAATTAGAGTGGATGGGCAGAGAAACTCTCAGCCTTATGTACCACCATCGCGCACAAAGGAAACCACATCTACTGCACAAAACTCAACTTATGTTACACCTAGTTATACGCCACCATCTGAGACTGATAACTCAGAACCGCGATGGAAATGGCCGGCAAACGGTCGTTTGATTTCCGAATATTCAGCCACTGCACCAGTCAATAAGGGGATTGATATTGCTGGTTCTATGGGGGATTCTATTTTTGCAGCAACGGATGGCACGGTTGTATATGCGGGGCAGGGGCTTCGTGGATATGGCAACCTGGTTATAGTAAAACATAACGATACGTATTTAAGTGCGTATGCTCATGCCAGCCGGATTTTGGTGAGCGAACAAGAAAAAGTTAGCGTTGGCCAGAAAATTGCTGAAATAGGATCGACAGGAACAGACAAGGTAATGCTCCATTTTGAGATTAGGCAAAATGGTAAGCCGGTCGACCCCCTTCACTACTTACCAAAGAGAACGGGGGGCTAAAAGCAACGAGTTACTCAAGCTTGCTAAAGTGAGTCGGAGTAACCAAGGAAGAAAAGGCGGAATACTATGGCTACTCAGCAACGCAAATTGCGTGAACACCCAGTAGAAGACGTTGAAGCAATTGCTTTGACTGACACTGTAAAATCCACAGCAAGGAGTAGTAAGAGCAAGGACAAAGCCAGAAGCTTTAGCTCTGATAATGCCTGGAAAGAAATGGATGCCACTCAGATGTATCTTAGTGAGATCGGCATATCCCCCCTACTATCAGCAGAAGAAGAAGTTCATTTCTCCCGACTCGCGCTTAAAGGTGATGAGAAAGGGCGCAAGCGTATGATTGAAAGCAATTTACGCTTAGTTGTTAAAATATCACGTCGTTATATTAACCGAGGTTTGCCTTTATTAGATCTAATAGAGGAAGGTAACTTAGGTCTTATTCGGGCAGTAGAAAAATTTGATCCAGAACGCGGCTTCCGCTTTTCTACCTATGCCACATGGTGGATACGCCAAACCATTGAACGTGCCATCATGAACCAAACCCGTACTATTCGTTTACCTATTCATGTAGTTAAAGAGCTTAATGTTTATTTGCGTGCAGCACGTGAGTTAACGAAAAAGCTAGATCATGAGCCAACACCTGAAGAAATAGCAGCACTGGTTGACAAACCCGTGGCTAATGTTGAGCGCATGTTAAAGTTAAATGAAAGAATCACCTCATTGGATAGCACGGTTGGTCCATTATCGGAGCAAACACTGCTTGATACTATTGCCGATGAAAAGATTAGTGATCCCAGTGTTGAACTACAAAAAAACGACATTCAAGACAGTTTAAGTCGTTGGATTGAAGAGTTGCCTGAAAAGCAAAGAGAGGTGCTATCACGTCGCTTTGGTATTCGTGGCTATGAAACCAGTACGCTTGAAGATGTGGGCAAAGAAATTGGTTTAACTCGTGAGCGAGTTAGACAAATTCAAGTTGAAGCATTAAAGCGTTTGCGTGAAATTATGGAGCAGCAAGGATTAACAGCTACTACCTTGTTTGGAGAAGGATTTTAGAATTTGTTGGGGTGGTTGCAACGTTAGGCTGCCTTTCGGCAGCCTTTTTTTAGCGCTCTAGATACTGTAGCTTATCTTTAACGCCATCCCACTCTTCTGCATCTGGTAGTGGGTCTTTCTTTTCGCTGATGTTTGGCCAAACTTGTGACAGCTCAGCGTTAATTTCAAAGAACTCTTCTTGATCTGCTGGCACTTCATCCTCTGAAAAAATAGCTTCTGCTGGACACTCTGGTTCACACAGTGCGCAGTCGATACACTCGTCAGGGTTAATCACTAAAAAGTTAGGGCCTTCATAAAAGCAGTCAACGGGACAAACTTCTACACAGTCCGTGTACTTACATTTAATACAGTTGTCAGTAACAATAAATGTCATGGACTGTACTCCTGATTCAATTCTTATGTAAGGGATTTGCTTAAGCTCGACGCTTAAACGGTTTAATTCAATAGTCGAGCATTCTAATTAGCAAAGACCAATTCAGCAAGTCGAAGCGTATATGTAATTGTTATATGTATATTTCTTTAGTTATAAGGAATAGCAAATATATTGCTTTAAGTTCTTAATATCATGGACAGTAGGGATAATGATTTATACTATGCCGCCAATTTTTAATTATACTTTTAAGGAAATAACGTAATGAGTGGGCATATTTTAGAAGTCGCAGCCAGCAGTCAATGGATATCCGGTGTTCAAACAACTAGCCAAATTCGTAACTTTTCACCTGTGCTAATGGATGAACCTAAGGCGTTAGGCGGTGCAGACGAAGGCCCAAACCCACTGGAGTATTTAGTGGCATCATTAAACGGCTGTAAAGGCGTCATGATACCGTTGATTGCTAAAGAGCTTGGTTTTCAATTCAGTGAGTTATCGTTTGATACAAAAGGCGTTATTGATTTGCGAGGACTTATGGGGCAAAAGGGTATATCGACGCACTTTCAAACATTAACCTTTGTGGTCAATATCAAAACAGATGAAAGTGATGAGCGATTACAAGAGCTGCAAGAAGCGGTTTCTACGCGCTGTCCGATTTATAACTTACTCAATGATGCAAAGGTTGATTTGCGCACAGAGTGGAATCGCATTTAAGCTCATAAAGGCTAAGCGTAACAGTGGTTGTTAGGCTGTTACGTTTTTATTTATTTAACTGTCAGCTTTCTTTACTCGTAAGATGCTATTGCCTAGCACTTGGTTGTTTAGGCTCTTCATGGCTGCTTTTGCCTCGCCGGATTTTGGCATTTCAACAAAGCCAAATCCTTTTGAACTGCCAGACTCTTGATCCATAACCAAGTTACAAGATTGAACTGAGCCGTAGGCTTCAAATAGTTCTGAGAGTTCTGCTTCGGTAATTGATCGATCAATATTACGTACTAATAATTTCATTTGTATATCCAAAAATATGTCTAAGTAGAGTGTAGGTTTCATGCACCCAAAAAAAAGGCTGCCCAAAGGACAGCCTTGCTTTGTCGTTGTTAGCTAAGTTGTAGATTAAGAAACAAAGCTAAGTAATACACCAGCGGCAACCGCCGAAGCAATTACCCCTGCAACGTTTGGTCCCATAGCGTGCATTAGTAAGAAGTTTTGAGGGTTAGCCTCTAAACCGACTTTGTTTGATACACGTGCTGCCATAGGTACTGCAGATACCCCAGCAGAACCAATCAATGGGTTAATCTTGTTGGAGGTTGTAAATTTGTTCATGATTTTAGCCATGATGACACCCGCCGCTGTACCAATGCAGAATGCCACCATCCCTAGTGATAAAATACCTAAGGTTTTCATTTGAAGGAAGGATTCTGCCGATAGCTTAGAGCCAACCGTTAAACCTAAACCTATGGTGATTACGTTAATTAATGCGTTGCGTGTCGTGTCTGCTAAACGCTCTACAACACCACTCTCACGCATTAAGTTACCAAATGCGAACATGCCCACAAGAGGTGCTGCATCGGGCAGTAGCAAGCCGATTAGAAGGCAAAGTACTAATGGGAAAATGATTTTTTCAGCTTGGCCAACAGGACGTAATTGCGTCATGGTAATGGCGCGTTCTTCCGGTGTGGTTAGAAGGCGCATAATTGGCGGCTGAATCATGGGTACTAATGCCATGTACGAGTATGCCGCCACAGCAATAGGCCCTAGTAAATCGGGTGCTAATTGAGCGGTTACATAAATAGAGGTTGGGCCGTCTGCACCACCAATAATGGCAATAGAGGCTGCTTCTTTAAGCGTAAACTCTAAGCCAGGAATCCCTAGCATTCCGATAGCTAATGCGCCTAGTAGCGTTGCAAAAATACCAAACTGAGCAGCCGCACCTAATAATAAGGTTTTAGGGTTTGCTAACATGGGACCGAAATCGGTCATTGCGCCAACACCCATAAAAATTAGCAGGGGAAAGACACTGGTTGGTAAGCCAACATCGTACAGTAACGATAACAAACCGCCTGCTTCTGCCATGCCTGCCCCAGGTAGGTTTGCGAGCACACCACCAAAACCGATAGGGATTAATAGCAGCGGTTCAAAACCTTTCCGTATAGCTAGGTAGACTAACCCTAGACATACAGCGATCATCAACGCTTGGCCACCATCAAGTTGGTAGATACCAGTGTTTTGCCATAAAGTTAAGAGCTTATCCATCATCTAAGCCCTCAAGCTATGGTCAGAAGGCTATCGCCAACCGACACTGCATCGCCAACTTCAACGTTGACTTCACCAATGACACCGGCGCGGAATGCACGGATTTCAGTTTCCATTTTCATGGCTTCTAAAATCATTACAATCTCACCTTCTTCAACTTGCTGACCAGGCTTAACTAAAACCTTCCAGATGTTACCTGCCAATGGCGCTAGTTGCGGTTCGCCATCACCGGTTGGCGCTGCAGGGGTATTGCTTGCAGAAGAGGCTGCATTACCGATAGGCTTCAAGCCTTCAATATCACCGCCTTCGTTAACCTGTACAACATAAGACTTACCGTTGACTTCGACGGTGTAAGCCTGAGGACAGTCACCGCCACCGATAATTTCATTACCGGTAGGCATTGGTTCAAACGCCTCTGGGTTATCACGGTTTTCTAGGAATTTAAGACCGATTTGTGGGAAAAGCGCATAGGTTAAAACATCGTCGATTAGGTTTTCTGATAAACGAATGTTCTTTTCTTTCGCGATGGCTGTTAGCTCTTCAGTTAGAGCGTCCATTTCATTTTCGAGTAAATCGGCAGGGCGACACTCAACCGGCTTTTCACCATCTAGAACACGGGCTTGTAGCTCAGCGTTAAATGGCGCTGGTGCTGCACCGTATTCGCCTTTTAAGACGCCGGCAGTTTCTTTGGTGATTGACTTGTAGCGTTCACCTGTAAGTACGTTAATAACGGCTTGAGTACCAACAATTTGTGAGGTTGGTGTAACTAGTGGAATAAAGCCAAGGTCTTCACGAACGCGTGGAATTTCAGCCAACACTTCGTCGAATTTATCTTCAGCCGCTTGTTCTTTTAATTGGTTTTCCATGTTAGTTAACATGCCACCAGGAACTTGTGCGACAAGAATACGAGAGTCTACGCCCTTTAATGAACCTTCAAACTTAGCGTACTTCTTACGAACTTCACGGAAGTATGCAGCGACTTCTTCCAACAATAATAAATCTAAGCCTGTATCGTGTTCAGTGTTTTGGAACATTGATACAACTGATTCGGTTGGCGAGTGACCATAAGTCATCGATAAAGAAGAAATAGAAGTGTCGACGTTATCGATACCGGCTTCAACCGCCTTAAGAATAGCCACTGACGATAAACCTGCAGTAGCGTGGCACTGCATATGAATAGGGATAGATAGGCTTTCTTTTAATTTGCTAACTAATTCGTAGGCAACATAAGGTGTTAAAATGCCAGCCATATCTTTAATGGCAATTGAGTCTGCACCTAGGTCTTCGATACGCTTTGCTAAATCAACCCACATTTGCATGTTGTGCACTGGGCTAGTGGTGTATGACAGGGTACCTTGAGCATGCTTACCATTCGCTTTAACTGCTTTAAGCGCGCGGTCTAAGTTGCGAGGGTCGTTCATGGCGTCGAACACGCGGAATACGTCTACACCGTTGGTAGCGGCGCGTTCAACAAACTTGTCTACCACGTCGTCTGCGTAGTGACGGTAGCCAAGTAGGTTTTGCCCACGAAGTAGCATTTGTTGACGAGTGTTAGGCATTGCTTTTTTAAGAGCGCGGATACGCTCCCATGGATCTTCGCCTAGGTAACGAATACATGAGTCGAAAGTTGCTCCACCCCAAGATTCAACCGACCAAAAACCAATTTGATCTAGTTTGCCAGCAATAGGCAGCATGTCTTCTAAACGAACACGGGTCGCTAGGATTGATTGGTGAGCATCACGTAATACAACGTCAGTAATACCAAGTGGCTTTGTAGCAGTCATCAAGAAAACTCCGTTTGGAAACACTTAGCCGCGACGGGCACGGTGCTGTTTAATTGCAATTTGAATGGCTTGTAAGGTATCTGGCTCAATGGATGCTGTAGCGCTTTGAGTTGAAGACACCGGTGCAGATGCGGGAGGCTGGCTAGGAATGAAACGGTCTAAAATAAAAGCCATTCCGCGGATGCAGAATATGAGTAGGACCAAAAATAGAAAAACGAGACCCATGCCAACTAGCATGAGTTCAACGCCTTCGAGAAGGAGTTGTTGAGAGGTCATAAAAGCTCCATGCTCTGAGATGTAGAGCAATATTGTTATCTAATTCTTCCCGCAAGAGCTGCGGCAATTTATAAATTATAGCTAAAAACAACGAACATTAACTCGAATACACCCTTTATGGCAAATATATAAGTGTTTTTACCTATAAGAATACTTTATAGGAGATAGCCGCTTTTGCTTATAGTGGTTGTAAAACGAGTTGGTCGGTATGGTTCGTTTATAGCGACCGCTATCTTACTATTATTACAACGATTTTTTTAACTCATAAAGTAAATCGAGTGCCTGCTTAGGCGTTAAATTATCTATATCCAATTCTTTAATCGTTAGCTCGGTAGCCGATGGCATAGCGGCAAATAAATCATTCTGCAATGGTGCCTCTGAGGTTGAAGCTGAGTCCCTAGAGTGAACTTTGCTAGACACCGTCTCGGGGCGATTGTGCTCTAGCTGCGCTAGCTGTAATCGAGCTTGCTCAATAACCACCGGAGGAACTCCGGCTAATTGAGCAACCTGAATACCATAGCTTTGGCTGGCAGGCCCTTGTTCGACTGCATGCAGAAATATAATGCGCTCTTCATGCTCTGTGGCTTTTAAATGCACGTTGACTGTGTTGCTGTACTGTTCCGGTAATGCCGTCATTTCAAAGTAATGTGTGGCAAAGAGCGTAAAGGCTTTAATCTTTTCTGCCAAAAATGCAGCGCTTGCCCAGGCTAATGCTAGGCCATCAAATGTACTGGTTCCGCGCCCAACTTCGTCCATCAACACTAAACTTTGCTCGCTGGCGTTGTGTAGAATGTTGGCGGTCTCAGTCATTTCAACCATAAAGGTCGAGCGGCCACCGGCGACATCATCCGCTGATCCCATGCGCGTAAATATGCGGTCGATTGGGCCCAGTACGCAACTTTGCGCTGGCACATAGCTGCCAACATAAGCCAGTAAGGTAATAAGCGCGACTTGACGCATGTAGGTACTTTTACCGCCCATGTTAGGGCCTGTAATAATTTGTACTTTAGTGTCATGGTCTAGGTGCGTATCGTTAGCCACGAAAGGATCACTGATAAGGTTCTCAATCACTAAGTGACGACCTTGTTCAATCTTTACCTGCGGTTCTTTAACTAGCTCCGGCTGAACTAAGCGTAGATTTTCTGCGCGTTCGGCTAAGTTGGTTAATACATCGATTTCAGCCAGTGCAGAGGCGCAATCTTGTAGCGGCATTAGCTCTTCTGCTAAAGCTTGAATCAGCTCGTCATACAGCATTTTTTCACGGCTCAGAGCACGGCTTTTAGCACTCAATGCTTTATCTTCAAACTCTTTTAGCTCAGGTGTAATAAAGCGTTCGGCATTTTTTAAGGTTTGGCGGCGTACATATTCAACCGGTGCCGATTCTGCTTGGGCGCGTGAGATTTCAATAAAATAGCCATGCACTCGGTTAAAGCCAACCTTTAATGTGCTGATCCCCGTACGTTCTTTTTCGCGGCGTTCTAGTTCGAGTAAAAATTCATTCGCGTTTTCACTCAGGCTGCGTAACTCATCAAGCTCTTTATCGTAACCCTCAGCAATAACACCACCGTCACGCACAACCATGGGTGGATTGTCGATAATAGCGGCGGTTAAACGTTCAACCCAATGTGGGAATTCAATTGCTTTTTCTAGTAGTTGGCTGCCTAAGGGAGTGTCTAATTGGCTGAGGTAAGATCTAATTGCAGGCAAAGCAGATAAAGCATCGCGTAAGCGTGCTAAGTCACGTGGACGTGCTGAGCCTAGTGCTACTCGACTTAGTATACGTTCAACATCGCCTACTTGTTTTAACGTACTGTGTAAATCATCGGTTAAGTAGGTGTTGTGTAATTGCGCAATAAACGCATGACGCAATTTCAATACTTCTTGTTGACGAATAGGGCGGTTTAACCAGCGACGTAATAAACGACTGCCCATAGCAGTGGAGGTTTTATCCATTATCCATGCCAGGGTGTGTAAGCTGTCGCCTTTTTGGTTGATATCGATTTCTAAATTACGACGGCTGGCAGGGTCAATAATAATAGCGTCGTCGGATTGCTCGACTTGAATCGATCGAATATGAGGCAAACTATTACGCTGTGTATCTTGTGCGTAATGCAGTAAAGCACCGGCGGCACAGATAGCTACCGACATATCGGCACAGCCAAAGCCTTGTAGGTCACGGGTTTTAAGTTGTTGTGTTAATAGTCGTAAGGCGGTGTCTTGCTCAAAGTGCCAGGGTGCAAGTTGGCGAGAACCCTGACGCTCTTCTAAGACAACAGGAAGTTGTACGTTTTCATTTAATAAGATTTCGGCAGGTCGCAGGCGTTCTATTTCGGCCAGTAGTGATTCTTCAGAATCTACTTCTAACACAGAAAAACGACCGGAACTAAGCTCCAGTGCGGCAATTCCGTATTGGTTTGCGTGAGCGTGAACAGATACCAGTAAATTGTCGCTGCGTTCATCTAAATAGGCTTCATCGGTTAACGTTCCTGGGGTAATAACACGCACCACTTTACGTTCAACCGGCCCTTTGCTGGTGGCAGGGTCGCCAATTTGTTCCGCTATTGCTACTGATAAGCCTAAACGAACTAACTTAGCAATGTAACCATCGGCAGAATGATAAGGAACACCGGCCATAGGAATGGGTTTGCCACTGCTTTGTCCGCGAGCGGTTAAGGTAATATCTAAAATTTCTGCAGCGCGTTTAGCGTCTTCAAAAAACAGTTCGTAAAAATCCCCCATTCGATAAAATAACAGGGTGTCAGCAAACTCCGCTTTAACCCCTAAATACTGCTGCATCATGGGTGTGTGTGAAGATAAATCACTCATAAAATTACCGAACTTAAGTTATTGAAGGGTGAACAAAAAGGCAGAGCAGAATAGCAAAGCTTGAGATGGCTTACCAATAATTAGAAAGTAAGCATAGGCGGGTGCTGCCTACTTATTTTGTAGCTGTATTAAAGCCCATTGAATATGTTCGTCAACTAGAAGAGAAAACCCTAAACGTTGCTTAAGCGCATTAATGGCTTCGGCCGTTGACGGACCATTCCCTATGCCAATGGCAAGGTTACGTAGCCAGCTTTGGTAACCAGTGCGACGAATAGCAGAACCTGCTGTACGTGTTAAAAACTCGTCTTCAGACCACATGAACAATTCGACTAAACTGGATTGGTCGAGATTGTGGCGCGCTTTGAAATCTTCTTCATGGGTATGTTGAGCAAACTTATTCCAAGGACAAAACAGTTGGCAGTCGTCACAGCCAAAGACTCTATTTCCCATTAGTGGTCTTAGCTCAAGGGGTACGCTGCCTTTATTTTCGACTGTTTGATAAGTAATACAGCGGGTCGCATCGAGGACATAAGGAGCAACAATGGCTTTGGTTGGGCAAATATCAATACAGGCAGAACAGCTGCCGCAGTGATCGGTAGCAGGTTTATCGTCTGGGAATGGAATATCCGTATAAATTTCCCCTAAGAAAAACTGACTGCCGGCTGACTTATTAATCAAAATAGTATGCTTACCCTGCCAACCTAACCCGGCTTTTTGAGCTAGTGGTTTTTCGAGCACAGGGGCACTATCGACAAAAGCGCGCGCTAAATTAGAGTTTTTGACCTCTTCCTGAATGAGCGCAGCAAGTTTTGATAATCGTTTGCGCATCATCTTATGATAATCGCGACCTAAAGCGTAACGAGAGACATAGGCTTGCTCGGGAGTATTTAATACTTTAACGGCCGTACTGATATCTTCAGGCAGGTAATCCATGCGTGCAGAGATAACACAGACTGTACCAGGTTCTAGTAGTTCTGGTCGGCTGCGCATCAATCCGCGAGTTTCAAACCACTCCATGTTGCCGTGGTATTGTTTGTCTATCCACTCTTGTAGGCGTTGTTCGGCTAAATCAAGGTTGGTATTGGTAAAGCCGATTTGCTGAAAGCCAAGTTCCGCTCCCCACTGACGAATTTTGTCTGTCAGGGCTTGCAGATCGACTGTGCTGCCTATAAGTGTGCTCATGAAAGATCGTTATACAGTCTAGTAAGAAAACAATAGAAATGAATGCGTTTATTAAATCACTAACAGCGCAGAATAAACAGGATAAGAAACTGTAGAAATATATAAGCCCAGGGAAGCTGGGCTATTAGAAGTGTGCTTAGCGCTTATTGTGCATTTCGAATGCGTTGCTGAATTTCAGGGCTTTGTTGTGCTGCCTGTGCAATCAGGTTGAACTGCTGAACAGTCATGCCAGAACTCTGTACTTTTTCTACCATTTTCTCTTGTGCTTCTTGTTGAATTTCCATTGCCGTTTGCTGGTCTTCAGCATCTTGCAAACGCTCAACATACTTGCCACGAATAGATTCGACGTCTTGTAATACTTCAATAAACTTATCGACAGCCGCTTCAGTAATCTCAATGGTTTGAGGAGCTGCTTGGGGAGCCGTTTGTGCATTTGCTTGAGTTTCTTCTTGTGCTAAGGCTGAACTGCTTGCTAGTGCGATGAGAATAGAAAGAGAAATAGAGGTTAATGATTTTTTCATTATTATGCTCCTAAATAGGATGAGTTTGGAGACGAGTTATTGAAACGTCTCTTTAAGTCCGATGGGGATATAAATACTAAGTTCAAAAATCCGTAAAATTCTTTTACAGGTGTTTTTAAGTGCCAACGAACTTGGTTGTCTAATAAATCCTGCGCTGTTAAATTCAAACCCATATTTTCCTAAGGGCATTGCATGACATCATTAATTAACATCACCAAACAGTTGGCCGCTGAATTGCTATCGCAAAATAAATCCGTGGTGACCGCTGAATCTTGCACTGGTGGGGGCATTGCTTATGCCTTTACAGCTTTAGCCGGCAGCTCCAGCTGGTTTGAACGAGGCTTTGTAACCTATTCAAACGCTGCAAAGATTAACGATATTGCTGTGCCGGCCAGTGTGATAGAGCTACACGGTGCCGTCAGTGAAGAGACGGTGCGCGCTATGGTGGTAGGTGCAGTGAACAATAGCCTGGCCGATGTGGCTATTGCTGTCAGTGGTGTGGCAGGCCCAGGGGGTGGCAGCCAAGAAAAACCGGTTGGTACGGTTTGGTTTGCATGGGGCGATGCCAGTGAGCAACAGTCAATCTGTTGCTTATTTTCAGGTGATCGCCAACAGGTAAGAGACCAATCAATAGTGTTTGCTATTCAAGGGTTAACCGACTGGTTGCAGCAAACAAAATAACGAATACAAACAAAAAGCTTGGCAAGAAGAAAAAGCCATGCTTAAATACTGGTTATATTTACAGTACTTAGTAGTATAATCACTGTATAAAATTCAGCATAAATTATGAATGGGTGTAGCGATGGATGCAAATAAGCAAAAAGCATTAGATGCCGTTTTAGGTCAGATTGAACGTCAATTCGGCAAAGGCGCAATAATGAAAATGGGTGAGCAACCTCGTGAGGCTATCCCTGCCATATCAACGGGGTCATTAGGGTTAGATGTTGCCTTAGGTATTGGTGGTTTACCCATGGGGCGTATCGTAGAAATCTACGGTCCTGAAAGCTCGGGTAAAACAACACTCTGCTTATCTACCATGGCACAAGCGCAGAAAATGGGTAAAACCGTTGCTATTATTGATGCCGAACACGCGTTAGACCCACTCTATGCAGAAAAGCTAGGCATTGATCTAGACAGTTTATTGGTTTCTCAGCCAGACACTGGTGAGCAAGCATTAGAAATTTGTGACAACCTGGTTCGTTCGGGTGCTGTAGACGTAATAGTCGTTGACTCCGTAGCTGCGTTAACTCCTAAAGCAGAGATCGAAGGCGAAATGGGTGACACACACGTTGGTTTACAAGCTCGTTTAATGTCACAAGCGTTACGTAAAATCACTGCAAACGTTAAAAATGCTAACTGTTTGGTCATCTTTATTAACCAAATTCGTATGAAAATTGGTGTTATGTTTGGTTCTCCTGAGACCACAACCGGTGGTAATGCGCTTAAGTTCTACTCATCTGTGCGTTTAGATATTCGCCGTACGGGTGCGGTAAAACAAGGTGATGAAGTTATTGGTAACGAAACACGCGTTAAAGTGGTTAAAAACAAAGTAGCACCACCGTTTAAACAAGCTGAGTTCCAGATTATGTACGGCAAAGGCATTTATCACATGGGTGAAGTCATTGACCTAGGTGTGAAATGCGGACTGGTTGATAAAGCCGGTGCTTGGTACAGCTACAAAGGCGATAAGATCGGACAAGGTAAAGCGAATGCAGCTCAATACTTAGAAGATAACCTAGAAACCGCACAAGAAATTGAAGCGGCGATTCGTGAGCAGTTGTTAGCACCTGTGGTCTTAAATAAGGCAGAAAAAGCAGAGAAGGCTGGCGATGCAGACGCCGAGATCGAAGTATAAAACCTTAGATTACACAGGCTTAAGGCAGGCTATTATTAGCCTGCTTGGCCGTCGTGACTATTCCCGCAAAGAGTTATACCTCAAATATAAAGATCGCGTTGAAAGCCTTGAGGACCTCGACATTGTTCTAGAAGACTTTGCCGAGCGCGGCTGGCAGTGTGACACTCGTTTTTGTGAGTCCTTTCTAAATTCTCGTTGTTATCGCTACGGTCCAATTCGCTTACGCTTTGAGCTGAGCAATAAAGGGATTACAGACGATCAAATTGAACGTGCATTAGAGGCGCTAGAGATGGATTGGAGTGCCCAAGCATCGGATATATTGCAACGAAAGTATTCTGCTTTAGATACACAAGACCCAAAGCAGAAAGGAAAAGCCTATCGTTTTTTAGCGCAAAGAGGGTTTAACTCTGAGCATATTCAACAGGCTTTATCGAATTACACTAACAATGAAGAATCGGAAGAGCTCCGATTCTAATGCAGCTTAAGACGTGGTCGAATGACTTTGTGTATACGGCCAACAAAAGTAATAAGTGCAGTCTTCCAATAACCGTGTAATGCAATTTGGTGCAGGCGGTATAAAGATACGTACATAATCTGTGCAAGCTTTCCTTCAATCATAATTGAATTTCGAGAAATCTTACTGGCTAGGGTACCAACGGCACTGTAATTACTTAACGATACTAATGAACCATGGTCTTTGTATTCAAAGTTCGCAAGTGCCTTACCTTTATGTTGCGCAATAATAGCATCAAATAAGTAGGATGCTTGCTGGTGTGCAGCTTGAGCACGGGGTGGCACAGGCTTACCGTCTTTGTGCATAACCGATGAGCAGTCACCCATGGCAAAAATGCGTGGATCTTCTGTTTGCAGTTTGCCATTAACCACTAATTGATTGATGCGGTTGGTGGTTAAACCTAGATTAGATAAAAATTCTTGGCCTTTAACACCTGCCGCCCATACTTTAATTTGCGAGGGAATGGTTTCCCCACTCTCGGTAACGAACCCTTCTTTAGTGACTTCCGTTACTTTAGTGTTGGTATGGATACTGACACCTAAGCTTTCTAATTGCTTTTGAGCAGCATTAGCAATGCGCTTAGGCAAAGCAGGAAGGATACGATCGCCGGCTTCAATAACATGCACATTAATATTAGCAGGCGCGAGTTTTTTATAACCGTAGCTGAATAGTACTTCAGATGCGTTATAGAGTTCAGCGGATAGCTCAACCCCAGTAGCACCCGCGCCGACAATTCCTATGTTTAAGGTTTGTGGGCTGTCGTCTTCACGAGTGTTGGCACGAATAAATTCGTTTAACAGTGTTTTATGAAACTGCTTGGCTTGGAATGCATTATCTAAGAAGAAGCAGTTATCTTTAGCGCCTTTGGTGCCAAAGTCGTTGGTGACACTGCCCACAGCAATAACAAGAGTGTCGTATTTTACACGACGCTCGGCAGCAATGAGCTCACCTTCTTCATCAAGCATGGGCTCTAAAATTACTTGTTTGTTGGTTCTATCAAGCCCGCTCATGCGACCTAAGTGGAAACGGAATCCATGTTGTCGGGCGTGTTCTAAATAGTCCAAACCATCAATACTAGAATCCAGTGCACCTGTGGCAATCTCGTGAAGTAGTGGTTTCCACAAGTGTATGCGGTTAGTGTCGATTAGATCGATCTGTGCCTTACCTTTTTTACCCAGTTTTCGACCTAGACGAGTGGCTAGTTCTAAGCCCCCAGCGCCACCGCCGACAATGACTATATGCTGCATGTTAATGAGCCCCAAAAATTTATGATGTGGCTATTGTATAAGATAAACATAAATTTGTTAGGGTTTATTATAAAGCGGGATAACGATTAAGGTGCTCAATAAGTTTTTGGCTGATCTCATCGGGAAGATCATGCGCTAACCAATGCGTTGCCTCTGGGTAAGTAATAAGCTTTCCATGTTGTAGGTAAGTTGCACTGTCATGAGCGCTTGCTAAGCTTAGAGCTAAGTCGCGTTCGCCCCAAAGAATTTGAGTTGGGGTACTAATAACACCATCATTTTTTGGTGAGCGAGCGTATCGGAGCATGGCTCGGTAATAACTGATCATACTTTTAATAGCGCCTGGCGCACTCCAAGCTTCTTCTAAGTGAATAAAGTCTTCCTCGGTATAGGCTCCAGGGCTAGAAGTGTGGGTCAGTGTTTTTCTTAATGAAGCAAAGCGATTGCGTGTTAAGGCCCAAATAGGAATAAACGGAAGCTGAAAGAAAAATATGTACCAACTTTTACGTAGCTGTTTGACGCTGCTCTTAAGTGCTTTAAGAAATGCATAGGGGTGGGGCACGTTTAGAATACTTAGGCTGGCAAGAGGTTGCTTGTTATGAATGGCATACCACCAAGCAATGGCGGCTCCCCAATCGTGTCCAACCAAGTGAAACGTCTCTTTACCGTAATGCAAACGAATGGCTTCAACGTCGGTGATAAGCTCATCAAGCCTGTAGCGCTTGATGCTTTTAGGTTTAGAGGACTGGCCGTAGCCGCGCAGGTTAGGTACGCAGACTCGATACCCAGCGTCTGCAAGCGGTTTGATTTGGTGGCGCCAAGTGTTCCAGCATTCTGGAAACCCATGCAACAAAATGATGAGTTCACTTTCCTCTGGGCCAAGCTCACGTACCTCTAGGGCAATGTCATTGTTATAGATAGTGAGCTTTTTCATACATCATTGTTCTATGGGAGTTCCCCACAGTCCTAGTAGTTGTGCAGTGCCGAGTATAAGTAGTGTAATTGCGATAAGAAGCAATCCGTACTTTAAAGCGCTAGAGCGTTTTTTCCAGCTAACGTGCCAATGCAAAAGCGTCGGATGCCCAAAAGGACCGACGGCAAGGTGTAGCATTAAGAGGGCTGCAGCAGGCAGCATGGCTAATAAAAGCCAAGGGTTAGCAGTCAATTTTCCACCAGTTCATGTTGTTGGTATTCACTTGTACAAAGTGCTTGGTTTAATGCCTCTTCCGCACTGTATGGTGTTAGTGCTATGCAGCGTTCAGACAGATCCTGTATTAAAGCTTTGTGCTTTTTAGGGTTAATACGATTAAGAGCTACAATAAATTCATTGTAGATCACTGGCAAGTTACTTTGTAACTCTAAGGCTTCACTAAAGCCCGCTAAGGTACGACCTTCGGTAGCTCCATAAGTAATACGGCCAATCAGTGAACCAACCCGCTCAACGACTCCGGCTTGTATGGCAGCAAAGGTTGTCGGGTACAAACTGTTAGTAGGGTGGCGTTCGCTTAATTGCTTAAGTTTTTTCTGAGTTGAGCCTAAGTAGCCGGTGGCTAATGCTGCGGTAGTACCTAGGCGTTCTAGTATGCGCACACGTGCATAAAGCAAACCAAAGTCACCAAAGTCATAACCGGGTGTTAGTTCTAGTAACGGCTCAGATTCTGCTGCAGCATCACGAAAGATTGCTAGTTTTTCTGCGGATGAATGCACCATAAAAGTGGCATACATTAGTTTTGAATAAATCGCAGGAACCATTCCAGCAGTACCCAGTTGCATGCCTAGTTCATAGGACTGCTGGTACTTACCTTCGTAGTGGTAACGCCAAGTTTTCTGCAACGCCTGTGCTAAGGGTGTGTAGTTATCATCGAGTAGAGCTTTCACCGCAGGGTGTGCATCAGGTTTTTTTGCTAATGAAAGCATATGCGCCTTTAAGTCAGGATAGGTTTCTGACATGGCTTGTAAAAAGACTTCATCAGGAAACTCATGGCGAGTACCCATGGTAAGAATGTCCCAATGACTTTTCAGTTTGTCACCAGAGTAATCGAACTGTGGTAGTTCTGCAGGATAAGTGTTCCACTCAGCGGCCGATGCAACAAAGCTGAGCGATATAAGAATCCAAGAAATAAATAGGCGCACAACAAGCTCCAATTGTTTGGTTGTTATGCCCCTATTATAAAGAAGTATTTGGTAGCGAGGCGGTTATATTCCGCCATGCTGATTACCTAATAAGAAAGACGCAAAAGGTTATTTGAATGCATTACCTGGTTTAAGCCCCAGTGCCTTAAATAACTTCGCTGCAGGACAAAATCCGGTAAAAGAGGCTTGTAGGAGGTTAGCCCCAACAAATACAGTTAACCAAACCCAGTTAGCATGTACGAAGTGTGTAAGTGCTAACGACACTAAAACCATAATGCCTGCAAAAGCGAACATAGCGCGATCAATATTCATAGTTCGTACCTCTTTCTGTTTTGTATATAACTATATAGTTATCTTATTTTTGCTTATTGTCAAGTGATACTAAATGGATAGTAAATGATTTTTAATACAGTACTTAGAGTTATGGCTATAAAAGGCTATACTTGCATTTTTTTCTAACTAACCCGTTCACGGATAGCCATTTGTATGAAAAGCTCTGAAATTCGCCAAGCATTCTTAAAATTCTTTGCCTCTAAAGGACATGAAGTTGTGGCTTCAAGCCCATTAATTCCTGGCAACGATCCTACCTTACTTTTTACTAACGCCGGCATGGTTCAGTTTAAAGATTTATTTTTAGGTAAAGAGCAACGTAGCTATACCCGAGCAGCCTCCTCGCAGCGATGTGTGCGTGCGGGTGGTAAACACAACGACTTAGAAAATGTTGGTTACACTGCGCGTCACCATACCTTCTTCGAAATGCTAGGTAACTTTAGTTTTGGTGATTACTTCAAAGAAGACGCTATTAAATATGCGTGGGAGTTTTTAACTTCAGCAGAATGGCTAAATATTCCTGAAGAAAAATTGCTTGTTACTGTTTATGCAGAAGACGATGAAGCGTTTGATTTATGGAATAAAGAAATTGGTATTCCTGCCGACAAGATTATTCGAATTGGTGATAACAAAGGCGAGCGTTTTGCATCGGATAACTTCTGGCAAATGGGTGATACCGGTCCCTGCGGTCCTTGTACAGAAATTTTTTACGATCATGGTGATCATATCTGGGGTGGTAAGCCTGGCACGCCTGAAGAAGATGGCGACCGCTTTATTGAAATCTGGAACAACGTTTTCATGCAATATGAGCGTAAGGAAAACGGTGAGATGGTTCCGCTGCCTAAGCCATCGGTCGATACCGGTATGGGGCTTGAGCGTATTTCTGCCATTATGCAGGGCGTACACAGCAACTATGAAATTGATTTATTCCAAGCATTGCTAACCGCGGCCGGTGAGCTAACGGGTTGCAAAGATACTGAAAACAAATCATTGCGCGTTATTGCCGACCACATTCGTTCAACAAGTTTCTTAATTGTGGATGGTGTGTTGCCATCAAACGAAGGTCGCGGCTACGTGTTGCGCCGTATTATTCGTCGTGCCATTCGCCACGGACATATGTTGAATGCGCCTATCGGGTTTTTCTCTAAATTAGTACCTGCTTTAGTTGAACAAATGGGTGAAGCCTATCCCGAACTAGCAAAGCTAGCCGATCATGTGCAAAAAGTACTGCGCTTAGAAGAAGAGCAGTTTGCTAAGACGCTTGATAAAGGCATGGCTATTTTAAATGATGAGATTGCCCAGTTGTCGGGTGACACTATCCCTGGTGATGTGGCGTTCAAACTCTATGATACCTACGGTTTCCCACTGGATTTAACTGCTGACGTTGCTCGTGAAAAAGAGCTTAAGGTTGATGAGGCAGGCTTCGAAGCTGCCATGGAAAAACAACGTCAGCAAGCACGTGCAGCAGGCAACTTTGCGGCGAACTACGGTAAAGGACTAGAAATAGAAGGTGAAACGGCTTTCTTAGGTTACAGCCAACTAGAAAATACCGGCACGGTTAAAGCCCTATTTAAAGAAGGCGACGCTGTCACTGAGCTTAATGCGGGCGATGTGGCTGTATTGGTGTTGGATGAAACTGCATTCTATGGCGAAAGTGGTGGTCAGTGCGGTGATACCGGATTCTTAAAAGCAGAGGGTGTGGTTTTCCAAGTGAAAGACACACAAAAAGAAAGTGGTAACCACCTGCACCAAGGTGTGCTGGTTGAAGGGCAAGTTAAGGTTGGTGATACACTGACAGCCTCGGTCGATGCCGATAAACGCCAGGCAACAGCTATTCATCACTCTGCTACGCATTTATTACATGCTGCGTTACGTCAAGTGCTGGGCGAGCATGTAGCGCAGAAAGGCTCGTTAGTTACCTATGACAAGCTACGCTTTGACTTCTCACACTTAGAAGCCGTTAAAAGCGACGAGCTAGAACAAATTGAACGTATAGTGAACGCGCAGATTCGTGCTAATACAGAAGTAAGTACTCGCTTGATGAATATTGATGATGCACGCGAAGCCGGTGCACTTGCTTTGTTCGGTGAAAAATACGACGATGAAGTACGAGTGCTAACCATGGGCGTGGACAATTTCTCAATTGAGTTGTGCGGTGGTACGCATGCGCAGCGTACGGGTGATATTGGCCTGTTAAAAATCACCTCAGAAAGCGGTATCGCAGCCGGTGTTCGTCGTATAGAGGCTGTGGTTGGTGCGGCTGCGCTCGACTTTATTGCAGCGGAAGAGAAAACGTTAGCAAAACTGGCAAGCAGCTTTAAAACGTCTAGCGATAAAGTGATTGAAAAAGTAGAGCAGTTACAAACTCGTGCCCATGCACTTGAAAAAGAATTAGCAGCTCTTAAGGCTAAAAGTGCATTGAGTGCTGGTAATGATTTAGCCACTCAAGCCAAAGACATTAATGGCGTAAAAATATTGGCAGCAGAGTTGGCTGGTGCCGATGTTAATACCTTACGTAATACTATGGATCAGCTAAAAAATAAGCTTGGTTCAGGGTTAATTATGCTGGCGTCTGAAAACGAAGGGAAGGTTACTTTGTTGGCAGGGGTGACTAAAGACCTTATCTGTAAAGCAAAAGCGGGTGATGCTGTTAAAGAGTGCGCTGCCTATGTTGATGGCCGTGGGGGTGGTAAGCCCGAAATGGCGCAAGCGGGCGGTCAAAATCCAGCAGGTATTAAAGATGCTCTGGCTGCATTCGAAAAGTGGGCTGAAGCAGCTATTGCTTAGGTTGAATAAGTAGAATAAAAAAGACGACTAAGGTCGTCTTTTTTATGCCTGATCCCTATATATTTCAGCAATCAAACGCCCACCATCTAGCGAGTTCTAGTAATTTATTGTTTAATATACGCCCTTTCGTTAACTACTAATTTGTAGATCACTACCATGGCGCTTTTTGTTCAAAAATATGGCGGTACTTCCGTAGGCTCAGTTGAGCGTATCGAAGCGGTTGCCGACAAAGTAAAATCCTTCCACGATGCTGGCCATCAAATGGTGATTGTATTATCCGCAATGAGCGGTGAAACCAACCGTCTTATCGGTTTGGCACAATCCATCTCTGAAAACCCTGAGCCACGTGAAATGGATACGTTAGTTTCAACAGGTGAGCAGGTAACCATCGCTTTGTTAGCAATAGCCTTACAAAAGCGTGGTATTAATGCTCGCTCATTCACTGGTTGGCAAGTAGGTATCAAAACCGATAGCTCACATATGAAAGCCCGTATTGAAGACATCGCGACAGACAGTATGCGCGAAGTGCTTGATAACGGTGGCGTAGTGATTGCTGCTGGCTTCCAAGGTATCGATGAAAACAATAACATCACAACCTTGGGTCGTGGTGGTTCGGATACCACGGCAGTTGCCTTAGCCGCTGCTTTAAAAGCCGATGAGTGTCAGATTTATACTGACGTTGATGGTGTTTATACCACAGACCCTCGTGTTGCTCCTGCGGCACGCCGTTTAGATAAAATTACCTTCGAAGAAATGCTAGAGCTCGCCAGCCTTGGTTCGAAAGTTCTACAAATTCGTGCGGTTGAATTTGCTGGTAAATACAAAGTTCCTTTACGTGTACTTTCTTCGATGAAAGAAGGTAACGGCACCCTAATTACTGTTGAGGAGAAAGACTACGTGGAAAACCCAATTATCTCTGGAATTGCATTTAACCGTGATGAAGCCAAGCTAACCATTAAAGGTGTGCCTGACGTTCCTGGTATTGCTTCCCGTATTCTTGGTGCGATCAGCGATGTAAATATCGAAGTTGATATGATCGTACAGAACGTTTCAGAAGACGGCACCACAGACTTTACCTTCACAGTAAACCGTATTGACTATAAGCAAGCCGTTAAAGTACTTAATGAAGTGGCTACTGATCTTAAAGCTCGTTCTGTAACCAGTACGGATGAAATCTGTAAGGTATCATTAGTAGGGGTTGGTATGCGCTCACACGCAGGTGTTGCGAGTAAAATGTTCAAAGTGCTAGCCGACGAAAACATTAATATTCTAGCGATTACCACCTCTGAAATTAAAATTTCAGTGGTGATTGCAGAGAAATACTTAGAGCTTGCTGTTCGTGCATTGCACACCGCTTTTGACTTAGACGCTGATGCGACTGTTGAAGAGTAAAACAGTGTGTTTTTGTTTCGAAAAGTAACAAATGTTCGAGAAGTACTCCCTAACAGAGTATTATGTTAGGGAAACTCTAATTTTGACTATACTTCAAAAGTAACGGTCAATTTTGAATTAGAGAGTAGGAAAAATTGCACCCTAGTAACAAGGAATAAAGGAGATTCTTATGTTGATTCTAACTCGCCGTGTTGGCGAAACTTTAATGATTGGTGACGAAGTTACTGTAACCGTTTTGGGGGTTAAAGGTAATCAAGTTCGTATCGGTGTTAACGCTCCGAAAGAAGTTGCAGTTCACCGTGAAGAGATTTATCAGCGCATTCAGCGCGAGAAAAATGCAGAGGATGATACCTACGGAAACTACTAGAAAGCATTAAAGAGGTAATTTTCTTAAAATTCCCCTTTGCATTTTAAATAAACGTGGTATCATGCGCGCCGTGTTGGAGAGATGGCCGAGTGGCTGAAGGCGCGCCCCTGCTAAGGGCGTATAGGTTTAACCCTATCGAGGGTTCGAATCCCTCTCTCTCCGCCACGTTTTACTAGTGCGCTCGTAGCTCAGCTGGATAGAGTACCTGGCTACGAACCAGGCGGTCGAAGGTTCGAATCCTTCCGAGCGCGCCATTCTTCCCAAGAATGTTCATTGAATAGTAAATAAAGATTTTTTGCGCGCTCGTAGCTCAGCTGGATAGAGTACCTGGCTACGAACCAGGCGGTCGAAGGTTCGAATCCTTCCGAGCGCGCCAAAATCAAAAATACCCTCGCAGCTATAAAATCCTCAGATATTAAAATATATACTCGAAGCTCTCGACATTGCGTCTGGTGCCTAGACTCTCGTTACGCCTAGTGCCTAGTGCCTAGGGTCTGGTGCAAACTACGGCTCTCGACTCCAGGCTCTCGACTCCCAGCTCTCGACTCCCAGCTCTCGGCTCCCAGCTCTCGGCTCCAGGCTCCAGGCTCCAGGCTCCAGGCTCCAGGCTCCAGGCTCCAGGCTCCAGGCTC
>CALJVD010000210.1 GCA_937974825.1 uncultured Oceanospirillaceae bacterium | reverse complement strand
ATGTCTAATAAATAAGTATTAGCGCCTTCATTTTCATAATACTCATAAAAACTCATCGCCCTTATGCCTTACAAGCTCATCGCTGTTGTATTTCTTTTCTTCTTATCGTTTAACTCGCATGCAGAGTTGGTTAAAAAAAGTAAGTCGGGTATTTGTCACGACCGCCATAGCATGCACTATGACAGAACGACTAACTTTAAGCCCTTCAATAGTCTTGAAGAGTGTTTTGCTAGTGGTGGCAGACTACCTGCGCACTACAAAAAGTCTGAAGCTAAAAAAAGCAGTTATAGCCGCAACGCTTTCCAGCACTGGATAGACGAAGATAAGAACTGCCTTAATACTCGTCATGAGTTACTAAAAGAGCTTTCGACTGGGCCTATCACCATGGATGAACGTGGTTGTCGTGTCATACGTGGGCGTTGGAACGATCCTTACACTAATAAGATTTTTTATGATGGCGACAAAGTAGACGTTGACCACTTAATCCCTTTGAAGTGGGCATGGGAAAACGGTGCCGACCAATGGGATGCAGACAAGCGAAAACAGTTTGCTAACGACCCTAGGAATCTGTTCGTGGTTTCTGCTTCTGCCAACCGCAGCAAAGGAGCTAAAGGACCGCATGAATGGTTACCACCTTATGAGAAATTTCATTGTCAGTACTTAACCCGATACTTACGTGTACTAATGATTTATAAGTTTCCTGCTGAGGTGCGTGACGATATAAGAGCGTTAAAAGAGAAAACCTGTGCACGCTAATCGGTATTCGTCTGCTTATGCCTAATACTTCCTACTTGTTTTAGCCGTCTGCTCTGTTAGATTATTTTCTTAATTATGAAATTGGACTTCAAACGATGACCCAAGATTACTATCAGCAGCAGGCTGAGAGCTTTTTTAATAACACCATTCAGGTGGATATGTCGCCTCTGTATCAGGAATTTTTGGCGCTGATACCCGAGGGCGCTCATATTATTGATGCCGGTTGTGGCTCTGGACGAGACAGCCAGTATTTTTCTGATTTAGGCTTTCAAGTAACGGCCTTTGATGCAAGCCCTGCCCTAGTAGAACTTGCCCAAGCACACACCGGTTTACCCGTACAACTGAGTACTTTTTTAGAGTTTATTTCTACTCAAGCGGTTGACGGTATTTGGGCTTGTGCATCGCTGTTGCACGTTCCTTTTAATGAGTTATCAATTACGTTTAAACATCTGGCGCAGTTTCTTAGAACGGACGGTGTTTTTTATTGTTCTTTTAAATACGGCGACGACGAAGTGAGCCGTGATGGGCGTCACTTCACCAACCTAAACGAATCTCGTTTGTTAGATGTATTAATGGGCACAGGATTATCGTTACACAAACACTGGCAAACCGGCGATCAACGTGCAGGACGTGAAGACGAACGTTGGTTAAATGCACTCTTAATAAAGCAATAACATGAGTACGCCACGCTTAATTACTGGTGGTAACCAGAAAGACCCAAGCTTTCAAAGCCCATTACTGGATACCTTGCTGACAGCCATTAACAACACTCAGGCTTCGAGTGAAATCAGTATTGCGGTGTCTTTTATTCGTGCCAGTGGTTGGAAGTTACTGCACGATGCCCTTTACGAAGCGCTTGCCCGTGGCGTTAAGCTACAGGTTATCACCTCAGATTATTTAAACGTTACCGAGCCCGTAGCTCTGCGCGAGATGATGCTGTTAGAAGAACGTGGTGCACAGCTGCAAATATACGAAAGCCAAGGCAACACTGGCTTTCACTTAAAGTCTTATCTGATTATTCAACAACACGACAGCCAGCGGTTAATAGGACTTGGACTCGTAGGCTCGAGCAATATTTCACGCGCTGCATTAACCGAATCGTTAGAGTGGAACTGGAAAGTAAGCGTTGATGACCACATTAGCAGCCCAGCCGCACAAAGTTTGCTCGAACTTAAAAACCACATTTCTGTACTGAGTGCAGACCGCCGCTTAGTGCCTCTGACGCACGAATGGATTGATGCTTATATCGGTCGCTATGAACTTAGTGAGGCACCCGACTTTCGTTTGCTGTCTGGCGATAGCGTGCAAGAATCTTTACCAGAAAAAGCCATTCCCACCCTTGTTCAATTTGAAGCCTTAGAAGCCTTAAGAAAATCCCGCCAACAAGGCTTTAAGCGTGGTTTAGTAGTGATGGCAACGGGCTTAGGTAAAACTTGGCTAGCAGCTTTTGATGCCAAACAGATGCATTCGCAGCGATTGTTGTTTGTCGCGCACAGAGAAGAAATTTTACTACAAGCGCAAGCGACCTTTATTCGTATGAACCCGAATGCCCATACAGGGCTTTATAACGGACAAAAACAAGAACAAGCCGACTGGTTATTTGCGTCGATCCAGACCATTGGGCGTGCTGATCATTTGCATCAATTTACGCAAGACCATTTTGATTACATTGTAGTGGATGAGTTTCACCATGCCACTGCGCCCTCTTATCGTAAATTATTAGACTACTTCCGACCTAAGTTTCTACTGGGCTTAACGGCAACGCCCGATCGTACCGACCAAGCCAGTATTCTTGCGCTGTGTGATGACAACTTAGTATTTGAGCGAGGTTTGCGTGATGCCATTACAGATAAGAATCTTGCGCCTTTTCATTACCATGGCATTTACGATGAACACATTAATTATGAAGCAATCCCTTGGCGCAACGGCCGCTTTGATCCTAATGCTTTAGAGAATGCTTTTAGCAGTTTAAGCCGAGCAAAACATGCCTACACGAAATGGCGAGAACTGGCACAAACTCGCACCTTAGCGTTTTGTATCTCTGTACGTCACGCCATTTTTATGGCGGAGTATTTTCGTAAGCAAGGTGTTAAAGCACAGGCGGTTTACGCAGGCTCAGACACACCACGCAACAAAGCACTCAGCGATTTACAGGCAGGCAAGTTAGATATTATTTTTTCGGTCGATCTGTTTAACGAAGGCACCGATATTCCATCCATCGATACTCTGCTCATGCTACGTGCAACAGAGTCACGCATTGTATTTTTACAACAATTGGGACGCGGATTACGAAACCACCCCAACAAAAGCCATTTGGTTGTTATTGATTTGGTTGGCAACCACAAAGCCTGTTTATTTAAGCCTGAATTATTGGGCTCTATTTTTCGAGAGAAAAGCACAAGCAAACCTGGGCAAGGGGATATTCAGCTGCCCGATAACTGCTACATCAACCTAGAGCCTCAAGTTATCGATTTAATGACCACACTGCGTTATGGGCAGCGTATTCGCATTCTCGATGATTACCGCAATCTAAAAGATGAATTAGGCTATCGCCCTACCGCCGCCCAAGCCTTTCAAGCGAACTTTGACTTTACCAAACTGCGTCAGCAACACGGCAGTTGGTTTAAGTTAGTGCAAGAGGAGAATGATTTAACGCCATCTGAACAGAGTGTATACGAACAACTTAATGAGTTCTTACATAAGGGCATTGAAACCACTTCACTCACCAAAAGTTTTAAAATCGTCTTATTACAAGCATTGTTAGAGCTAGACGGTTTACGAAACCCACCCACACTAGAGCAGCTTGCGGCCCAATCACGCTATGTTTTAGAGCGCCATCCCGACTTGCTAGAACTTGACCTGCCCGAAGCGCAAAAAGAACTGGTAGGCCAGTCTAAAGCTTGGACTAGCTACTGGAAAAAGAACCCCATTAAACATAGCACCACTGGCAGTAAAGACTCCAAAACTCAGTACTGGTTTACACAAGACAATAACCGCTACCAACCTCGCTTTGAACTGCCCAACACCGAGCTGGAAACACTGCACCAGATGATACAAGAACTGCTCGACTATCGGTTTGCTGAGTATCGTCGTAGAAAATCCAACTAAACATCTGACATTCAGCGCCAAATCTTTCTAGTTACACTATAAAAAACTAATTATCTGCTAAATAAGCTTCAAAAACCGTCACATTTTGTCATTCTTACTAAAAAGCAGGCTATTTTTGGCAGCCTTAAGGTCATTTTGACCTGTGTTTTTTCACTTTTCTACAGGCATAAAAAAAGCCCCGAGGCCAATGACCATGGGGCTTTTTAAGAATTTTGGTTGCGGGAGCAGGATTTGAACCTACGACCTTCGGGTTATGAGCCC
>CALJVD010000209.1 GCA_937974825.1 uncultured Oceanospirillaceae bacterium | reverse complement strand
TGGTTGTCTAATGATTTCAAGAAGGTTGCGATAGAGGCCACTTTGTCATCATCCAGTTCACGACCAAGTTGGTACACGCCCATTTGGTAGATAGCGTCTTCTAAGGTTTCAGCCGCACCATCGTGGAAGTATGGAGCGGTTTGGCTGATGATACGAAGGCTAGGTACCTTAAACATGAATTTGTCAGCTGGGTTGTTGGTTTCTTGGAAGCGACCAGTGTCTTCAGTATTTGGGTAAGGCTTCACTAAGCCCATTTTCTGGTACATGTTGCCGCCTAGTAAGGGGCCGGTATGACAAGCAATACAACCAGAAGAAACAAAGTCATTTAAACCGGTTAATTCTTCAGCGGTTAATGCGTTGTTATCGCCTTTTAAGAAATCGTCAAAGCGGTCTTTACTAATTAATGTACGCTCAAAAGCAGCAATGGCTTCGGCGATATTGTCGTAAGTAACGGCATCTTTTTTACCAAATACTTTGGCGAATTCGTCACTGTAGCCAGCGTCCTTAATGTTTTTAACGGCGGTAGCTTCATCAGGAATAGCCATTTCAACAGGGTTTAAGATTGGGCCTTTAGCCTGTTCTTTTAGGTCAGCAGCGCGACCGTCCCAGAATTGTGCAATATGAAAACCAGCATTCCAAACGGTTGGTGAGTTACGGTCACCAATAGCACCTTCAATAGCACCGTCAGAAAAACGCTTGTTATCTACGCCACCTAATTTTTCGTCTAAGCGGTGACAAGTGTTACAAGACTGTGTGCCGTTAACCGACAGAGCAGTTTCAAAGTACAGCTTTTCACCCAAAGCGATTTTTTCAGCGGTATCGTTTTCAGCCCCAGGCATTTGTTCAGCTAATGGCTTAAAAAAACCAGATACTTGTTTGCGTAAGGCGTCTGCATCAGGGGCTGCAGCGAAAGCAGAAGTGCTTAATGCTAAGCCAACTACTGCGGTAAAGACTGTCTTTTTCATAGAGTGTTCCTTATTTTTGAACAGTAACTGTGAATATGTATTGAGGATACAATAAATAATAATAACATTATAACAAATGTTGTAATGAATATTTGTTATTGGCTCTATAGTTAAAATCTAAATGTTTGGATAAAGCCCATTATTATTTTTAATCGTTACTTTTTTCTTTGCTTCCTTTTCAACTAAAGACTTAAGCGATGCCGCGCTAAAGTCTGCATTGTTTTGCTCGCCATACAATAGCTTATCAAGATCGAGTAAGGCGTTTGCTAGGGTAGAGTCAGAGACTTGCTGTGCAATGCTGCTTAAGGTAGTGGCAGCAGCGGTAACGGTTGGTAAACCACCGGCTTGTACCCAAGCTATCAGCGTTTGGCGCACTTGCGCAGGCCTGTTGTCTTTACAGGCTTGGCTAAACTGAGCCCATAAGGGTTTTAAAGACTCTTGGTTGTTGTCATTGGATTGAGCGGCAGTATCTGCTTTTTCTTTAGGTTTGCGTGATACGAACA
Source organism: uncultured Oceanospirillaceae bacterium (assembly GCA_937974825.1). Classification (GTDB taxonomy): domain Bacteria; phylum Pseudomonadota; class Gammaproteobacteria; order Pseudomonadales; family Oceanobacteraceae; genus Venatoribacter. Next base: position 7,438 of record CALJVD010000209.1, on the reverse strand, counting down.
AAATTATGTTTAGTACAAGCGAGAAGCCTAGCAGTGTTAGTACTAACCAAGAGAACCAGGATTCTTGGTTCAAGGAATGTTTGTTTGTCTTGGCTTTATTATTTTCTGCTTGGATGGCATCGATGTCATTGCTTGTCACGCTGGGTTCAGTGGTTTTAGTTATGACTGCACCGCTGACTAAAATTTTATGTTCAGGTAGCACTGCGTACTCAAGACTGTTTGTGTTTGTGTTCCACCAAGGAATACGTACTTCAGGCAGCGTAAACTCACCACCACTACTGGCTACTATGGCCACCGATTGCTCTGAGTAACCAATAATGCCACGCTCGGTTATGTTTTCATCGTGGTTAATTTGGTCAGGGTAATAACGAAAGTTCTCCATTGTAGGCAAGGATACTTCGGGCAGTTGCTTACCCGGAATACCGTTGGCTTGAATGGTAATAGTACGGGTGACAGCATCACCGACTTGCCATTCAGTTGGGGCCTTGCTGAAACTTTCATCAACTATTAATTCACTGGTTGGTAACCAGGCGACGCCATTAGGGTATTCCGCAGGAATAGCGGCCACTTGTACGCTAATAGGGTCACTAGCAATATTGATGGCTTTGCCGCGCGACCAACGGTCGTAGGGGTTTGGAATGTTTGCTCTAAAGGTTTGTGCTGGAATAACAAGCTCGCCTGCCATTTCAGGGAAAATAGCGTAGTTCCGTTCATATACTCCAAAGCGACGACCCTCAATAACGGTCGTGTATTGCTTAACACTACCGAGAGACTGTACTCGGGCGTTATCTATTTTAAATTCGGGCAGGTTGGCGTCGGTATGGTCGACTCCATAATAGAGTTTTTCTTTATAGAGCAGCTGCCCTTGTACTATGGCATTGTCGATTGGTGTTACTTGAACATCGAAAAAGAAATTACGTTCGGTTTGTTCAACGATATTGGCAGAAGGCTCTGATACGGTGATTTCAATGGCAGCGCTTTTTTCCCCTTTAAAAGAAATTGACGGGATGGTTAGCGTGCCAGTACGGCGCGGTAACAAGCCAATATTCCACTCGGTATAAGACTCAGTTTTACCGTTAATAGAACGGAATTGCTGCGAGCGTTGCTGCCCTTGAATGCTGAAGTCCGTTTCCAGTGGGGCTAAATCAGGCTGACCACGAAAGACTTGCTCATTCAGGCGTAACTTAAGCGTGATGGTGTCGTACTGGGAAATCTCTGTGCGATCGACACTGGCAGTAAACTCAGTAGCAAATGCAACTTGGCTAACCAATAATAAAAATACAAAAGGTATAAAAGCTAAACGTTTTACCATAGCACTTCTCCGCTATTCTTTTCTTCTGGTGCTGATTGGCGATATTGATATAAAAACTTGCGCTGCAATAAGTTACCAGGATTATCGGGAATACTCTGTAGCCAACGTTGCATGGCTTCTTGTTCTTCTCGGGTTAATCCTTCTTCAGAGCTTTCTGTTAATGCGCTAGCGTTCTCTTCTTGTTCAGACGATGATTCGTCTTCTTCTGTTTCTTGTTGTGAGACCTGCTCGTTATCTTGTGGCTGCTCATCTTCGGAATTATTTGCATTATCTGGCTGCTCAGAATCTTGATTGTCTGACTCTGAGTGGTTGTCTTCTTTTTGCGGGTTGTAATCATCGCTTTGCTGATCGTTATTATCGCCCGTTTGATTTTGGCTGGAATCTGAATTGGCATTGTCCGAGTCATCATCCGATGGTTCTTGTGATGAACTATCGCTTTCTTGTGAATCATCGCCAGGGTTAGATTGGTTGTCAGAATCTGAGTCACCTTCGCCATCTTGTTGCTGCTGTTGCTGTTGTTTCATCGCATCTTCAATAATTTGCTTATTCTTAATAGCGGAAGGAAAGTCAGGCTTCTTTTTAAGGGCTTTATCGTACGCATCGATGGCCTTTTGATACTCACCTGTTTGCGCTAAAGCATTACCCAAGTTGTATAAGTTATCTGCTGTGTCAGGGGCTGTTTCAAAAGCATTTATGGCACTTTCATAATCTCCGGCACGGTAAAAAGCACTGCCTTTCCATGCAGAGTCTGTAAAGGTGTTTGCAGCCATATCTGGTGCTGTTTCAAACAATGCCATGCCTTGTTGGTTAGCATTGAGCCAAGGGGACGCTTCAACAGGTTCAGGCGCTGCAACCCAAAGCGCTAAGGGTAGGCAAAGTAAGACCCCACGACGAAAGAGTAGCAGGGTAAATGGTAAAAGAAGGAAGATTAACCAAAAGCCATCATCTCGCCATAAATCAAATTCTTGTTGGGCTTTGTCGGAGTGTTGCTCTAGGTCGTGGGGTTGGCTAACAAGCCCTAACCAGTCGCGGTCATCCACTGTTAGTTCACGCCATGGCGCACTAAGACGACTGCTTAGTTGTTTAATAGGCTCTAAATCAAGCGGAGCCAGAACAATCTGATTAGACTGATCGCGTAAGAAACCACCGCTCGGCAGTGGAATAGGCGCTCCTTGCTCTGTCCCCACGGTAATAACACTAAGCTTTAATCCTGTGCGTAATTCAGCCTGTATGCGCTCAATATCTTGCTCTTGAATGCCGTCGGTAATTAATAATAAGTCGGCTTGTTGTACGCCTGCATTATTAGCCAGTTCGCGTCCAAGCTTAACGGCCTTTTCAGGACGACTGCCAGGTGCCGGCATAATAAAAGGCGACAGCGCAGGCAGTAAGGTTTCAATGGTGCGCGTATCATCGGTGAGAGGCGTTACTGTGTGTGCTTCGCCTGAGTAGACGACTAAGCCGGTAACGCCATCGGTGCGTGAGCGCACAATATCGGTCACTTTTTGAAGAGCGCGAGTTGCCCTTGAGGGGGCAACGTCTTGCGAAGCCATGGATGCCGACATATCCAACAATATAATTAATGCTTGATGGTTCTTGCTGATGGGCTGTGGAATCTTAACTGATGCAGGCCCTGCCAGTGCAACGACGGCGATCAACCAAGCGATTGCCCATAATGGCCAGTAAGACGATTGTTTCTTAACCTGAGACTCTTGGTTGAGCATAACGCTGTGCAAACGTGGGTCGATAATACGTTGCCAAGCGCTTGCTTGTTGAACACGTCTTTTTAAAAGCCATAACAATAGGGGTGTGGGGATAAGCAGCAATAACCACAATGGGCGTAAGAAGTGGACGTCCGATAAAATAAATAGATTATCCACGGCGACCTCCTACTAATACACCTTGGTGCAACGCCAAGACTAAACTTAAACAAAAAGCCCATAATAATGGCCAATAATATAAGTTCTTTTGCGGGCGAAATATTTGTGGATCTTGCTCGGCAGGTTCTAACTCATCTAATAATGCGTAAATTTGATTTAGCTCTTGAGTGTTGCGAGCGCGAAAGTAGGCTCCACCAGTGAGTTCAGCAATACGCATTAGGGCCTTTTCATCCATATCGGCTGACGGGTTAACAGTACGGCTACCAAATAAGCTGGCCACTTGCATGGCGTCTGCTCCTAGACCAATGGTATAAATACGAATGTTATTTTGAGCGGCTAACTCAGCGGCTTTTAGAGGGTCTAATTCACCAGCGTTATTAGTACCATCGGTTAAAAGCACAATCACACGACTGCTGTCAGCCTCATTCTGCAAGCGCTTAACCGATAACCCTAATGCATCGCCAATGGCGGTACGTTGCCCAGCTAAGCCTATTTGAGATTCAAGTAAAAGGTCTTTGACGGTGCTACGGTCAAAGGTGAGGGGGGCTTGTAAATACGCCTCATCACCAAATAACACCAATCCCAAACGGTCACCAGAGCGACGTTCAATAAACTCACTGATCACTTGTTTAGTGACCACTAAACGGTTTGTTGAACGACCGTTTAGCTTCATATCTTCAATTTCCATACTCGGTGATAAGTCGACCGCCAGTAATAAGTCACGGCCAGATATCGGCATTTCAACGACTTCACCAAGCTTAAACGGACGTGCTAAAGCGGTAAGCATAAGCGCCCAAACGATTAAAGCTAATAAGAACGCAGGGGTAAAAAAATCAGATTTTTTAACATCGGTACTCTGTGCTGTTGCCTGTTGCCACTCGCCAATATTAGGAACACGCAGAGCCGCTTGTGGTTGCTCTTTGCTTGGCAATAGCAAGCGAATAATAATTGGTAGCGGTAATAAGTAAAATGCCCAAGGCCAGTGCCAACTTAACTCTAGCATTCGCGGCCTCCTTTTAATGCACGGCTGAGCGTTAGCCACAAGAGTGCATTTTTCTTAAGCGCGTTTGCATCGCAGTTAATACGAATAGGCTGATAAATGCCTTGGCTAAGCGCTAAAGCCTGCTCATCAATAAAAAGAACTTTACCAGCACTGCTATTAAGAAACTCTATCCAAGCATCACCGTATAGGCTTTGAGCTTGAGGGAAGGCTGCGGCGGCTTGAGTTTTAAGCCAAGTATTAACCGCTATAAAGAGTTCGGCACCCTGCAATGAGTCAGTCGCATGCTCTAGAGCTTCTGTGGCATCTTTAAGATGGCGCTTATACTGTAAGTGTTTAACTAACCAAAAGCTCAAACCTAGGATAAGAGTAATAGCAGTGACAATAGCTAGCCACCAACCCCAAGCAAGGGGCCAGTAGCTTACGGCTGCGGGTAAAATAATATCGTCTAAAGGTAACGGCTGTTGGTTCATGCGTTAGCCCTTGTTTTTTGTCCCAGACCTAAGCCACTTCTTAAGGTTGGAAAAGGGTTAGGATCTGCTGTACTTAATTGGATCAATGGAATGCGTAAGTTTAATAATTGACGCTGCAAATCAACCAGTCTGCTTTCATACGCCTGACGGTATTGCTCACGATTATTAGCAGAAACACTGTTAATAAGCAGGTGCTGTTGACCGTCTTCGATGGGATAGACACCAGGCGGTGGCAATTCTTGTTCTAATGGATCGCTAATATGAATAGCCACCAGATCGCTGTGACGGCTAATATGATACAAGTGCTGCTGGCAATCTTCATCGAACCCTGACCAATCACTGACTATATAAATACGGCTGCCAGGGCGTGCTACACGACGTAAGTGACGCAACACTTGCTGTAATCGACTGCTGGCATCGGCCGATTGGCTAGTGCCTAAACTGGCAAGTTCACGTATCAGGTGAAGAATAGCCTTACGACCGGGTTGGGGGCGTAAGTTTAGTTCTTGCTGGTCAGTAAATAAAAAAGCACCAACACGGTCACCGGCTTGTAAGGATGCCCAGGAAATTAATGCCGTGATATCTGCGGCAAGTACCGATTTTAAAGCACGCTGACTACCAAACTGCATACCTGCGCGTAAATCGCAGAGCAGTAGAACAGGGCGCTCTTTTTCTTCATGAAAGACTTTAACGTGTGCTTTGCCTGTGCGAGCGGTCACTCGCCAGTCCATGCTGCGAATATCATCACCGGCTTGATACTGTCGTACTTCAGAATAGTCCATGCCACGGCCACGCAAGAACGAACTGTGATTGCCGCTTAAATCGTTTAGTACTTTCTTTTGCTTAGCTAAGGGCAACATGGTCGCTAGCTTGCGTAATTGCACTAAACGGTTGCTGTCTATCTGAGTACCAACTGTAAAAAACGATTCGAAGTTCATTAGATTACAGGGACACGTTGAATTAATTCATTGATAACGGTTTCTACGTTCATACCCGCCGCTTCTGCTTCAAAGCTTAGAAGGATACGGTGACGTAACACATCGTGCGCAACGGCTTGTACGTCGTCTGGGCTCACAAAGTCTTTGTTATGCAGCCACGCATGCGCGCGAGCACAACGTTCTAAAGCAATGGTACCACGCGGACTGGCGCCATATTCGATCCAACTGGCTAAATCATCACCATAGTGCTCAGGTCTGCGACTTGCCATCACCAACTGCACAATATACTGCTCTACCGCTTCACTTAGGTGCAAGTTCAGAATTTCTTGGCGCGCCGCTAAAATATCGGTCTGACTGAGCTTTTCGATGCGTTCTTGCGCAACATTTAACGCCTCTCCACGAGCTAAGCGTAGAATCTGTAGTTCAGAGTCGGCGTTAGGATAGTCGATAACCACGTGCATTAAAAAACGGTCGAGCTGTGCTTCAGGTAGCGGATAGGTACCTTCTTGCTCAATGGGGTTTTGCGTTGCCATCACAATAAAGAGTTCGGGTAACTTACGGGTAACTCCACCCACTGTTACCTGACGCTCGGCCATGGCTTCGAGTAGGGCGCTTTGAACTTTGGCTGGCGCTCGGTTGATTTCGTCGGCCAAAATTAAGTTATGAAAAATAGGACCGGCTTGGAAATCAAACGATTGTTGTTGTGGACGGTAAATTTCAGTACCTGTGACATCCCCGGGCAGTAAGTCTGGAGTAAACTGAATACGTTTAAAGTCTCCTTCCACATGCTGTGCTAAAGAATTAATGGCTTTGGTTTTTGCTAACCCTGGAGCACCTTCGACCAGTAGGTGACCATCACTTAATAGACAAATCAGCAGACGCTCTACCAAATGTGGCTGACCGATAATTTGTTGTTGTAAAAGATTATTTAACTTAACGAATTCTGCTTGAATGCTCATGCTTTATGTTCCGTCTTGTGTTTTATGCGATTGTTATTTGATAATTTTACTGCCCTCAGTGACTGGGGCGCTGATATCACTTTATATTATTATGTAGGTTGTAATCTAGATGAGTGTATGGCGCTCACCTAGATAAAAAATACGCTACAAAGTTCCATGCAAAGGACAGGACCCAGTTCCATTTAGAAGGTCACCCTTACTGGTTCATCACTACCTTTTTGGGTTCCGTTGCCTAGCTGCCCACGGTCGTTTTTTCCCCAACAATAGACGTCATCATTTTTCAAGCGAGCGCAGCTGTGATTTTGGCTGACACTGACTTCTTCAGCGGTAGAGATTCCAGATGCTGCGACCTGTGGGTAGAATTGTTGTTTATAGCTGCCTGTACTGGTAAAGCCTAGCTGTCCGTTGTCGTTATTACCCCAACACTTAACTTGGCCGAGTTGTGTGACGGCACAGTTGTAATTTTCACCTGAGCTTAATGAGACTACTTGTGATAGGTTGATCACGTTTTTAGAGGGTATTGTGACTGTACTAGTAACAGAGCCGCCATCACCATTACCAATCTGCCCCCTAAGGTTAGAGCCCCAACACCTTACTCTACCGTTATTTAACAGCGCACAAGAATGGCTGCCTTTGCTGCTAACAAAAAGTGCGTTATCAATGCCTGTAACCTCTGTCGCTTCGCTTTCTGAATGTCCGAGTTTGCTGCTATCGCCCCAGCATTGCACTTGATTGTCCTCAGTCACTACACAAGCATGGGCGCTGGCGGTAGCAAGTTGACTAGGCTTTTTATTTGTTAATTCTAAAAGGTTGTTAGCTGAAAAGCCGCTTGGGATTTTCCCCCAGCATTTAATATCACCGGCTTCTAAAAGTGCGCAG
>CALJVD010000208.1 GCA_937974825.1 uncultured Oceanospirillaceae bacterium | reverse complement strand
CGCCCCAAACGGCTGGGAATATTTCTTTGCCATTCTGCACTAAACCTGAACCATCATTTGAGTGACAGATAACACAGTTTTCTTCGTATACTTTCTTACCACGCTGAAAGTCTGCTTTTTGCTTAGGTTCAGCCAGTCTTGGGTATCCACGTCCATAGATGCTTTTGCCATCGGTGTAGATAGGCACACCGGTTGCTAGCCACTGGTGGTAAGTTGCTAAAGCAACCATATCATCACTGCCGTACGCTGGCGGCTTACCGTTCATCGAGAAGCTGAAGCACCCAGCAATACGCTCTTCTAGGTTGTTTACGTGGTCGTTCTTAGGTCTGTAGTTCGGTAAAACAACCGCTGCTGGCCATACTGGGCCTGCGAAAGGTAAACGACCTTCACCCATGTGACAGCTGCTGCAGTTCATACCGTTGAATACGTTTTTACCGCGCAGTTGTTGGGTGTTCATAAATAAATCATGACCACGACGAATAACACGCTTCAACTCTGGGTGTAAGTCGGCTGTTTCAAGGTCTTCCATGGTTGGAGGTACGTGTACGTATTGGCCTTCTTTAGGCTGTTTGATGTTAAGTGGCACTTTAACATCGGCTTGTACCGCACCTACTGATAATACAAAAACACCTGCCACGGCTTTGATTAATACTTTCTTTAAGATATTCATTAATGGCTCCCTTACTACTGTGCAGGCTGACGTGATAACCATGCAGCCACGGCACGAATGTCTTTATCATTCATACGTTCTGCGATAGCTAGCATTAGATTTTGTGGGTCGTTATTGCGCTTACCACTTTTCCATGCGCGTAATTGGTCTTCAATGTAACCGGCGTGCTGTCCGGCAATGCCTGGGAAGTTTGAGCCCGCACCTTGGTTGTTTGGCCCGTGACAGGCTTTGCATGGAACGATGTAACGGTCCCAATCGCCGCTTAGGGCTAATTTCTCGCCATGGGCTAACTCTTCTTTTGTTGCTTTCTCACCACCATTACCCTGAACCGCAGGTAGCTGACTGTAATACACTGCAACGTCTTTCTTTTGTTGATCGCTTAACATGTTTGCGAACGCAGTCATGCTTGGGCTGTTGCGTTGTCCACTTTTTATGTCTTGCAGTTGCTTGTATAGGTAGTTTGCATCTAATCCGGCTAATGCTGGCCAAGACTCTCCGCCAGCAATATTCATACCGCCGCCATTCGCTTGGTGACATGCAACACAGGTTGCCGCGGCTTGCTTACCTGCCTCTGCATCACCTTCTAATGCTGACGCGGAAGAGATAGCTAAGCTTAGCGCTGTAGCCATCAATACTATTAATCGTTTTATTATCATTCTAACCTCACCGTTAATTGGATCTTCATTGTCTATCTGCCTAAAACGATGGTTCATCGTTAGCTGATATTCTTAGAGTGGTAAACACCTATAGATTATAGGTGTATTCTTGGTTTTTGCATGAACAAACAGTGCGTTCCAAAAAATATAATAGTGTACATTTAACCATACTACTTAATAGGTAAGCAAAACCAGAGAAACGACATAGCCTTTAGTGTAATTGACAGAGTTGCTGCCTAGATAAAAGGCTATTGTGTGGTGTCTTCTACACGTAAAATAATAACTACTGTATCATTGCTTATTTTTGGACATTTATATGCAATATAAAGCTGGCAGTGTCGAAGAGTTTGCTGCCAACAAAGACCCAAGGCGTTGGCGCATTCTTGCCATTCTTTTAACCACTATTTTTATGTCTTTGGTTAGCGTCAGTATTGTTAACGTTGCCTTACCAACCATTCAACATAGTCTTAACGCTTCTTCATCTGACTTGCAGTGGGTGCTGTCTGGCTACGCACTTACCTTTGGGGTTGTCTTAGTCGCTGCTGGCCGAGCTGGCGATATTATGGGCCGTGGTGGCTTATTTATTTTTGGTGTTCTGATATTCACCCTATCATCGGTAGTGGCTGGCTTTGCGCCTAATGCCAACTGGCTTAATGGTGCGCGTTTCGTGCAGGGTTTAGGCTCTGGATTAATTAGCCCACAGGGCATCGGTATGATTCAGCATTACTTTCGTGGTTCTGAACGTGGCCGTGCGTTTGGCTACTTTGGCAGCATGGTTGGCGTATCGGTAGCTATTGGTCCGGTATTAGGTGGTTTTTTAATTGAACTCGGCGGCCAAGACTTAGGCTGGCGCTTAACGTTTTTGGTCAACGTGCCTATTGCTACCGCGGTAATTATTTTGTCGTTGCTGTGGTTTCCACGCCCATTGATTAGCCTTGGGCCTAAAACCGGGGAGCGTAATCTTAGACGCCTGTTAAGAAACTTAAATGACTTAGATCCCATTGGTTCTTTCTTGCTGGGTTTGGCCGTGTTAGTGGTGCTGTTTCCATTTGTAGAACACAGTGGCAGCCAGATGATTTGGTTGATGTTACCGGCTGGCATATTGATTGTTGTTGCTTGGGTAAAGTGGGAACGCTTTTACGCAGCTTCTGGGCGAAATCCGATGGTTGATTTGGCTATTTTTTCTACGCCTAGTTTTTCTAATGGCGCTCTAATTATGACTCTCTACTTTTTAGGCATGACCAGCATTTGGGTCATAGTGGCGCTGTATTTGCAGCAAGGGGTTGGGAAGTCGGCCTTAGAAACCGGCATGATTGGTATTCCTTCCGCCCTGTTATCGTCTTTTGCTGCTAACTGGGCAGGCAGGCGCGTACATACCCTTGGTCGTAAGATTGTTATTGGGGGTATTTGGTTAGCAATCTTCGGTTTGGTGATGAGTATTGTGGTGGTCATTGCCCACTCATACGAGCTTATTAGCGTGTGGTGGTTGGTGTGCTCACTCGCCTGTATTGGTATGGCGCAAGGCACGGTGATTAGCCCAAATCAAACCCTAACCTTAGAAGAAGTTCCGTTAGAGTATGCAGGCAGCTCTGGCGCTATTATGCAGACCGGCCAACGCATTGGTACATCTATTGGTATTGCTGTTATTACCGCGGTGGTGTTCTTCTTATTGAATTACTATTCGTGGGCGGTAGCCATTACGGCAGGGTTTGCGCTGATTACCGCCATTTTGATGCTGTCTTTGCTTATTGCCTATAAAGACCTAAGCCGAAGAAGAGACGTTAACTTGGCAAAGGACAACAAACCCGTGCCCAATTATCCCTTCGACAACTAGGGGACCTTATTAACCCATTCTGGGCTCATGAACTTGCTGTCGACTAATGCTTTAGCTTGGGTAAGTTCATGCTCTTTATAGTCACTTAACTGCGTGCTGTAACGCTTTTGAAAGTGTTCTATAAAGGCTTGAATGATTGCGTTGCGCTCCATACCTGTTTGGCTGCGCATTGGGTCTACGCGCTTATTCGCACTGGTGGTACCTTTGTCAGACAGTTTTTCACGTCCAATACGTAAAACCTCTAACATTCGATCGGCGTTAATATCGTATGCCATGGTGACATGATGCAAGACCACGCCATTAGCAAAACGTTTTTGTGCCGCCCCACCAATTTTGCCTTTGTCTGAAGCAATATCATTCAGTGGCACATAACGCGCTTTGATGCCTACATCGGCCAGTGCGCCTAATACCCAATCATCAAGAAAAGCGTATGACTGCTCAAAACTTAATCCTTCAACGAGACTGGCTGGCACCACAATAGAGTATGTAATGCAGTTGCCCGGCTCCATAAACATGGCGCCTCCGCCGGTGACACGGCGAACAACCTCAATATTATGTCTCTTGGCACCTTCGGCATCGATTTCATTTTTTAGTGACTGGAACGAACCAACCACGACGACCGAGTCTGGCCAATCCCAAAATCGTAAAGTAGGTCCGCGTTGGCCTTTAGCAACCTCTGCGACTATGACTTCATCTAAAGCCACATGCTGAGCGGCTGGTAATGTTTTAGGAGGAATTACATCGAAGATATGATCGTGCCAACCACTTGCCTTACCTAAGGCGCGCCTTACCGCTATTGCAACGGCCTGAGCAGAAAAGCCAAACATCACCACGCTATCGTCTAGCGCGTTATTGATGGCTGTAATCATTTGGTTAGCGTTCGCGCTAGTCGGCAACCCCACCAGCGCTTGGTTGATTTGTTCTAACGCAGAATCGGGCTCTAAGAAAAAATCACCCGAAATACTGACTTTTGCTAGCTGAGTGCTTTCAACCTCAACGTTAGCGACCACCAGCTTACCGCCAGGGACTTTATATTCACCGTGCATAGCTACTCTCTATATTTTAAATATTAAGCAGTATAGCCCAGTGAACAGATTCCCTAGGCTAATTCGCTTTCTTAACCGGTTCTTTCAGCTCCATAGGGCTGATACCGCGTGCCACGAGTTTATCGTGCACTTTGTTCATAACAGAGCGGTTATCAAAGGGGCCGACGAACACTCGATGCCACGCTTTGCCGTTAACCTCTGTTGAGGTTATGTAAGATTGCATGCCCTCTAAAATAAGACTGGCGCGAAGGTTTTCTGCATCTTCTTTAGAGCGAAACGACGCAGCCTGTAAGCGATAGATGTAGTCTATTTGCTCACGCGGAGTCGACTTATATTCTTCTACTTTAGGAACCACTACTTTTTGCTCTTCTAGCAGCTTATAAAAGTCGTAGCCTGTTTTAGGTGGCTCTGGGGTGGTTTCTTTTTTGTCTTTTATAGCAGTTTTAACGTCTTTCTTGGTTGTTTCCCAAGTGTTAGTCGGTGGACTTGCTGGTTCCACCGTACTTAACAGCCATAACATACCAATGAAGAGTGACACCATGACAAAAGTGAACACCCATACCCACTTTGGTACTTGGCTATTATTGTTTTTTGCCATAGTTACATTTCAGCCGGAGCTGATACTCCTAATAAATCCAATCCGTTGTTAATAACAATACGTACCGCTTCTGCCAATGCTAAGCGAGCGTTACGTAGTTCCGTGTCTTCTACTAAGGTTTTTTCGTTGTTGTACCAAGCATGGAAGTCGCCCGCTAGGTCACGTAAATAGTTAGCGATCACATGAGGTTCATGGTTGCTAGCAGCCAGGTTAACCACTTCGGGGAAGCGGCCAATTTTTACCATAATTTCTTTTTCGCTTTCAAGCTCTAGCTTAGACAAGGATGCTTGCGCTTGTTCCTTATCCCAGCTTAAGTTTTCTGATTTTAGCTTACGGAAAATCGAGCAAACACGCGCGTGTGCATACTGAATGTAATACACAGGGTTATCGGCTGATTGTGAGCGTGCTAAATCGATATCGAAGGTTAATTGGCTGTCGGCTTTACGCGCCGCCAAGAAGAAGCGAGTGGCGTCGCAGCCGACTTCATCAATAAGATCACGTAAGGTTAAGTAACTGCCCGCACGTTTAGAGATTTTTACTTCTTCACCACCACGCATCACTGTCACCATTTGGTGCAGTACATAGCTTGGCCAGCCTTCAGGAATGCCTTTATTGAGTGCTTGTAGTCCTGCACGCACACGGGTGATAGTGCTGTGATGGTCTGCGCCTTGTTCGTTAATAACGTTGACGAACCCACGCTGCCATTTATTTAAATGATAAGCGACATCGGGAACAAAGTAGGTGTAGCCGCCATCTGTTTTACGCATAACGCGGTCTTTGTCATCACCAAAATCGGTAGTGCGTAACCAAAGTGCGCCGCCGTCTTCGTAGGTGTATCCATTTTCAATTAAGGTTTGTACGGCTTCTTCAACTTTGCCATCTTTGTATAAAGACGATTCTAAGAAATACACATCAAAGTTTACGTCAAAGGCTTTTAAATCTAGGTCTTGTTCATGACGTAAGTAAGCAACCGCAAACTTGCGAATGGCGTCTAAGTCATCGGCATTACCTGTGCCGGTAAATTCTTGGTCGGCCGCAGAGACGGTTTCACCTTTCATAAAGCTCTCGGCTAACTCTATGATGTAATCGCCACGGTAGCCGTCATCAGGCCAGCTTGGGTCTTCTGGGGTTAATCCTTTGGCACGCGCCTGAACCGACAGCGCCAAGTTATTGATCTGCTGACCGGCATCGTTGTAATAGAATTCACGGGTAACATCCCAGCCGGTTGCAGCCAGCAAACGACAAATACTATCACCCACTGCAGCGCCACGACCATGACCAATATGCAGAGGGCCTGTTGGGTTAGCGGATACAAATTCAACTTGAACTTTGCGTCCTTCACCCGATTCGTTATGTCCGTACTTTTCAGCTTGAGCTAATACGTTTTGCACAATGCTGGTTGTAGAAGCACTGCTTAAGAAAAAGTTAATAAAACCTGGGCCGGCGATTTCAACCTTGGTAACTAGGTTGTTTTCAGGAATCGCCTGTACGATAAGTTCGGCTAGATCACGCGGCTTTTTACCGGCAGGCTTAGCTAACATCATCGCTAAGTTACTGGCTAAATCACCGTGCGCTTTGTCGCGGGTATTTTCTAGTTGAATACGAGGTTCAAGATCGGCTGGAATAACAGCTTGTGTTTTCAATACAGCGACTGCTTGCGCTAATAATTCGGCTAATTGCGATTTCATGGGATATGACCAGATTAGAAAAACAGAGTTGAGGCGTTTGGCCTTAAAAATAGTGGCAATTATCGCAAAAAAAACAGCAAACTAAAACGAGTATTCTATAAACATCTTATGCTCATTTTTTCCACATAGTTATCCACAAGCCACCTTAGCGATGATTATTAACCTCATATCACAACTTAATGCTCTATCCTATTGTTTTATTTATTAAAATCACTTGAATATCCACGTCACATATGATTTTGAGCAACTTTCAATCAAGTGTTTAAAAAAGAAACAATCACTCTACATCCGCATATTTACTAGCGTTGACAAGCTTACCCATAACTTATCCCAAAAGTTATCCACATATTCTTGGGATACTTATGAATAACCATTATTGATGCTTTTTACTATTTAACTGAATCGATTTATTTCCTACTATGAGTTTAAGTCTTCATTGACCACCTGACACCTGCCCGACCTCTTGCTAAAATGCTTGCTTTTAAAATACAACGTGAGAATTAACATGCCTGTGTATCGTTCTAAGACCTCTACCAGCGGCCGTAATATGGCCGGTGCTCGTGCGCTATGGCGCGCCACTGGTATGACCGATGATGATTTCCACAAACCCATCATTGCTATCGCTAACTCTTTTACTCAATTTGTACCAGGCCATGTCCACTTAAAAGACATGGGCCAATTGGTTGCCCGTGAGATTGAAAAAGCCGGTGGTGTAGCAAAAGAATTTAACACCATTGCCGTAGACGACGGTATTGCCATGGGTCACGACGGTATGCTGTACAGCCTGCCTTCTCGTGAAATCATTGCTGACTCTGTTGAGTACATGGTGAACGCACACTGTGCCGATGCGTTAGTGTGTATTTCTAACTGTGACAAAATCACTCCCGGAATGCTGCAAGCCGCATTGCGTATTAATATTCCTGTGATTTTTGTGTCTGGCGGCCCGATGGAAGCTGGTAAGACCAAGCTATCTGAAAACAAGCTCGACCTTGTTGATGCCATGGTCATTGCTGCCGATGACAGCGCTTCTGACGAGATGGTTGCGGAATATGAGCGCAGCGCGTGCCCTACTTGTGGCTCTTGCTCGGGTATGTTCACCGCTAACTCAATGAACTGCTTAACCGAAGCGTTAGGTTTATCATTACCTGGTAACGGTACTACTTTGGCAACACACGCTGACCGTGAGCAACTATTTTTAGAAGCTGCACGTCGCATTGTGGATATTACTAAGCGTTACTATGAACAAGACGATGAATCTGTATTGCCACGTAATATTGCTACTTTTGAAGCTTTAGAAAACGCGATGGCGTTAGATATTGCGATGGGCGGCTCAACCAACACCATTTTGCACTTATTAGCAGCGGCACAAGAAGCCGAAGTAGACTTCGATCTAAAAGACATCGACCGTATGTCTCGTAAGGTTCCACAACTATGTAAAGTGGCACCAAACACGCCTAAATACCACATTGAAGACGTTCACCGTGCCGGTGGCATCATGGCTATTTTAGGTGAGTTAGATCGTGCAGGGTTAATTCATACTCACTTACCAACGGTTCATAGCCCAACGCTAAAAGACGCGTTAGATAAGTGGGATATTATGCGTAACCCAACACCAGAAATTGTTGAGTTTTTTAAAGCAGGTCCTGCAGGTATTCCAACACAAACGGCTTTCAGCCAAGCTACTCGTTGGCCAAGCTTAGACGGCGATCGTGAAAATGGTTGTATCCGTAACTTAGACAATGCTTTCTCAACCGAAGGTGGTTTAGCCGTTCTATACGGTAACATTGCTGAAGATGGCTGTGTTGTTAAAACCGCTGGGGTAGATGAGTCTATTTTAGTCTTTAATGGCCAAGCAAAAATCTACGAATCTCAAGACAGTGCCGTGACCGGTATTTTAGCTGACGAAGTTAAACCTGGTGACGTTGTTATTATTCGTTACGAAGGCCCTAAAGGCGGTCCAGGTATGCAAGAAATGCTATACCCCACCTCTTACCTGAAATCTAAAGGTTTAGGTGCAGCTTGTGCGCTACTAACCGATGGACGCTTTTCTGGTGGTACATCTGGCCTGTCTATTGGCCATGCTTCACCTGAAGCCGCGTCTGGCGGTGCCATTGGTTTATTAAAAGATGGTGATCCTATCAAGATTGATATTCCAAACCGCAGTATTAACGTACTGATCAGTGATGAAGAGCTGGCAGAGCGTCGTAAAGAACAAGATGCTAAAGGCTGGAAACCTGCTGAACACCGTCCACGTAAAGTGAGCGCTGCGTTAAAGGTATACGCCAAGTTTGCTACCAGTGCCGACAAAGGCGCCGTGCGTGATTTAAGCTTGTTAGACTAAGACACTAACGCTGTGTTGATAAGAGCTTGGCACCTTAGGGTACCAAGCTCTTTTTTATGAGCGCTATTTAAAAGAGAGTTTTTAAACTAATTGCAGCATTTGCGATGCAATGAATAGATAAACAACTACCCCAGCAACGTCACATATAGAAGTCACTAGAGGTGCGCTAGCACTAGCAGGGTCAAAGCCTAGTTTGTCTAATACAAACGGCAGCCCTAACCCCAACAAACAGCCGACCATTACAATAGATACCATGCTCAAAGCAACGACCATGGCAATGTCTGCACCGCCACGCCAATAACCTAAACCTGCGACCGCAAAGGCCATAGTGCCGCCCAGGGCTAGTGCTACAAAGACTTCTCGACCGGTTAAAATCAACCAATCTTTTATAACAACCTCACCGGTGGCAATAGCACGCACCATCAACGTAGCAGACTGTGAGCCTGCGTTACCGCCACTACCAACAAGCAGAGGCAAGAAGAATACTAATACTAAGTTGGCACCAATAACGTCTTCGTAATGAGCAATACCGGCACCCGAAAGTAAGTTTCCGAAGACTAAAAATACCAGCCAAAAAACGCGTTTGCGGTACAGTAGGCCGATGGTTGCATCTTTAAAACTACCGGTTACTGTTCCCATCGCCGCAGACTTATGGAAGTCGTCCTCGGCTTCTTCACTGGCTACGTCCATCGCATCATCGTAGGTAATAATACCCAGCAATGTGCCTTCTTCATCGGTAACCGGTAGGGCGAGTAAGTCGTAGCGTGCGATAACTTTAGCGACGTCTTCTTGGTCGTCAGACACCTTAACGCTCACCACTTCTGTGATCATTAAATCTTTGATAAGTGTGTCTGGATCAGCCAAGATTAATTCACGCAGAGAAACCACACCCAATAGGTGACGGTTCAGGTCAACGACGTATGCGTGATAAATGGTTTCAGCTTCTGGTGCTTCTCGGCGAATAATCATCATCGCCTGTTCCACGGTCATGTTTTTGCGTAATACCGCAAATTCCGTGGTCATCAACGCGCCGGCAGTGCCTTCCATATGAGCAGCCAGCGTACGTAGGTCGTCACGCTCATCTAACGCTAAGGCTTGTAATAGACTTTCACGAAAACCACGACTGAAACGTTTAAACAAGTCGGTGCGCTCGTCCGCTGCCATTTCGCTAACAAGCTTAGCCAGACTTAAACGTGGTAACTCGGTCGCTAAGCGCAATTGTTGTTCGGTTTCGAAATACGTGAAGACTTCGGCTCGATTAGGTAAACGTTCTAGCACTCGCCAAGACTGACTCGGCTCTAACTGCTCTAAAATGTCGGCAACGTCCATAGGGTGCAAACCCTTAACGTGTTCGGTAGCCGATGTAATACGATTGTTTTGAATGAGCTCTTTTAACTGGAGAACGATTTCTTCGTTTTCTGCACTCATGATTTCTCCTAGCAGCGTATTTAATACCTGCTAGGGATAGATAACGGGTACGCTATAACGCGCCGCTAGCAGGTAGGCTTAAAAAAACAAACTGTGTATAAAGTTATTAACCCCGGGGGGTAAGGTGACGAACTGTCCATATATCCTAATGTATTGTTAACCGCTTATGCGGCGTGCGAATACTAGAGGATGCCCCAAAACTTAGCAACCTAGTCCAGTTGTTTTTTCTCTCTCACTCAAGCTGCGTCTGAGTTACTTACTTTAAGTTTGTATCAATTTTATTGTGCTGCTTCCGTTTTGCTGCAACTCAAAGACAAGCTTATTGTTAATGTTAGCAGGTATTTCGTCGGCCTGATGTGTAACGTACAACAAGGTGATTGTATTCTGCTGCGCCAACCTATTAATGCAGGCAAGCACTAACATTCGACTGGGTGTGTCTAGTCCTTGGCAGGGTTCATCAAGTATTAATAATGGCGGCTGTTTAATTAGCGCTCTAGCAACCAACACTAAACGTTGCTCACCATAAGAAAGCATATGCAAGCTTTGGTTAGCTTTGTGTTTGAGCCCGATAATATCTAACCACTGAAGGGCTAATTGCTTATCGTCATCACCACTGGCTTGATACAGCCCTATACTGTCGTATAAACCGGATATTACGGTAGTGAGCACATTAGTAGTGGCACGGTATTCCCACTGTAAAGACGATGAAACTATGCCTATGTGCTTTTTAATATCCCAAATACTTTCCCCCGTACCACGTTGAATACCGAATAACTTTAAGTTGTTGGTATAGCACTGAGGGTTGTCGCCAGTAATCAGTTGTAGCAGGCTGGTTTTGCCACTGCCGTTAGGTCCTTGGATAACCCAATGCTCACCAGGATTTACTTGCCAATTAAGATGCTCAAACAAGGTGCGCTCTGCGTAGCGAATCTTTACGTCTGTAAACTTAACTAAAGGTTCGCCCTTATCTAATTGCAGTTGAGGGGTCGTGTGATCAGGAAAATCTGCTAATGGCTTATCGAAATGAAGCAAACCGTGAACTTCTGGCTGTGATAGCACATCGTCTTTTAAGCCTTGAGCAATGAGCTCGGCGTCGTGCAAAAAGGCGATATGTGTAATCCATTCTGGCATTTCATCTAGTCGATTCGCCACCCACAACATGGACTGCTCTTGTTGGTGTAATAAATCTAATATTTCTTTAAAAGCCGCACGGCTATCAACATCTAACCCTTCAAATGGCGCATCCAGCACTAGTAGTTCTGGCTTATCTTGTAAGGCTTTGAGCAATAACACTTTACGACTCTCGCCGGTTGAGAGTGATCGTAAACCTTGGTTTAAAACATGTTCGATTCTTAATTTACTAATCCAGTGCTGAATTGGCTCAAGTGGAGCTAAGAAATCGGCAATAAGCGTTCCAGGATCATGTTCATTTTTAATATCGCTTTGATCTAACTTACGCTCATTTTCTATATATTCTGCTTGAGCTTCTAGTGATAAAAATGAAACGGAACTAGGCAGTCCATCGACTTGGCCTTCACTTAACACCACTTTACCAGCTGGCAACATCGACAATACGGTTTTCCCACTGCCGTTCGTGCCTGTGATTGCCCAATACTCATCTTTGCTTGGCTGCCAATCAGCAATTTTTAATAATCGTCCGTCGTGCAAACGTGCTTTAACATTTAAAAACTTCAAAACAAATACCCATAAAAAAAGGTTTAGAACTCGCATTCTAAACCTTTTAAATAGAAGTCACACGATCAAGACTTAGCCTGGAGGCCAGCTTAAATCACGCCCACCAATAATATGCATATGCAAATGGAAGACTGTTTGACCCGCTTCGGCACCATTGTTAATTACCAAACGATATTTGTCGCGTAGCCCTTCTTGCTCGGCAACCTTGCTCGCTACTAGCATCATATGACCTAATAATGCTTGGTCTTCTGGCTGGGCGTCACATAATCGTGGAATTGGTTTTCTAGGAATCAATAAAATATGGGTAGGTGCTGCTGGATAAAGATCACGAAACGCCAGGCACTGGTCATCTTCGTAAACGATATTCGCAGGAGCTTCACCACGCACGATTTTTCCAAAAATAGTATCTTCTGACATAGGCACTCCTTACAAGAGAATAAACCTTAGGGAATATATTCAACCAGAGCAAGCTTACCCTGGTCTAATAGCGTTTATATTTATTAGTGTGCTTGCTGTCTTACTTTAGCCTTCGGCCAGCCTACCAATAAAGCAATAATGGCTACTATCGCAAGAATCCAACAATAGTAAACATTACCTGCAATCACCAATGGTGATAACTGAGCAATAGAGGCCGCTAGAAGTATTTGCGCACCATAAGGTATAACACCCTGCATCACACATGAAAAAATATCCAATAAACTGGCGCTTCTGCTGGCACTAATATTGTTACGCTCAGCCAATTCTTTAGCCACTGGCCCACCAATTAAAATAGCGACGGTATTATTTGCGGTAAAGATATCCATCAATGCACCCAAAGAGGCAATACTTAACTCACCAGAGCGACGACTTTTACTTTTACCTGAAAGCTGAATAATCATTTGAACTATCCATGCCAAACCACCCTGGGCACGCATTAATGCAGCCAGACCACCAATAAGAATTGACAATAATGTGATTTCAAAAAGGTTTTGAAAGCCCGTCCAAATATCTTCATAAAATTGGATAAAACTGTAGTCAGTACCAGCAGACACGCCCATGCCACCGGCTAGAATTATCCCTAACGCTAATACAGTTAAGACGTTGACACCAGAAACTGCCATCACCAAAACCACCAAGTAAGGAATGGCGAGTAACCAATTAGCCGACGACACTTCGGCTTGAGCTGTACCACTCGATAATACAAATAACACAAACAACATAATGCCTGCCGCAGGCAGCGCCAACCACAGGTTTTCTTTGAATTTATCGCGCATATTCGCGCCCTGTGTTCTTGTCGCAGCAATGGTGGTATCCGATATAACCGACAAGTTATCACCGAACATGGCACCTCCGACTACACTGCCTACTGTTAATGGCAGATTTAATCCAGCGGTTTCAGCTAAACCAACTGCAATAGGGACAACAGCGGCAATAGTGCCCATTGATGTTCCCATAGACAGTGCAATTAGACCGCTAATTAAAAATAAGCCGGGCAATAAAAACTCAGCCGGTAGGGTACTAATGCCCAAATATACGACGGCATCAACGCCACCTATTTGCTTAGTAACATTAGCAAACGCACCTGCTAGCAAAAAGATAAGTGACATTTGCATAATGCCGGTACTGCCCATGCCTTCTAAAAAAGTATCCATGGGCTTCTTTTTAAATTTACGCCCTAACAAAAGCGCTAATGCAATAGCCGGAATAATAGCAACAGGGGCATGTAAGCGGTAAAAACCCATCGCATCCCCCTGCAATGTAAAGAACAAGCCTGCGCCTAGAAACAAACTCAAGAATAAAAACAGAGGGGTTAGCGCTAAAAACGAGGGCGGAGTGCTATTAGATGTCGGCATGATTTTCTTAACTAAATTAATTTCAGCAAAGTGTAACAAATCATGGATAGAATGGCTTTTTTGATTTTGGAGATATGGGCTGTAGCAATCGAGCCTACAGGCCGGTTTTCGTTCCATACGAAACCGGCATTCACCCCGTCCTGGG
>CALJVD010000207.1 GCA_937974825.1 uncultured Oceanospirillaceae bacterium | reverse complement strand
GAGTTTGCTGGTACAGTTGTATAAAGGCTTGATGAGAATGAGGTGCGATAATTTGTCTAAGTATGATGTGATTGGTGATATTCATGGTCACGCCAATGATTTGATCGAGCTGTTAGAGTATCTCGATTATAAAAAGGTGGATGGCTGTTATCGCCACGCTGAGCGTCAGGTTATTTTCTTAGGTGATTTTGTTGACCGTGGCAGTAATCAACGCAAAGTTTTAGATATTGTTATGCCAATGGTGAATCAAAAAACGGCGTTGGCGGTGATGGGTAATCATGAGTTGAATGCGTTGGCGTATCACACTAATCATCCGTCCGATAAAGAAAAATGGCTGCGCCCAAGAACGAACAGAAACACCGGCCAGCATTTGGCTTTTCTACAAGATTACTTAGGTGATGAGAAAGGCTTAAACGAGGTGCTGGACTGGTTTATGCAGTTACCGCTGTGGTTAGAGTTGCCTGGGCTTAGGGCCATTCATGCGTGCTGGCATGAGCCTTCTATGAAGGTGTTGCAGCCGTATTTAGGGGCTAACAATACGTTAACCGATTCTTTATTAGTGAAAGCAACCACTAAAGGCACGCCTTGTTTTGATGCCATCGATCTTTTGCTGAAGGGGTTAGAGTTAAAGCTGCCAGAGGGGGCTTCGTTTCCTGATAAAGACGGCAATATTCGCTATCGAGTGCGTACGCAGTGGTGGTTAGAAAAAGCCGACAAGTTTGCCGATGTCACTATTCCTATCGATTTATTAAAAGGGTTAGAAGGCGAATACGCCCCTGTTGATGACAGTAAACTGATTGGTTACGCCCCTACAGAGCCGCCTTTATTTTTAGGGCATTATTGGTTTAACGGTGAGCCTAAGAAGTTAAGAGATAACCTTGCGTGCTTAGATTATTCGGTTGCACGCAATGGCAAATTGGTAGCGTATCGCTTTGATGGCGAGCAAAAGCTAGACGACAGCAAATTTGTGTTTGTGTCGTCTTAACCTCTGAGATTATGCAAACACCGTACTAATTAAGTAGGCGGTGTAGGCAATGTAACAGGTAAGTAGGAACAGACCATCAAAGCGGTTAATGCGCCCTTGACGGCTGCGCTGACGGAAGCCGAAGCCCAGCACAAATAATGAAAGAGTTAAGGCAGCCATTACCATCATATCGCGCGAGAAAACTTCCGGACCGACGGTCATTGGGTGAATAATACCGGCAATACCCACCACCGCTAAGGTGTTGAATAAGTTAGAGCCAATGATGTTACCTAAAACGATATCGTGCTCACCTTTACGGGCGGCCAAAATAGATGAGGCAAGTTCTGGCAGCGAAGTACCAATAGCAACAATGGTTAAACCAATAATAATGTCGCTAATGCCGAAGTCTTGCGCGATTTCAACTGCGCCCCACACCAACATACGAGAGCTAACAACCAATAAAATTAAGCCAAACACCAACCAAAACAACGCCATTTTTGTCGATAACGTACTAATATCGAGCTCTTGTTCCATAGCGCTGGAAAAATTATCGGGTTCTGTTTTCATGCCTTGGTAGATTGTCCAAGACATTAAACCTGCTAGCACCACCAGCAAGGTTACCCCTTCAAAGCGTGTAATTTCGCCGTCCCAAATTTGCCAAGCGGCAAGAACAGTTACCCCAGCCAGAATGGGCAGTTCTTTGCGTAAAATTTGTGAGCTAACCAAAATGGGACTAATGAGTGCCGTAACCCCTAAAATTAAGGCGATGTTGGTAATGTTAGAGCCATAGGCGTTACCTAAAGCGATGCCTGGGTTCCCTTGGTAAGCTGCGATTGCCGACACCACCATTTCAGGGGCCGAGGTGCCAAAGCCAATAATTACCATACCAATTAATAAAGGCGACATACCAAAGTGACGTGCGGTAGCGGCTGCGCCTTCAATAAAACGGTCGGCGCTCCAAACCAAAAAAAGTAAACCAAAAACGACTGCGGTAAATGCCAGTAACATACAAACAACCTGCCTCTTATAAAGCGATTAAACCCTACACCTTGTGAGTATAGGATGTATTTCTAGGGTGTATTCAGGGGCGAATTTTACACTATATAAGCCAGTAACCCAGTGGTTTTTTAAAAAGGTTTCCCCTTGTTGTTTTTTACGCTCTGTTAGATACTGTATATCCATACACTATATTCAGTATTTATTATGAGTGTTTATTTGCTTGGCCGCAGTTATGACTCGGTACAAATCATTAAAAATCATTTAGAGATTCCGCTCTTTGTTGAGCATGTTTCGGCGGGTTTCCCATCACCCGCACAAGACTTTATTGAACAGACGTTAGATTTAAATGAACTGTGCATTAAGCACCCTGCCGCTACGTATTTTGTGCGGGTTGAAGGTGACTCCATGCTAGAAGCCGGTATTTACCCAGACGATGTGTTAGTGGTCGACCGCTCACTTAATGCCGAGCATGGCGATATTATCGTGGCCAGTGTCTATGGCGAATTAACGGTTAAAGAGCTGCAGCTAAAACCTGTGCCGCGGTTATTACCACGTAATAAAGCATACCCTCCTATAGAGGTTGCCGAAGAAAGCGACTTGGTTATTTTTGGGGTGGTTACTAATGTTATTCGTAACCTACGCACTAAGGCCTATCGTCCAGCATGAGCCAAATATTTGCCTTAGTGGATTGCAACAATTTCTACGCCAGTTGCGAGCGTCTGTTTCGTCCTGATTTAGCGGGCAAGCCTGTGTTAGTTTTGTCTAATAATGATGGTTGCGTAGTAGCACGCAGTGCTGAGACTAAAGCATTAGGTATAAAAATGGGCGTGCCCGTCTTTCAAGTAAAGGATGTTATTCGCCAGCATAATATTCAGGTGTTTTCGTCTAACTACCCGCTTTATGCCGATTTAAGCAGCCGCGTTATGCGTACCTTAGAAACCTTGGCGCCACGCGTAGAGGTGTATTCTATTGATGAAGCATTTTTAGACTTAACCGGCATGAAGTCTGTTTGTGCGCTAGAAGATTTTGGCCGACAGGTTAAGTCGACCGTTGAGCAATGGACAGGCATTAGCGTGTGCATTGGTATAGCACCCACTAAAACCTTGGCGAAATTGGCGAATCATGCCGCTAAGAAATACCCAGCTACGGGTGGTGTGGTCGATTTAACCAGTAAAGAGCGGCAGAAAAAGCTGTTGGCTCTTACACCCGTTGGGGATATTTGGGGGGTAGGCAAAAAGCTAACGCAAAAGCTTGAAGCCATAGGTATTCATACAGCGTTAGAGCTCGCACAAAGCTCGCCCGAGCGTATTCGTCAACAATTTTCGGTTGTGTTAGAGCGCACGCTTTACGAACTTAATGGCGTGCCTTGCTTAGAAATCGAAGAGGTTGCACCACATAAGCAGCAAATTATTAGCAGTCGCTCGTTCGGGCGTTTAATTACTCGCTTAGACGATATGAAGCAAGC
This sequence comes from uncultured Oceanospirillaceae bacterium, assembly GCA_937974825.1. GTDB lineage: Bacteria > Pseudomonadota > Gammaproteobacteria > Pseudomonadales > Oceanobacteraceae > Venatoribacter. The sequence continues at coordinate 2,367 of CALJVD010000207.1, read as the reverse complement.
CATTGCTCAATACACCGCTCGAGCAGCAGAAAAGCTGCGTGCCGAACAGCAGCAAGCCAAAGTGCTAACGGTGTTTATTCAGACCAATCGGTTTAAACAGAGCCGGAACAGTTACAGCAATTCTGCCACGGGTCAATTAGCCATTCCCAGCAGTGATACCCGAGTGTTAACAACACTTGCCATGCAGTTGCTACAAAGTATTTGGAAAGACGAATATCAATATAACAAGGGCGGCGTTATGTTGGCTGATTTTTACGACCAACATGCACTGCAAACCCACTTATTTGATGATGCCCAGCAAACAGCCACCAGCAACAAGCTGATGGCAGCTGTCGACAGCATTAATAACAGCGGCTTAGGTAAGGTGTTTTTAGCTCGCCAAGGTATGAACAATATTTGGTCGATGCGTCGAGAATATCTATCTCCTGCCTATACAACTCAATGGAGCGACTTACCTAAGGTTAAATAAAAAAGCAGCCGCTAGGGCTGCTTTGAAGTACTTTCTAACAGGCTATTAGTGCTTTAGTGGTTTTAGCTTTGGGTCGTTAAAGTAACGTGTGTAGTTTTCGATGGCTCCAACCACTTTTACTGCACCCGCTTGTGCGCTGGCTTCGCTTTGCATGGTTTCTGCACCATTCATTAGGTCATGAATAATAATATGCAGTTGTGCATCGGCTGCAGGCTCAAGCTCGCAGTTTTCGATCATGTAAGCAATTTGCGTATTCACTTCGTTGGCTAAGGCGTTGTACTTTTCTTGCGGTAAGTTGTTGGCATGAATGCCGTCTAGTTGTTCGCTCATGGCGTTTCTAATTTTGCTCATGGCTAAGCTTAACGGGGCATCTATTTCCCATTTTTCGCCATTATTTAGGGTTAACTTTGTTACCTCTTGACCATGGTCGTGGTCATCTTCAGCCACTGCCGATACTGGCATGGTGAGCACCCCAAGTAACATAGCAGCGATAATAGTGAGCTTAGAAAACTGAGCTTTGATAGTCATAACGTTTTCCTCTTAGTCGTATCATTGGTTTAGCTTAAGATGACTATCGCATATTAAGGCAGGGTTATCCTCCCGACTAAGGCTTAGTTACAAGAGCATTGGGAGTATATCGCCGGCCGCGCCTTGCAGATTATATTCTGCATAGCCTTGAGTTGGGGGTTTCTGTAGGTTGATATGAACAACAGTAGCGTTGTTTTGAGCTGCCACTTCTGGGATATGGGCGGCAGGGTACACAATGCCCGAGGTGCCAATCGATAATAAAAAGTCGCAGTTTTGTGCCGCATCAAAGGCGGTTTGTATTTCTTTCTGTGGCAATGTTTCACCAAACCAAACAACACCAGGGCGAATATTGCCGGAACAGTGTTCACACTGTGGCGGCGTTATGGGCTGTTCTTTGGTTAAGGTTGGGGCTTGAGTAAATTCATAGGAGCGACCGCAATCAAAACAGCGTGGTGTAAATAAACTGCCATGTAGGTGCAGTACATTAGTGCTGCCTGCACGCTCGTGTAGATCGTCGACGTTTTGCGTAATGAGTGTGAATTTAGGCACGCGTTTGGCGAGTTCAGCAATCGCATAATGAGCCGCGTTAGGCTGTACTTCTAGTAAGAGTTTTCTACGCCATTCGTACCATCCCCATACTAAAGCAGGGTCAGCGGCAAAGGCTTCAGGGGTCGCTAGCTGTGCAGGGTCAAAATTTTCCCATAAGCCGGTAAGGGCATCACGAAAGGTAGGGACGCCGCTTTCGGCAGAAACGCCCGCACCGGTAAAGACGACTAGGCGCTGGGCTTTTTCTAAGGCTTTTTTAACGTCTTCAGGAGCAAACATAATAATTATTTTGAATAGCGATGTTTATTAAACAGTTCAGTAATTCTGTCATCGTCACTGGCTTTTATCATCTCTTTAGGCATCGCAAGATAAACCCAATAAGTACCATCTTTATACTGTACAAGGACTGCGGCTGTTGAGTTTTTTTGATCATTAATACTAAACGCGTTAGATGCATCGTATTGCGTTTCCCCATAACTAGCGTATTGACCATTCCCCAACTCATTTTTTGGCTGCGTTATAAATGTCCAATTATATTTGTTTGAGTCTTGTAATGTTTGCGCCCAAGTCTGAAGTGCAATTCCACTATTATTAATTGAGCTTTCATATTTATAAATACCAAGGTAAAGAGATGAGCCTGCACTTGCATTTAAAACAGAATAACCATCAACAAACCGAGCCTTCCCTAGAGAGTCTTCATCGAATTCAACCGCTTGACGAATAAGGTCATCTGCAGTTTTTTGCTCTAATGGATCAACTGAAAATCGACCAAATATGGTCTCCTCATCATTTGATACGCTGTCCTGACAAGCCGTTAAAAAAAG
>CALJVD010000206.1 GCA_937974825.1 uncultured Oceanospirillaceae bacterium | reverse complement strand
GGTTGTGACCAATCAGCACGGCGACTGCGCATAATGGCCATGTTGGTCGCAATGCGGGACAGCCAGCTAGCAAAACCCTGTGGGCCTCTAAAGGTGGCCAGTTTTTCATAAGCTTTTATCCAAGTATCTTGCACCATGTCTTCCGCTTCGCCATCGTCTTGAAGAATGCTACGAGCAATACGAAATAGGCGTTGGTTATAGCGGCGCATAATCAGCTCATACAAGGCCAAGTCTCCACCCACAATACGTTCCACTAATTCTAAATCGGATAGCATCTTGGCTTCGTTTAATTGCTCGCTGCTGTGGAGTTTGAATGGAGTAACAGTATTCATGTGATTTTCCTTCTGCTTATACCGACAAGATGAGGCGAGATTGAAAAAGGTTCCCAGTATTTTATTTCAGGCCTACAGGGTAGGTTAAAAATCACTACCAGCGCGTATGCAGAATTATTATGGGGAAACACAATGTAAATAAAAAAGCGGCTTTAAGCTTGAAAATCGATTGTGATTTGATAACGAACTTCCTGCATCCGGCCGTATTAACGATGAATACAAGTATAGGAAAGAAAGGGATGGCTACTAATTAATAGTTTGGCTGTTTAAGCAATGAAGAAGCTAATAACCCGCACTCAATCAGTACATATTGATTTAAGCGCGGGTTTTAATCGGCTGCCAGATGGCAGCCTAGAGTTTTTGCACTGATGCACTGATGCACTGATGCACTGATGCGCTAAGTAGTTACCTTAGCTTTTCTTGAATTTTCCACGCAAATGCGGGCCATCAAGGTTGAGCACAGGGCCTGCCGGCACTACTTCGGTTGGGTTAATGGTGTTGTGGCTGCGATAATAGTGTTCTTTGATGTGTTTCATATTGACTGTTTCGGCAATGCCCGGCCATTGGTACAGTTCGCGCACGTAATCAGACAGGTTTGGGTAGTCTTCAATTTGCTTGAGGTTACATTTGAAATGCCCGTGATACACAGCATCGAAACGAATCAGTGTGGTAAACAAACGCCAGTCTGCCTCGGTAATCTGTTCGCCCACTAAATAACGTTGCTTAGATAAAATTTCTTCTAGCTCATCTAAGGTGTCAAACAACGGATAGACAGCCTCTTCATAGGCTTGTTGCGTGGTAGCAAAGCCCGACTTGTACACGCCGTTGTTAACGTTGTCGTAGACTTTGTCGTTAATGTGGTCGATTTCTGCACGTAATGCTTCAGGGTAGTAATCGCCTGCTTTAGCACCGACATCATCGAAAGCACTGTTGAACATCCGAATGATTTCAGAAGACTCGTTATTGACAAGCTTATTTTGTTTTTTATCCCAAAGTACTGGAATAGTAACGCGGCCTGTGTATTTAGGGTCTGCTGCGGTATAAATTTGGTGCATGTATTCGGCGTTAAAGATTGGGTCGGCTACTACGCCTTCGTCTTTAACAAACGTCCAGCCATGGTCGCGCATATAAGGGTTAACCACCGAAACAGTAATCATCGACTCTAGCCCTTTAAGCGTGCGCATAATCAATGTTCTGTGTGCCCAGGGGCAGGCCAAAGACACATAAAGGTGATAACGATCAGGTTCGGCCTTAAAACCGCCTTCGCCGCTCGGGCCAGCGCTGCCATCGGCGGTTACCCAGTTGCGAAATTGAGACTCGCTGCGTTCAAACTTACCGTCGGTAGCGTCTGTGTCGTACCACTGGTCTACCCACTTGCCGTCTACTAATAAACCCAT
>CALJVD010000205.1 GCA_937974825.1 uncultured Oceanospirillaceae bacterium | reverse complement strand
ACCTAATTCTAAATGAGAATGCTTATTGTTTAATAAGTTTATTTTTTTATTTGTTCTTGAAACAAAAAACCACACCGAAAGCTTGGTGTGGCTTTAAAATAAACACTAAATTTTTAATAGCGCTTTAGAATGTTTTTTAGTTTTAAAAGGTAACGTTCATGCTTAGCCAGAAATTACGACGTTTATCTTTGTTGTTGTAGTCGTCATAGGCTATTACCTCATAACCACCATTGCTATCGTCTTCAAAATCAACTTTGTAGCTGGTGAAATCGGTGTCTAGCAAGTTGTTGATACGGCCATTCAGAGTCACCTGCTCGCTTAACTGCCAAGACATACCTAAATGAAACACTTCGTAAGACTTAAAGTATTCTGCACCGTTCTTGCCAGTATTTAATTCATTTGTGCGATTATTAAAACCTCGGAAACGCTTATCGCGTGCTTCCATTGTTAGATAGAATCCTAGACTATCAGATGCCTGCCAATCAATTGTGGAATTATACATATGCTTAGCGGTACCATTTAACGGATAACCTTCGTAAACACCACTTTTTTGCTCACTGTCTGTATAAGTGTAGTTTGAACGCAAGCCAATACTTTCTGTTAGCTGAATACGACCTGCCACCTCTACACCTTCAAGCACAACTTCATCAATATTTAATGCTTTACTGCTATTGGTGTAACCTAAGTCTTGGTAGTCACCCACTGCTGTACAGGCAATACCTGTTGTACCTCCACAAGGTTGTGAGGTGATTTTGTCTTCAAATTTATTTTGGAATACGGTCACGTTAAAGTTATGACGTTCTACCGGATGCTGCCAATATAAGGCTACTTCTTTACTGGTGCTTATTTCTGGCTTCAAATCTGAGTTACCGTACAAGGGCATAGTACCTTGGCTGCCAAAACCAACCACACCATCGTAAAGGTCGGTGGTGTTAGGTGTTTTAAAACCGGTGCTGACACCGCCTTTTAACGTCCAGTTATGGGTAATATTATATACACCGTATAGGTGCGGGCTAACGTGGCCACCAAACAACTCGTGGTTGTCGTAGCGAACACCGGCAGTAACTGCCACGGGCTCTAATACGTACCAAGTGTCTTCAGCAAACAATGACCACATATTGTGTTCTTGCACCTGGCCTGCATTGCTTTCTTCCATGCCGAACACATCGTCTGAAAGCTCGCCACGTATTACCTGACCACCAACCACGGCAGTGTGTTGACCAGCAAGCTCAAAAGGAACGTCTAACTTTGCGTCTAATACGTATTGTTGGCTTTCCATTGTACGCTTAGGGCGTGGTAAGAAGGCTTCTTCGGCAGCGGCTTTTCTGTCATCTTCATTCATGGTCGCATATGCGCCCGTGCCATCAATCATCTCTAACTGCTGTACTCTTTCGGCTACTGTAAAGGGTAAGGTACGGCCATTGTTATTGGTTTTAACCTGCTGCAAAGACACAAAGCTACTACCAAAGCTCCATTCGCCTTCATGGGTTATCGCCATGGTTTCACGGGTGAACTCTTGGTCTGCTACGTAACCTGTACGTGGGTCTGCACGCCTAGTTGCCCCTGTACCACTGGCTCGCCAAATTGTATCAATGCTATCTACTGTGCCTAACGGATATTCAAACTCACCCTCATCATTTATAAGAGGACGGTTATCGTATTTTTGTTTATAAGCATCTATATCAAAGGCTATTTTTTGTTTAGCGGTCGGTGTCCAGATTAACGACGCACCTATGGAGGTATTTTCGTTATCTACTGTTTTACCACCACTACCAAATCCTAAAGCGCGCGAGTGCTCGACACCATTAGGGTCTGTTACATCACTGAATACAGGGTTAGATTCAAGTCTGTTATACATGCTGCCACGAATGGCCATGCCCAATGTGTTTTCAATTAAAGGGCCAGAGACGTAGGCATCGGTAGTAATATCGTTACCGTAAGCATCATCTGTTTGGAAGGTGCGACTATGACTAATAGAGCCACCCCAGTTGTCTCTAATGGGCTTGGTTATAATGTTTATCACACCACCCATAGCGTCTGCACCATAGAGGGTAGATGCAGGACCACGGATAACTTCGATACGTTCAATGGCTTCTAAAGGTGGCATATTGCTAAACTGATTGCCACCAAAGTTATTTGGATAAATATTGCCGTGGTTGTTTTGGCGCTTACCATCAATTAAGACCAACGTGTAATCAGCGCCCATACCACGGATCGAAATACTGCCTTGGCCTGTTTTATCATTAGTTTCACCAATATCCACACCTTCCAACTCACGCACGGCATCCAACAATGTTAAGTAAGGACGCGACCGCAACTCTGTTTCATCGATAATAGAAATACTGGCGGGCGCTTCAGTAAGCTTTTGTTCAAACCCTGCCGCAGACACAACTACATCGGTAAGTCGGGTAGACTCTTCTTCTGCAAACACTGCTG
>CALJVD010000204.1 GCA_937974825.1 uncultured Oceanospirillaceae bacterium | reverse complement strand
CATGAACATACTATTGGTTGATGATGATCAAGAGTTGTGTGCTTTGCTCAAACGTTATCTGGAACGTGAGTTATTTCGTGTTCAGGCAGTACACAATGCTAATGACGGTCTAACCGAAGCGTTAAGCGGTAAATACGATGCCATCATTCTCGATATTATGTTGCCAGGAGGAAATGGCCTAGAAGTATTAGAGTCCATTCGCCAGCGCAGCGATATCCCAGTATTAATGTTAACCGCTAAAGGCGACGAAATGGATCGTATTAGCGGCTTAGAGATAGGTGCCGATGACTACCTGCCTAAACCCTGCAATCCAAGAGAGCTAACTGCTAGATTACGCTCCATTACACGCAGAGGTCGCTCGAGCGATGTCGCTGATGCTCAACTTGAGGTTGATGATTTACTGATTGATTTTGATCAGCACCAAGTTTTAAAAGAAGGCGAACCGTTAGAGCTAACCATAACCGAATTTAATATTTTAGGAGTGTTAGCGCGTGAGGCTGGTAGTGTGGTTGAAAAAAATGAGCTGGCTGAAAAGTCACTGCAGCGCTCACTTACCATGTTTGACCGAAGCCTAGATATGCACTTAAGTAATTTACGCAAAAAGCTAGGTAATAACCGTAAAGGCGAAGCACGTATTCGTACCATGCGCGGTATTGGTTATATGTACGCACTGGAAGAATAATTTTATATGCGCGGTATCTTCGTTAAAATTTACTCAGCGTTCGTTGTTACTAGTTTGGTAACGACCTTAGTGACTTTGCTGTTAGCGATGTATTACCGACAATGGTCGAATGATTCAATTAACCTGATTGCGCCCACCGGCGGTTATATTTCAGCAGCAGAGCTGATGTTACAACGCGGTGGCGAGCCACTATTGCTCGAGTGGTTGTTAACTTTTGAACGCCATCCCAGTGTTAATGCTTACGTTATCGATAGTCGTGGGCTCAGTTTAACCCCAGAAGTTCCAGAGGCTGTGCTTAGTTACGCATTAGCCGCAGACTCTTATAGCGCTCAAGTTAACGTTCTGGGTTATTCAGAAATTTTAGTGAAATCCCCCATCCGATCGGTCGACGGTAATATTTATTTGCTGGTCGTTGAATTTTTACATCCCTTGGCAGTGTTTAACTTACCTGCCTATTTAGCTTGGGGTGTGATCGCTTCGTTTCTTTTGTTTGCGGTTTGGGGCTATTTATTATCTCGATACCTGACGCAGCCATTACTGGCTTTGCAGCGCAGTGTGCGTGCGTTTGCACACGGTCAATGGCCGGTTCATATATCGTCTTATTTGCTTAAGAGAAAAGACGAGGTCGGTGAGCTAGGCCGTGAGTTTGAAGCCATGGCGCAACGCATCCAACGCCTGCTAGCCGAGCAAAGACAATTATTAAGTGATGTCTCCCATGAGTTGCGTTCGCCACTAGCACGCAGTGCCATAGCGTTAGAGTTGGCAAGATTAGATGCTGTGCCTGAGCAAGAAGAGTATTTAGAACGTATTGAACTGGAAAACTCACGACTCAATGAGCTTATTGAAGATTTGCTTAATATGGCACGTTTAGAGACCTTGCAAGATAAGCAGCAATGGCAACTCTTAGATTGCGGTAAATTACTGCAGAGCGTGGTTGATGATGCTCAGTTTGAGTACGCTAAAAACACCATAGAATTTACTTACCCAAATAAAACGGTTTGGGTGCGGGGTGATGCACGCTTATTACAGTCGGCTTTTGAAAATATCTTACGCAATGCCTTAATACATACAGCACCTGCTACAAGCGTGCAGGTCTCTTTAAAGGTAACAGATTACGTTGAGCTGACCATTAGAGACCATGGTGCAGGCGCTCCCGAAGAAATGCTAGAAGACTTGTTGCGCCCCTTTGTGCGTGCAGAACAGGCTCGTGAACGCTCCATTGATAGCCTACAGCAAGGGCACCGAGGCTTTGGGCTAGGACTAGCAATTGCACAACGTGTCGTGCATTATCATAACGGTAGTCTTGGCTTGAAGAATGCTGAAAGTGGAGGGTTAGAAGTACTAATACGTTTGCCTCTAAGCAGCAAAGCATAAGAGCTTTACTTGGCATTTACTTGAAAAAGTGTGTCTTCCCTAAGAAATATGATTAAAATTAGGTCTTGTCGCGATAAGAGTAGTCTACGAAAAAATAGAATTATAATAATGAAAATCATCCTATTGCCGTTAACATTATCATTCACCTTGTTCAGCTCTGCACAAACACTTGCTGCAGATCCGGCTATGTCTATCGAATGGAATAACCTGCGCCCCGAACAGCGCCAAGCCTTAGATAATTTTTACCACTCTATTCAGCAACAACAACGTCTTCAGCCAGAAATCACAACACAACGCGAAATACGCATGCAGCATATTGAGCAGTTACGTGATATGACCCCCGAACAACGCCAACAACAGTTTATGGAATTCGTGCAGCAAAGACAGCAGCAACAGCTGTTATTACCTAAGCCATAACTTTCTTTTCAGCTCATTGCGCTTTAGGATAGCGACATCCAAATTAAGGATGTCTCTATGAAAACTCGTATTACAGAACTCTTGAATATCCAATACCCAATTTTATTGCCGGGTATGAGCTGGATTTCAACCCCAGAACTGGTTGCAGCAGTATCGAATGCCGGTGGTTTAGGCATTCTGGCTTCCGGTCCGTTATCGCCTGCAGAAACGAAAGCCGCTATTCAAAAAATACGAGAGCTCACAGATAAGCCTTTTGGTATCGGTGTTACGTTGCTTATGCCTGGTGCCAAAGAAAATGCTGAGGTCGCTTTAGATGAAAAAGTCCCAGTCATTAACTTCTCTTTAGGTAAGGGAGACTGGATAGTGAAACGCGCCCACGAGTACGGTGGCAAAGTCATTGCCACAGTGGTTAGCGAAAAACACGCCTTGTCGGCGCAAAAAATTGGCGCCGATGCTCTTCTTGTCACGGGTCACGAAGCTGCAGCTCATGGTGGGGCGGTAACTTCGTTGGTGTTAATTCCTGCCATAGCTAGCAAGGTTGATATTCCTGTTATTGGAACGGGTGGCTTTGCCGATGGACGTGGGTTGTTGGCAGCGCTGTCTTTGGGCGCTGATGGCATTGCTATGGGATCACGCTTAGCAACCAGTAAAGAAAGTCCGCTGCATCAAAACACTAAAAACGCAGTCTTAGAAAAATCAGAGCAAGATACTATCTACTCAAACAACTTTGATGGCTTGTATGCACGGGTTATGCGCACGCCTGCTTCGATTAAAGCTACTCGCAAACCAATGGGCTTTATACAAGCCAGTTGGCAAGCAACTAAGGCCGCTAAAATCGTTAATCAATCCATCTGGAAAGTATTGGCCGGCATGTTGCTGATGGTTAATAAAGTGAAATTGCTCGCATATTTTGGTGCCAGTGTGCCAAAAATTCAGGCGGCCACCGTGGATGGCGACCTAAGCAAAGGTGTTCAGTTTATCGGTCAAACCCAAGGGCTTATTAACGATATTGCGACGGTAGAAGAAATTCTAACGCGCACGGTAAAAGAAGCCCAAGCCATTCAAGAAAACTTAGGCAAGGCATTCTAAGGCTAGTTTATGACCAAAGTGCACCTGATTACGGGTTTTCTAGGAACCGGGAAAACCACCGCTATCCTGCATTTGTTATCGCAAAAACCAGCCCATGAAAAATGGGCTGTACTGGTTAATGAGTTCGGTGAAGTAGGGATTGATGGTGCCATTATTAAAGAGTCTGGAGTGGCGGTTCGAGAAGTGCCCGGCGGCTGTTTATGTTGCGTCTCAGGCTTACCCTTTCAAATGGGCTTAAATATGCTTATTGCACGCGAGAAACCCGATGTGCTTCTAATAGAACCCACCGGTCTTGGGCATCCGCGCAATATCATTCAAACCCTCTTAGATGAAAATTACCAAGATGTCCTTAGTCTGGGGGCTACTTTGTGTCTGCTTGATCCCCGTCATTTGTTAAACACTCAGTACTTAGAAAATGAAGTTTTTGTTGATCAAATACAGTTGGCTGATGTGCTGGTGGCGAATAAAACAGACCTAGCTGATGAACAAGCGCAGGCGGCTTTTGCACAGCTGCTCGCCAAGGCTCAGCCCTTAAAGGCCGCTTCGGCTTGGGTTATACAAGGACAAGCCAGTATTGAGTTGTTGGATTATCCTTATAATGCAGAGCGCTTAGCGGTGCATCCAAATGCTCATCAGCACCGTACAAAAGACAATCTAACCATTGTTTTACCTTTGCAAGAGCATGAAACCTTCCGACGCTTTGAAAATAAAGGCCAAGGACATTTTTCGATAGGCTGGATCTTAAAGCCTAACCCTGTTTTTTCTGCAGAAAAGCTGCGTGATTGGGTGAATGGCTTAGAGGTTGAGCGGCTAAAAGGCATTATCTGCACCGATGAAGGACCGCTTATTTTTAATATGCGTGACCAAGTGCTAAGCGAAATGAAAACGCGTGATCTTGATGAAAGCCGTCTTGAGATAATCGACAGTAAACCCTTACTAAGTAACGACCTAGAAGAGCAAATGCTGGCTTGTTTAGTGTCAGATACTGCAACCATACAATAGAAGAACAAAATGAAAGTATTAATACTCTCTAACCCCACCTCAGGTAATGCGAATCAGGCACTGGTCGAACAGGTTCAAGAAGAACTCAAAGCAGGGGGTGCCGAAGTAGAGCTCTACCTAACCTTGGCTGCTAACGATGCGACAGCTTATTTAGAAAACTATTCAGGCCCATTAGATGTGGTCGCAGTAGCAGGTGGTGATGGCACTATTAACGAGGCGATTAACGGTTTAAAAAACAAAGACAGCAGCAGCTTTCGTTTGGCTTTGATTCCAACCGGAACCACTAATGTGTTGGCGGGCGAGCTTAAGATTAAACGTAATGCTAAGCGGATAGCTCAGATCATACTACAGGGTAAAGAAAAGCCGATTTACCCAGGGCGCATTAACAATAGGCGTTTTATGTTAATGGCGGGTGTGGGGTATGACGCTTGGGTCGTCGATAACGTTGATTTAGACCTGAAAAAGAAAGTGGGTAAACTCGCTTATGTGCTGTCCATGCTTAAACAGCTGCGACATTTTGGTAAAAAAGAATATCGTTTGCTGGTGGATGGTAAAGAATATATTGCCAATTCTGTGGTTATTACTAATGGTCGCTTATACGGCGGCTCGTTTGTGATATCACGTCAGGCCGATTTAAGTTCAGACACCACTCAAGTCCTTATGCTTAATGGTAAGAGTATGTGGGGCTTATTGTTTTCACTGATTGGCTTGCCTTTTGGCATGGTTGAGAAAATGCCAGGCGTAGTCTCTCTTCCTGCCAAAGAAGTGAAAATAGAGTTAATCAATCAAACCGAGCCTGAGCCTGTACAGGCGGATGGCGACTCGTTGGCCAAGCTGCCTATTACAGTGGTAATGGAAACTCAGCCCCTGCGGGTGTTGGTGCCATGATGTAGGCTGGGAGCTTGGAGCTTGGAGCTTGGAGCTTGGAGCTTGGAGCTTGGAGCTTGGAGCT
>CALJVD010000203.1 GCA_937974825.1 uncultured Oceanospirillaceae bacterium | reverse complement strand
CAACACTTCCCGATAACGTGGTTATGAACGGGATCATGTATCCAGCTGACGAGATCGAGAAGTCGTATAAATCACTGGAAGGCACAGCAGCACCACTTGGCCACCCTATGGTCAATGGGCAGTATGTATCTGCCAGCCACCCCGAAGCGTACCTGTACAACGTGGGCGCAATTAACCGCAACGTGGAGCGCAAAGACGGTCGCGTATGGCTTGAGAAGTGGATTGACAAAGAATTCGCGGAGCGTAACGCACCTGATCTGATCGAAGCTATCAACGCTAAGCAGCCGATCCATACGAGCACGGGCTTAGTTCTTGAGCGTATCGCAGTGAATGGCAAGCCTTACAAGCACGAAGCACGCAAGATGGTGTTTGACCATGATTGCTTTCTGTTAGGAGAACAAGGTGCAGCCACTCCAGATCAAGGCGTGGGCGTGTTCGTTAACTCCGCTGGCGACCAATTACAGGTAATCAATAGCGAGTTAAACAGCGAGAAGCGCGAGAATCTAGCCGCTATGCTGCCTGATGATGCTTGGCTGATAGATTTTACAGATGATAAGTTATACTATAACGTGGATGGAAAAGACTTCGAGCAAGGCTACAGCGAGTCTGAATTGATCGGTGAAGCGGTTCAAGTCAAACAAAAAACGGTGTGGGAACGTATCGGGAACGCACTAAAACCAAAGTCTAACCCTGTACAGGTGGATAAAATGACGAAAGAAGAAATGCAGGCGCTGTTACAAGCCAATGCTGAGCAAACCGCAGCTGCTGTGGCTGAGCAAATGGATAAGGCTGTAGCCCCGCTTAAAGAAGAAATCGAGCAGCTGAAAGCAGAAAAGGCAGAAGCGCAAAACGCGGCACTAGTTGACAAGCGCAAGATTGTTGCAGAGCAGCTAGGTGAAGATGTTGCCAATGCACTGGCTGGTAACGCACTGGATCAGGCTGTGGCTAAGCTGCAATCCGTTGATCGTGTCGGTAACAGCTTCCAGCCTGGCGCCGATGAAAACCTTTTAACTGGCTACGAGCGATAAGGAGCAATAGATATGGCATACCGTCCATCGCGCGTCAATATTGACGGCAAGAGCAAGACAGAAACCCGCGTATCTGATGCAGATATTATGCCGGGCACTGCAATCAAGATTGTTGATAATAAATTCGTGCAAGCGACCGCTGCTGACTACGGTAAGACTGAAGTCTATGTGGCGAGCGTTGCTGTATTGCAGGGCTTAACCGCTACTGATGCGATCCCAGCAGGTGATTCAATCGAAGGTGAATACCTAGACGATTCTCGCTGCTTGGCTGTAATGGGTATCGCAGGTGAGAAGTGGACTAAAGACGCTGGCTTAACTATCGGTGCTGATGGTGCGTTTGCACTAGAGGCAGATGCTCCGATTCTGTTCGCTCAAGAAGACTTTACTATTCCGGCTCAAGGCAACAAGCTTGCCATTGCAAAGGTGGCTAACTAATGATTATTGCAAACAAAAAGACCATCGCTCAGCATCCAGTGCTAGCGGATCACTTCAAGCGCGAAATGGCTCAGCGTATGGAGTTCAACGCACGACAGCAGGCGTTAGCCGAGCAGTCTGTATTTGATGCTGAAACCGCTGCCATTAACCGTGCTCTAGTGCTTGATAAACAAGGCTGGTTAGAGATCGACCGCACTACCGCAGAGTATGCTGAAAACACCCGTGGCACTGAGCTGTATCGCGCGCTGCAATCCTTGGCTACCCCTTTACCGCTTGGTAAAACGGTGAAGACTTGGAATAACGTCGGCACGATCCATAACGAAGTGAAAGTGAGCATGGACGGTCAATCACCATTCGGATTTGACCACACTAGCTATGCGCACGATGCTGACCCGATCCCAATGTTCACCGCTGGCTTTGGTGTTAACTGGCGTCATGAGCTTGGCAACCGCACCGATGGTATCGCTTTACTGCGTGACTCGCAGACCGCTAAGCTTGAGGTGTTCATGAGTGCCGTTGCTCAGTATGCGCTTACCGGTTCGGATCGTATCAGCGAGGCTGGCTTCAAAGGTCAAGGCCTGAAAAACCACCGCAACACTGAAAAGGTCGACTTAGGCGCTTCAGGTGCAAATATCGACTTAACCACCGCTGCACAAGCTGACGTGATGAAGTTCTTCGCGGAAGTGTTTGAAGGTGTGATGTTCGATAACAACACCACTGGCGTTGACCTGTGGGTGTCTAAAGAGATTTACGCTAACTTGCGTAATGACTTCACCGGCTTAAACGTTGACAAGACCATCTTGCAGCGCGTGCTAGAAAAACACCCGATGATTAACTCCATTCAGGTTGCGTACGAGTCTGACGTGCCAGGCTTCACCACTGGTTTAACTGGTAACGAAATGATCGCCTACGTTAACAGCAAGTCGTTCCTTGAGCTGCCAACAGGTCAAGCGATCCAAGTTGTTCCAGTGCCACGCTTAGAGCTACGCGCTAACTTCAACATGGATATTAGCTGTGCCTACGGTGTTCAGGTTAAACGCCGTGGTGCTAACAGTGGTGTGTTCTACTTTGCGGAGCTTGTGTAATGAAGCGTTATATTGTTGTAAACCCATGGCGCAAAGGTCAGCAAGTCGGTGAAGTGATCGAAACCGACAAGCTGCACCCTGCGCTTGAGTCGCATGTAAAGGCTGCTCCAATCGAAGTGGCTACACCTGCTAAAGCTACTCCAAAGAAGTAGCAGCTAGCTAAACCTAAGCCCTGCTACAATTAGTGGGGCTTTTTTATAGGTGAAACAAAATGATTACACTAGAGCAAGCAAAAGAATATTTGTCCGAGCTTGGGATCACGCCGCCTGATCTGATTATCAACGCGTGGCTGGCAAGTTTCTCTGATATTAGCAAGTGCATGACCGCTAATGGCTACCCTATGGCTACGCAGGTGCTTATTCTGAGTTATTTAGTGGCTCTCTATGGTCTTAGCTCGGGGAATCGCTACATTAGCTCGCAGACGGCTCCTAGCGGCGCTTCACGGTCGTTCCGTTACACTGAGCTGCGCGATATTTACCGTGGTCAGCTTGGGATGCTGCGTATGCTGGATAAAGCTGGCTGCGCCAATGGGCTGATTCCGCCAGAGCCAGGCGCTAAAGGTGCTGCGTTATTCATCGGTCGCGGGGGTTGTTATCATGAGTAG
>CALJVD010000202.1 GCA_937974825.1 uncultured Oceanospirillaceae bacterium | reverse complement strand
GTGCCTGGCCCACTCTTTACCTTCTCTGCTTTTTTAGGTGCTTCTATGAACGACGCACCTACAGGGTGGTTAGGAGCAATTATTTGCTTAGTCGCTATTTTTACTCCTTCTTTCTTGCTTGTTATTGGCGCCCTTCCTTTTTGGGAAGAACTACGTAAAAATCAGCGCACTCAAGCGGCTTTATTAGGGATTAATGCAGCGGTTGTGGGCTTATTAGTCGCAGCCTTGTACCAACCTGTTTGGACCAGTGCCATACATTCCCCCAAAGATTTTGGATTAGCATTGCTTGCGTTAGTCGCTTTGATGTTTTGGAAACTACCCGCATGGTTGGTTGTTTTAGCCAGTGGTGGCCTTGGTCTGGCGCTCAGCACACTGATGCCGCTAGCTTGAAGCGGCTAAGTTAAATAATGCCTGCCAGTCTTTTTTCACAATAAGCGCTTTAGGCGTTAACCAACTTCCGCCGACGGCAAACACGTTACTCAGCCTTAAGTAGTCTGGGTAACTGTCTTGTCCGATACCCCCTGTTGGGCAAAACTGAACCTCTGGAAACGGGCCCTGTAACGCTTTCAGCATAGACAGGCCACCCACGACGGCGGCAGGAAAGAGCTTTTGGTAATAGAACCCAGCGGTCATGGCTTGCATGACTTCACTGGCCGTTGCCACGCCGGGTAAATAGGGCCCACCCCAAGTTTGAGCGGACTGTAGGAGCTCATCAGTTATCCCAGGGCTAACGATGTATTCTGCCCCCCGCTTAACCGCTGCTTCCAATTGCGCCGCTGTGGTCACTGTACCGGCTCCGACAATCGCCCCTTCGACTCTATTTTTAATAAGCTCTATGGCGTCTAAGCCGATTGGGGTTCGCAAGGTCACTTCTAATAATGTGACACCACCATCAACTAAGGCTTGCGCCACTGGTACGACATCATTTAAGTCATCGAACACCAAAACCGGAACTAAGGGTTTGGCTTGTGCTAACCAACTTGGCCAAACGCTCGTTGTCTTATCCTTCATTTACGTCTTCCTCTGACCAAAATACGCTTAACGCACCGGCGTCTGCGCGCCCGACTCGGCCTCTAAATCCTGAAAACAGCTCACGCCCCATCCCTACCGATGCCTTATGCTTAAACGATTGTTTAGGTCGTTGTTCAAATCCTGTTGCTAAAACGTCTAGCGTGCCTTTATGAGCGTCTAATCGTATCAGGTCACCATCTTGTATTTGAGCAATAGCGCCACCATGCTCTGCTTCTGGGGTAACATGAATGGCGGCAGGTATATTGCCAGACGCGCCAGATAAGCGACCATCGGTGACCAATGCCACTTTAAAGCCCGCGCCTTTAATATTAGAGAGTGCTGGCGTTAACTGATGCAGCTCGGGCATACCATTGGCCGCTGGGCCTTGTCCTGCGACAACAACAATAACATCTTGATTCAAAGTACCTGCGTGGTACGCATCGAGTACATCTTGCTGATGCTTAAAGACTCGAGCCGGTGCTTCTATAACCCAATCGTCATCACTGACGGCTGAAACTTTCATTATGGCCCGTCCTAGGTTGCCTTCTAGCAGTTTCAAACCACCTTCACTCATAAAAGGCGTCTGGCTTTTAGAGAGCACATTAGGGTTTAAGCTGTCATTAGCAGCTGCATGCCAAGTTAACTCGCCTTGATCATTTAAGGCGGGCATCTGGGTAAACTGACGTAAGCCTTTTCCTAAAATAGTATTGACGTTTTCATGTAATAAGCCGGCATCTAACAATTCTTTAATAATAAAAGGCGTAGCGCCGGCTTGATGGAAGGCATTAATATCTTCTTCTCCGTTGGGATAAACACGCGCTAACAGAGGAACAATGTCAGATAAGTCGGCAAAATCTTGCCAGTCGAGTTTGATACCTGCCATGCGAGCAATGGCTAACAAGTGAATACTATGGTTAGTTGAGCCACCCGTCGCCAGAAGACCAACGATGGCATTGGCCATAGTACGCTCATCAACTAATTGACCGATAGGCATATAACCGGGCGCTTGTGCGGTAATCTCACACACTTGTTGAGCGGCATAATCGGTAAGAGCTGCCCGTAATGGATCTTGTGGGTGCACAAACGATGAACCAGGTAGCTGCAGCCCCATTATTTCAACCAGCATTTGGTTGGAGTTAGCCGTGCCGTAAAACGTACAGGTACCGGCTTCATGGTAGGCTTGCATTTCACTGTCTAATAAAGCGTCACGCCCTACTTCGCCAGAGGCATAAGAGCGTCTGACATTGGCCTTTTGGCTGTTACTGATACCTGTAGACATAGGTCCGGCAGGAACAAAGACCGCTGGAATATGCCCAAAGCGTAGTGCAGCCATAAGCAGGCCAGGTACGATTTTATCGCATATACCCAAGAGTAAGGCGCCATCAAATACCTGATGTGACAAAGCCACTGCTGTGCTGAGGGCTATCACATCACGACTGAATAAAGATAATTCCATACCCAGTTGCCCTTGAGTCACGCCATCGCACATGGCAGGGACGCCGCCAGCCATTTGACCTACGTGCCCGGCTCTTTTTAAGGCGGCTTTTAGCTGTTCAGGATAACGATAATAAGGTGCATGCGCTGACAACATATCGTTGTAGGCACTGACTATACCTATGTTTGACGCACGATGATTTTGTTTCAGTATGAGTTTTTCATCGGCGGGAGCAGACGCATAGGTATGCGCCTGGTTTCCACAACTTAGCTTGCCTCTTGTAGGGCTGGTTTGCTGTTGTTTCTCAATAAACTCTAAGTAACGTGCCCGACTGTCTTTGCTGCGATTAATAATACGCTCTGTAACGGCAAGCAACTGTGCGTGCATTTAAACTCCTAACTTCGTGTTCTATAAACAGTGAGCTCTACTTGGCCTTGCGACAGTAATTTTCTTACTGGCATCGATTCTATGTCTTTTATGTCCGTTATTGAGCCTACTTTAGCAAATGCTTTATTTTTTTCTTCACCTTCAAAGTGTAAAAATAAATGTTTACAGGTAGATAGAAACGACCATGTTAACGACATTCGTTGCGCAAAATGAGGCGCATCCATGACGGGCTGGCAGCGTGCACGCTGATCATCCGAAAGAAGGTCATTTAAGGCTTTTGAGTTTGGAAACCAACTAGCGCAATGGCCATCAGTGCCCATACCAAGTACCGCGTAATGCAACGTTTTAATTTGTTCGTGCAAACGGTTTTCACACTCCATATAGCCATCAACAGGCGTTGCGGCATTATTTTTAAGTGGCACAAACCATGCTTTTTTTGCATCGTCTTGCAGTAAATTGTCTTTAATTAAACGTGCATTACTGGCAGGGTCGGTTTCATCACACCAACGTTCATCTACTAATGTGACTGTTACTTTTTTCCATTCGAGAGACTGCTTAGATAACTCTTGTAGAAATTTAGCCGGCGTACTGCCGCCACTAAAAGCCACAGCAACTTCGCCCTCTTTTTCTATCGTTTTTCGCATGCGACTGGCCAATTCTTCTGCCAGTTGTTTTGCTAATGTTTTGGCGTCGGTAAATTTTAGATCTTGCATACGCACCTCTCTTAGATATTCTTTTTAGGTACTTTCATTCCATAAGCGTCCGTCTCGCGCTAACAATAATGTCGCGGCTGCAGGCCCCCAACTACCGGAAGTATAGGTTTCAGGTTCTTGCTTTTCGTTCTTCCAAAATGACAGCATTGGATCGATCCAACGCCAGGCTTCAAGCAATTCATCGTCTCTTAAAAATAAGGTTTGATTGCTGGTTAATACATCATGAAGCAATCGCTCATACGCTTCTGGCACTCGTGTTTGATGAGCGTCAATAGGATTCAAGCTTAAATTCATTGGTTGTACGTTCATGCCGGGGCCTACGCGTTTCTCACAAAGTGATAAGCGAATGCCTTCATCGGGCTGCAATCTAAAGGTTAGCTTGTTGGCTAACGTATTCTTATGCAGCAATGGAAAGAACGAGTACGGAATTTCTTTAAAGGTGACGACTATTTCACACGCTTTTTCAGGAAGTCGCTTACCCGTTCTTAGGTAAAACGGAACACCGGCCCAGCGCCAGTTTTCAATCTCTACTTTAACAGCAACAAAGGTTTCAGTGCTGCTGTTTGCTGCGACACCGGGTTCATCTCTATATTTTGGAACAGGCTCTCCTTTAGAGACTCCTGCTGCATACTGTCCGCAAACAACACTGGTGCTAATATCGGGACCTTCAATGGGTTTTAGCGCCTTTAGCACCTTAACTTTTTCATCTCGAATACAGTCAGCTTCTAATTTAGCCGGCGGTTCCATAGCAGTCATGCACAGCAGTTGCAGTAAATGATTTTGTAACATGTCGCGCATGGCGCCGACGGAATCATAGAAACCTGCTCGATTTTCAACCCCAAGGGTTTCTGAAATAGTAATTTGAATATGATCTATGTATTTTTGATTCCATTGATGCTCAAAAATTGAGTTAGCAAAACGCAGTACCAATAAGTTTTGTACGGTTTCTTTGCCAAGGTAATGGTCAATTCGATATATCTGTTTTTCTGTGAAGTATTCTTTAACGGTAGCATTGATTCGTTGAGCCGAGTCATAGTCGTGGCCAATTGGTTTTTCTAGCACCACCTTACTTTCTTGCTCAATAAGCCCTGCTTGCTTTAACCCTTCACATATTGGCATATACAAATTTGAACCAGTCGCTAGGTAATAGGCTCTATTACTGGTTTTATTTAGTAAGGATTCTTTTAGTGCACTAAACTGCTCAGGCTTTGTAGCGTCTAAGCAAATATAGTTAAGACGCTGAGCAAACTCTTGCCATTGGTCATCGATAAAAAACTTCGCAGGTATGTATTTCAAACAGGCTTCTTTTACTTTATCGACCAGCTCTGCTTGGGACATTGTTTGACGAGTAACTAAGTGTATATGACCGGCTCCTAAGCGCCCGTCATTTTGTAAAAAGTATAAAGCGGGTAATAGTTTACGACTGGCTAAATCGCCCAACCCACCAAACAATATCAGTTCAAATTCTGGCTTAATCACCTTGCTTCCTCAAACACAAAAGTACTTCTTTCAGCATAGCAGAATCTTAGTATTTCAAATGCTAAAACATTTTTTAAAAAAGCTATTGACCTTCCCCAAGATTATCCTTAATATTCGCCCCGCTGTTGAGAAGTTCCCTGATAGCTCAGTCGGTAGAGCAGTAGACTGTTAATCTATTGGTCACTGGTTCAAGTCCAGTTCGGGGAGCCAACTCAACAATTCTCTTTTTTCCTTCCTTATTTAAATTTCCATATCATTACTTAAAACAATGAATTGATACATTCTATTGTTTCTTTTGCGTTTCTACTATTTTCTATATTTAAAGCAAAAAAAAGCGACCCGAAGGTCGCTCTTATGTTTAGTCTAGAATTTCTAGCAATTCTACTTCAAATACTAAAGCAGAGTTTGCTGGAATCTTTGGACTAGGGCTTTGTGCGCCGTAAGCTAGGTCAGCAGGAATGCTTAGCTTCCACTTATCACCTACGCTCATTAGTTGTAGAGCTTCAACCCAACCGCTAATTACACCATTCACTGGGAATTCTGCAGGCTGACCACGCTCAACAGAGCTGTCGAATACAGAACCGTCTGTTAGTGTACCGTGGTAGTGAACACGAACCATGCTTTGAGCTGTTGGTTTGGCAGCGCCTTCAGGGGCAGCAGTGATCACTTCATACTGTAAACCTGATTCAGTAACAGTTACGCCATCTTTAGTAGCGTTTTCTTCTAAATAAGCAGCGCTCGCTTTAGCAGCTTCGTCATCAAGCGCTGATTGTTTACGCATTTGCTCTTCACGTAATTGGTCAAAAGCAGCAGCAATTACGTCTTCAGTTAAGCGTGGTTCTTCGTTGTTAATCGCATCAAGAATACCAGCAGCAATAGCATCGGCATTTACTTCAACATCATCTTGAGCAATCTGGCGTCCAATATTTAAACCGACACCATAGCTTGCTTGATCGATATGGTTTTCTAACTTCACGGATTCCCCCTGGTTACATCCACTTAATAATAATGCACTCAGTGCCAATGCTGGTGCTACTTTAATCAATTTCATACTATCCCCTATGAGAACGGAATTAAGAGGTTGTACCCTACTACAACAAAGGTACAATTCCTATGACAATTATTAATAGAATTATGCTTAAATTCTACTCTTTTAATTTTCTACCTAGATACTAAACAAATAACAAATATAAATAGGTTTATCATGAAATCATTGCTCGGCTTAATTGTTCTTTCTTTATTATTAACCGGCTGCGGGCCTTCTAAACAAGAAATCTTGCGTATGCAGGCATTAGAAGCACAACGCATTGCCGCCGAAGAAGCCGCCGCCCGTAAAGCTGCTGCACAACGCGAGCAACGCATTATAGAAAGACGTCAATTAGCTTACGAAACCTTACAAGACCAAGCTGTGTTAAAGAAGAATGAGATCAAACAGTTATTTAGCCAACCGGCTAATATCAATTTAAGCGACACTTATTTCTTTAAAATCGACTTACAGCCTGAAAAGTATAACTACGACGAAAAGCACCAAAACTTTACTATTATCGGTATGCGTCGCTTGTCACTGTCGTCGGCATTCTCTGATTTAATTCAGCAATGGAACTCACGTACTGGATTAGAAATCACGTTGTTAGCTGAAAGTGATACAAATGACGAGCTAGTGACTCTTATTCCGAATGTTAAAGAGCGCACTCTACTCGAAAACAAAAATCCAAACTGGAGTTGGGATAAAGGTTTGTTTACTGACTTTATTTGGCGTGTAAGCCCTGAAAAAGCATGGGATCTGACGTCTGAACGCAGCGCGTACTTGCAAGTTGGTTTACGCTTTTGTAACAACCAAAACTGCATCAAACGTTACTCACACAACGGTAAGACCATTCAAGGCATTGGCGCAGAAGTTATGAGTATCCTTGTGGTGGACGGCAGAACACAAAAAGCACTGGCTGAGTTTATTCGCCCTGCTCGTTAAACTCTTTTAGTTACCCATAAAAAAAGCGGC
>CALJVD010000201.1 GCA_937974825.1 uncultured Oceanospirillaceae bacterium | reverse complement strand
AGTAATATCAAAGTGATTTGAGTCAGTATAAATTTAGCATGGTACTACAATATTGTAGTCTAGTTATTTAGCTGCAGTTTTATGCTTGGTTAGAGCTAACAACAGTGATCAGGTATACTCCCCATTTTTTTAGGAAACACTTTACTATGTCTACTGTTTATCTGGCTGTAGGGTCGGTAACCGGCACAGCCACAGCGGTTGCGCAGGAGCTCAAATCAAAGCTTGAAGGGTTGGGCCATCAGGTTGTATTAGATAATAACGCGACGGTTGCTGCCATGAATGCAGCCGCTGCCGATGCCGTGTTAATTTGTACATCCACTACCGGTTCAGGTGATGTGCCAGAGAATATTGCCCACTTCTATGTTGAGCTAGATGATCAATTTCCACTACAAAATGGGCGTCCATTTGGGGTCATCAGTTTAGGTGATAGCTCTTACGATGATACCTTTTGTAATGCAGGCTTGTTATTTGAAGAGCGTTTTCTAGAGTTGCAAGGAACGCAAACTGTACCTCGTGTCACTATTGATGCTACCGAAACCGCTAACCCCGATGAGGACGCATTATTCTGGTTAGATGAGTGGATCGAAAAGACCTTAACTCATTAATCTAAACGAATACCTGTGCAGACATTTGCACAGGTATTGTTTGCTTAAAACTGATATTGCACTTGCAATACAGGCCCTGACGCCGTAACAAACCAACGAGATTTAGCACTTTGGTCTGCTAATGACGAAAGATTACCCTGTTGATAGGCCTGCCAAGCCTCTGTCATGTGGGTAGGTGAGGTAAATATTTTAATTTCTGTGGCAATCATGCCTGATAAAAACGTCATCACGCCATCTGAATTGCTATCGCTGTCTTTAGCCACTGCCAAACCAGCCAAGCCGTTTACTAAACCTGATAACAGATGATTAGTAAGGCTGCGCTCATACTGCTCGCGCTTAGCGGCTGCTTCAAGCCAACTTTCTGCTTGTGATAACGAAACATTAGCTTCACTAAGCTGCTCTGCGTATTTGTGGCTTTTCATTGGGTTAATCAGCATATCTGCAGCACCTAAGGTGCTGGTAATGACGGTCACTTTGGCATTGAAACGTTCTTTCTGACTACCAGTTTGATCCCAAATGCCTGCGTGTACTAAGGCGCTGCCACTGAATAAGGTTAACCAACCATTTTGCCAGTAACGGCTGTGAGTTGCGTTCGTGTTAAAGTTAGAGGCAATAAAATCAAGTTTCTCTTGATCTGACGCGGTGGAATTTGCTTGAGCCACTGAGGTTAAAGCCAGGCACAGTGCCAGCATGGTAATAGAGCTTTTGATATTCATAAGAACCGCTTTGTTATTATTATAGTATTGGTCATTGGTACTATCGTACTGTGCTGATTATGTGATTAACCACAATCTGTGTACAGTATTATTTTTAACTTAAGTTTTTCGTTTGGTTTTCTATTATCATTAAGACACTAAACGATATATTCATTAACACGCTAGGGGTTCTAAGGCATGGAGTCAAAAGCCGGTGCTGAGTTAGCAGTGCATGAAACGTTGCA
>CALJVD010000200.1 GCA_937974825.1 uncultured Oceanospirillaceae bacterium | reverse complement strand
TCAGCGCTTAGTTTTGTTTGACGAACGCGGGCACCCTCATCCATTAAACGCTCTAATAATTCATAGGTTAGGTCGTCATGGAATAGGAATTTACCCATGTATTCATCGTTAGCGGTGTGCTTGTCATCTTTACCAATGGTTTCGGTAAGCGTGTAAATATGCTGCTCACCAAACTCCATGCGGTATCGCATGGCCGCAACGGTATTGAGCTCATGATACTGGCTTAGGCCTAGCATACGGCCAATGCCTACTAAGTTTAGCTCGCGGTCGGCGTAACTGGAGACAGGGTGGCCATAAAAGGTTTTCAAACCCATCATGCGTGCCTCTTTAATGTTACCCCAGTTAGTGTCTATCACCGTTAGGCTGTAATCGTTCTTATGCAGAACTTCAGCAATGGCACGGGCAACAGGGTTGGCACCAATAATTAAGAAACCCACAGGCGCAGGTTCGGCCACTTTTAATAAGCGAGCAATAGGGCGCGAGGTTAAGCTTTGCAGTAGTACCGTACCAATAATAATCATAAAGGTAAGCGGCACCATCAATTCGCCACCATGAATATGCTCACCGGCTAAACGTTCGGCAAACAGAGCCGATACCGAAGCAGCAATAATACCGCGTGGTGCAATCCAAGAGAGCAGTGCCTTTTCACGCCAATTTAAGCTACTGCCGTGTGTACTTGCGATAACAGACAGTGGGCGGGCAATAAACTGTGCAACCAATAAAATAATCAGGGCAGGGATACCTAAAGACACTAACTGATCAATGTTTAATTGTGACGCCAGAACAATAAAGAGGGCAGAGATCAGTAAAACGGTTAAGTTTTCTTTAAAGCTTAAAATGTCATTCGTATTGATGCCGCGTAAGTTTGCCAGCGTAATACCACAAACCGTGACTGCCATTAAGCCCGACTCTTGCACAACCTCGTTGACCAAAACGTACTGGCCAATTACAAAGGCTAAAACCAGATAACTGCGTAAATACTCAGGCACCCAGTGACGGCGTAAGATAGCGCCCATCGCACGTGCAGCAATATACCCCACAATGGCGCCAACGCCCGTGGTGTAGGCAAACAGCATAATGGCGCTTGGTAACGCCTCTTGGCTGCTACGTGCCAATACAAGCTCATACGCTAAAACGGCCAGCAGTGCACCAATGGGGTCAATGACTATCCCTTCCCAGCGCAGTATTCTAGACACACTGGCAACGGGGCGTACACTGCGTAACAAAGGAACAATAACGGTAGGACCGGTAACCGTCACTAAGGCACCAAACAGTAACGCCAACTCAAACGATAAATCATCGATGAGAAAGTACGCCGTCGCTGTCATAATGGCCCAAGTTATACCGGCACCAATTGTGACAAGGTTCTGAACGGGTTTGGCTAAGCCTTTGAGTTCTGAAAATTTGAGGGTGAGAGAGCCTTCGAAGAGTACGATGGCAACCGCAATAGACACCCAAGGCATTAATATATCGCCGGAAATGTCCTTGGTATTGATAACCCCAAAAACACCGAGCGCGATACCGCAAAGAAGAAGAGGAAGAATGGCAGGAATTTTGGCGCGCCAAGCACCCCACTGACATAAGAAGCCGACGACAGCGACGACCATTAACTGCGAAGAAAGAGATAAAGACATA
>CALJVD010000199.1 GCA_937974825.1 uncultured Oceanospirillaceae bacterium | reverse complement strand
ATTTCCGACTTGCGTGGATCGACATCTAAAATAAAGAAAACGCCCGCTACTACGGCAGGCACACCGGCCGCAC
This sequence comes from uncultured Oceanospirillaceae bacterium, assembly GCA_937974825.1. Lineage (GTDB taxonomy): Bacteria > Pseudomonadota > Gammaproteobacteria > Pseudomonadales > Oceanobacteraceae > Venatoribacter. The sequence continues at coordinate 6,198 of CALJVD010000199.1, read as the reverse complement.
AGACCAACAACAGCACCTTTAAATTTAAATGTCCCTCACGCACATGGCGTAAGGTGGCACCGGCTCCTAAGGCTACCGTTGCAATTTTATGAGTTGCTAGAGCTAAAGGGAAAGGTAGGCCTAAAAATATCAATGCAGGCAACTGAATCAAGCCTGCGCCACCACCGGCTAACGCTGAAAACCAATTAGCTAAAAATGCTACAACAAAAAGAATTAATTGTTCGGTATAATCCATACCAACCCTTTAGGAGATACTTATGAAATATGCTTTATACTACACAGAGTCATGCCCATTCTGCGTTCGTGTTTTAATGGCGCTACCTAACATCAACGTTGACGTAGAAAAACGAAATCTCCGTTCCGATCCTAAATGGCGTCAAGAGCTTGCCAAGGCAACCGGTCGCACTACTGTTCCCTGCTTAAAAATCACCGATGACAGTGGTAAAGAGCAATGGATGTTTGAGTCTGCCGATATTATTCGTTATTTACAAAACGCTTAATGCACAGACTTCGGGTTAGATTCTTCTAACCCGATATTTTTTACTTAATTTGAGCTAACACCTGCGGATCAGACAGCAATTGTTTTACTGTTTCCACTACCGCTTGGGTTTGAGAGTCAACTTCTAAGTTGATTTTATCGCCTGCTTGAATTTCACCAAAGGTGGTGACATCACGTGTTTCTGGTATGAGATGAACAGAGAAACGGTCTTCTTTAACCTCTGCAATCGTTAAACTGCAGCCGTTTAAAGCAACAAAGCCTTTGTCTAACAAGAAAGGAACTAACACGGTGGGTCGCTCAAGCCAAACGACTCTGTTGCGCTCAGTGTCGATAACATCTAACACAATTACTTGTTGCATGATATGGCCTGATAGTACATGGCCACCAATTTCATCGCCAAAGCGCGCAGCTCGTTCAATGTTTACGATACTGCCTTCTACTAAGGCACCTAAGTTAGTGACTTTAAGTGTTTGCTCAATGGCATCGAAGCTGACGATATTTTTTTCAATGGTGCGCACGGTTAAACATGTACCGTTAATAGCCACAGATGCACCAATTTTTAAACCTTCTAAAAGCTCGCTTGAGAAGTCAAAACTAAAGGTCGCAAAGTCGTCATGACGCACGAGACGATGCACAGGTAATTTAGTTTGTACGATACCAGTAAACATATTGCACTCCGGCTTTCCAAAAAGAGCCTATTATGCACTATACTCGCTGCATTAGACGAATAAGAACTTATAAGAAATGAGGTTTTCTGTTGAATAGCAAGGTTGGGCTAATTTTATCTGGTGGTGGTGCTCGTGCTGCTTATCAAGTAGGCGTTCTCAAAGGTATTAATAAAATCTTACCCAGCAAACTGCCTAACCCATACGATATTATCTCCGGCACATCGGCAGGTGCCATTAATGGTATCGCGTTAGCGTCTTTTGCCGATAACTATCGCATTGGTGTTCGCCACCTTGAACGCATCTGGGGCTCCTTTGAGTGTGACCAAGTCTATCGTACCGATTTCCCTGGCGTCTCTTATTCTTTAGCTCGCCTAGTCCGCACCTTAATTATTGGTCGTCGTTTTAAAAATGATATTGTATCTGTCTTAGACAACACCCCTCTGACAGAACTACTGCAAGACGCCATTCATTTTGACAATATTCAAAAAAACATCGACAACAATCATTTGCATGCAATTACGGTTAACTGCTCTAGCTTAAGTTCGGGGGAATCTATTAGTTTCTTCCAAGGCCATTACAGTATTAATAATTGGGAACGCCCCCGTCGTAAAGGGATTCGTAGCCGTTTAACGCTGAATCATCTGTTAGCATCTTCGGCCATCCCGATGATCTTTCCTGCTCGCAAAATTCATCGTGAATACTACGCCGACGGTGCCGTCCGTCAGCAAGCACCATTGAGCCCTGCATTACACTTAGGCGCTGAAAAAATATTAGTGATTGGTGTCAGCGGTGAAAGCAACAAGATCAAAAAAGAAGAGATTCTTTCGCCTTACCCTTCGCCTGCTCGTATTATGGGTCATATGCTTAACGCAGCTTTCTTAGATAGTATGGAATCGGATGTTGCACGTTTACACCGTATCAACAGAACGGTCAGTAAAATTCCTGAGAAAGTACGCAACAAAGAAGAGATGGAATTAAAGCACGTTGGCATTTTAGAAATTAAGCCAAGCTTTTCAATCGATGAAATCGCCGGTAAGCACGCAAAAGAAATGCCTTGGGCATTACGTTTAGCCTTAGGCGGCAGTGGTAATACCAGTCAGTCTGGCTCAGGCTTACTAAGTTACTTATTGTTTTCCAAGGGCTACTGCCGAGAGCTAATAGACCTTGGATACCATGATGCACTTAGCCGCAGCAAAGAGGTAAAAGAGTTCTTCGCTGATCGGCTTTAATCTGCCTTATGTTTAATATGGAAGCAATGGTGAATATTGGTTCTACGTGCATAATCAAACGGAATGCTTTGTTTGGTACGGTCTTCGATATCAAACAAAGCTAATAACTCTTCGTCTAATTTAAACTTACGTAAGTTATTAGAGAAAATCAGCAAACCATTTTTCTTTAAGCAGCGCATGGCGTTTTTAACCAACTCTGTATGATCACGCTGAATATCTAACACATCTTCCATACGTTTAGAGTTAGAAAATGTCGGCGGATCCATAAAGATTAAATCGTAGGTCGTGCTCGCCTCTTCTAACCACTTCACACAGTCTTCTTGAATAAACAGATGATCATCGATGGTTAGATGATTTAAACGAAAGTTATCTTTCGCCCAGTTTAAGTAAGTGCGTGACATATCAATGCTTGTACACTTAGCGCCCGCCGCGGCCGCATGCACACTGGCAGTGCCGGTATAGCAGAATAAGTTTAAGAAGCGCTTACCTTTGGCCATTTGCGCAATTTCTAAACGCGTAGGTCTATGGTCTAAAAACAGCCCTGTATCTAAATAGTCGGTCAGGTTGACGTATAGCTCAACCTGACCTTCACGAACCGTTAAAAAGTCTTCTGCTGTGCTTTGCTTTTCATATTGGCGCTTGCCTGTCTGACGCTCACGACGCTTAAGGATAATACGCTCGGCAGAGATGCCGGTTACTTCGGGCAGTACCGCTAAAATATCGAGCAATCGACGTTCTGACACAGCTTCATCGATGGTTTTAGGCGGGACGTACTCTTGCACGTGTAGCCAATCTTCGTATAAGTCGACAGCGACGGCGTATTCGGGAATATCGGCATCGTACATGCGGTAGCAAGACACGTTTTCACGTTTTGCCCATTTGCTTAACTGCTTCATATTCTTTTTAAGACGGTTGGCAAACGCTTCTACCGGTCCATGAATACGTGTGCCTCGTGGCTGCAATGAGCGCTCATCCGCTTCATTAAAGACCAACAGCTTAGTGGCTATTGGTCCGTTCATTAGGTTGTACTGTTTAAAGAGTGGGCGACGAATGCTTTTGGCTAAATCGGTGTTGGCGGTAAAAATAGCCATCTTCCATTCGGGCAGTTTCATGGTGGCGTCATGCAACTGCTCATAAAGTGGAGCAAGCTGTGGCAGTTCACTTAAACGCTCACCATAAGGTGGGTTACAAACAATTAAACCACCTTGAGCAATGCTATCTTGGCTAATGCGTAGTTGTTCAACATCACGTTTTTCAAGATGAATATGACCCGATAATCCGGCGCGATACGCGTTTTTCTGAGCGGCATTAATTTGTTCGTAATCGATATCAAAACCGTATAAACGGTTCGTCATATTCGCTAACCCTTCGGTGCGACGTTCTCTCGCTTCTTCTACTTCGGCTAGCCATAATGCTTTTTCGTGTCCACGCCAAGCGTCAAAACCCCACAATTGGCGATTAAGCCCTGGTGCAATATCGGCAGCCATCATACCGGCTTCTACCAATAAAGTGCCTGAACCACACATAGGATCTAACAGGTTTTTGCCAGCCTTAGCCTGTTCTGGCCAGCCGGCACGAATTAAAATCGCAGCGGCTAAGTTCTCTTTTAAAGGCGCTTTACCTGGCTGCAATCGATAACCACGTCTGTGTAGACTGTCGCCACTAAAATTAAAGTATAAAGAAATATTACCTTTACGGAGTTGTGCCTCAATGCGGATTGCGCCTTGCTTATCGACGTTAGGGCGTGCGCCCGTATCATCACGAAAACGGTCGACAATGGCGTCTTTAATTTTCTGAGCACCAAACTGAGTATTGTTTATAAAGTTACTGCTGCCATGAAAGTCGATTCTGAATGTTGAGTTAATCGCAAATACTTCAGGCCAATTGACCGAATAAGCCGCTTCATACATTTGCTCAACATTGTCTACCTGACTTTCATGCAAGGGTAAAAGCAAACGGTTACCTAAGCGACTCCATAGGCAAAAACGATAAGCCTGACTCAAACTGCCTTGCCAGTGAACGCCCATGTGAGTTTCTCTCTCAACTTCACCGCCTAAGTCTCTGATTTCATCAGCTAATAAAGATTCGACTCCCTTAGGGCATGTCGCTAGCCAAGAAAATGTTTTTTGATTTTGTGGTTCAGTCATGATGAGAAACTCATTTATCTATATCTTTTAATTGTAAAAACTTACTTAGTTATAAGCTTTTAGTTGTTACCCTGCCGAGATTAGTTTGCTACAAGAGTGGTGTACTTAATTTCATTTAAGAATAAAAGTACAAGCAAATCTATAAAAAGCGAGGATGCTAATTATGAAAAAACAGAAACGCGACCTTCAAGAAAGAGCTTTTGCACGCGGTTATCGCGCTGGTGTTGAACGCCGCTCTAAAGATCTTGCTCCTATTGCTGCCGGCCCACAACGTGACGCTTGGTTAGCTGGTTGGAGGGACGGACGAGCCGATCATTGGGATGGTTATATCGGCGTTTCTGGCATTCACAAAATGGTCGCTGTTACATTGAACAAGTCGCCCATGGCTGCCCCCTATTAACACTTATTAACAAGAGGCAAAGCTCTGTAATGTTACAGAGCTTTTATTGATTAATCGTATAAGTCTTGAATTTCTTCAACACAGTCTTCGATTAACTCAGGTCCTTCATAAATAAAGCCTGAATATATTTGTACTAATTGCGCACCTAGTTTTATCTTTTTCGCAGCATCATCACCCTCGACAATGCCACCCACCCCTATGACGGGTAACTTTCCATCCAGTGCTTTTACTAGTACACCTAGGGTTTCGTTAGCCAGCTCTTTAACCGGCGCTCCGCTTAAACCTCCGGCTTCGTTGCCGTATTGATAGCCTTGCACACCATCACGCGATAACGTGGTATTGGTTGCTATTACGCCATCCATTTCACACTCAATTAAACACTGAGCAACGGTTTCAATTTCTTCTTCGTTCATATCAGGTGCGATCTTAACGAATACCGGCTTATAGCCAAACTCTTTGCTTAGTTCTAATTGGCGCTGCTTAATGGGTTCTAATAAATTCTTTAACGAATCACCATACTGCAGTGTACGTAACCCTGGAGTGTTTGGAGAAGAAATATTGATAGTGATGTAGGTTGCATGCTCATAGACTTTATCTAGACAGATAAGATAGTCGGATGTGGCATCTTCTACAGCGGTATCAAAGTTTTTACCGATATTGATACCTAATACACCTTTATACTTAGCTTTCTTTACTTGCTCAACTAAGTAGTCGACCCCTTTATTGTTAAAACCCATACGGTTAATAATGGCTTTGCGCTCAGGGATACGGAAGATACGAGGTTTTGGATTGCCTGGCTGTGGACGCGGAGTGACAGTACCAATTTCAATAAAGCCGAAGCCTAATCGTGCCAGTGCATCGATATAGTCACCGTTTTTATCTAAGCCTGCCGCTAAACCAACAGGGTTTGGAAACTCAATACCCGCCACAGTTACTGGATGTGACTTGGGTTCTGAGCTCATCAATTTTAATAGGCCTAAACGCTCACTGGCTCCAAGCATATCTAAGGCGAATTCGTGGGCAGTTTCACCCTGCAATTGGAACAATAGTGTGCGACCAACGCGGTACCAATCCATAACTACTCTCATCAATAAAAAAATCTAAACTATTATAGGCTAGTTTATGGTTAATACCCACAGCACAGGTTTAAATGTAGTGCGCTAGCCCACAAAAAAGCCGCTATAAAAGCGGCTTCTATATTATTCCCACTCTATTGTAAACAAGACATTTTTATCTTTTATATTCAATGGCTTAT
>CALJVD010000198.1 GCA_937974825.1 uncultured Oceanospirillaceae bacterium | reverse complement strand
GAATTAAGACATTGTATCTCTATTAGTAAGCTATGCTTTCTATTATGGATTCTCTTTTAACTGGAGTTATTATGTCGAATAAATCAAATATGCTTACAAAAGCAGTGGGTATCGCCCTAGCTGTTATTGGCGCAGGTATTGCCATTTACGGTTATCAACTGTCTGGTTCTGTTGGTGCTCAGCTTACCGAAGCTGTTACGGGCTCACTTACCGACAAAGTGATGTTTTATTATATTGCAGGCGCTGCCAGTATTGCGGTGGGTTTGTTTCTTTTAACCAGAAAGTGATTAAGCATTTATGTCATGGCCATTGGAGCGCTCGTCTTCACCCGTTATTACTGTAGGGATCAGTTCATGCCTGTTAGGTGAAGAAGTTCGTTACAATGGCACTCATAAACGCTCTGCATTTTGCACAGAGGTGCTTAGTGGCTTGTTTAGCTTTGTTTCTATCTGCCCAGAAGTCGCCATTGGTATGGGTACTCCCAGAGACCCTATTCAGCTAGTAAGCAACTCGGCAAGCGATTCAACCATTCGTGTAAAAGGTGTACTCGACAAGCGCGTTGATGTGACCGATGCCTTAGTAAGTTACGCTGAAAAACAAGCCCGCAAACAAGCGAACGTTTGTGGTTATGTGTTTATGGATAGAAGCCCAAGTTGCGGGCTGTACGGGGTTAAACGCCATACGCCGGATGGCAGTGTTCTTGACACCACTCGTGGTATCTATGCCGATACATTCACTAAAATACATCCGCTGCTGCCCGTCGAAGAAGCCGGTCGTTTAGACGACGAAGCGCTGCGTATAAACTTTATTATTCGAGTACTCACTTACCACGATTGGCAACAATTTCTTGCCAGCGAGATTAGCGCTAAAGGTTTAATTGAGTTTCATGCTCGCTATAAGTACTTAGTTATGGCGCATAGTGATCAGCACTATAAGTCCATTGGCCGCTTGTTATCCGACTTGAAAAACCAAAACCTCACACAAGTTGCTCAAAAGTACATACGCCAACTTATGGATGCGCTTTCTAAGCCTGCCACGCCTAAGCAGCACACTAATACTTTGATGCACATTCAAGGGTATTTAAAGAAACTGATTTCTGGCGAAGACAAAGAAAAACTAAACCAAGTCATTGCGCACTATCACCAAGGTAGGCTAGCGATCACCGCACCAATGATGTTATTAAAACAGCACCTAGAAACTCATAAAAATGTGAATCAATACGCTTACAACCAAGTGTATCTAAACACCTTACCTTACGAATTAGGCTTAAAGCAGCATACGAATTAACGGTACCCCACAATGACACAGCTTGTTTGGTTTAGAACAGACTTACGTACACATGATAACCCCGCACTTTGGGCGGCCTGTCAGAATAGTGACGGCGGTGTGCTAAGTGTTGTCTATATTACCGAGAAACAATGGCAGCACCATGGGCTAGGTCCTCGTAAAATACAGCTTATTAAAAATGCTATTTTGCGACTAAAAGAATCATTAGAGCGGCTTAATATCCCGCTGTTGATTATTAAGGCTGATACTTTTACAGAGTGCATCCACAGCCTACAACGAACAATGACCCAGCTCGATGTTCAACATCTATACTTTAATGCCGAGTACGAAGTTAATGAAAAGCGCCGTGATAACGAAGTAAAACACTGGTGCCGTCACCAACGCATCAGTATTAGCCAATTCCATGACCAGTGCATTGTAAAACCTGGCACTGTACTTACCCAACAAGGACAAGCCTTTAAAGTATTTTCACCCTTTAAGCGTGCATGGATAAATCTTGCTGACAATCGTATAGCTACGCCTTTAGCGCAACCACTTAAGCGCCCATTAACAGTTCAAAAAGCATTATTCAAACTCTGTAGTGCTCAAGCCAATAACGCTCTCCTTAACTACTTAGAAGACCCACTGTGGCCTATCAGTGAAGATGAGGCACAGAATCGCCTTAATGAGTTTGTTGCTGAGCGTGCTGAAGCTTATCAACAGCTGCGTGATCTTCCTGCTGCCAATGCCACCAGCCGTCTTTCTACTTATTTATCTCTCGGCTTACTGTCACCGTTACAGTGCTTACAAACTGCTATGTTGCACAATCAAGGATTGCTTATAAGTGGCAATCAGGGTTTTGACAGTTGGGTTAACGAGCTTATTTGGCGCGATTTTTATCGCCATTTACTGGTCGCTTTTCCAAAGCTGTGCATGCATAAGGCCTTTAAAGAAGAAACCGAACAAGTGCAGTGGCGCAATAGTGAAGCCGACTTTCAAGCTTGGTGCGAAGGTCGTACTGGCTACCCCATAGTCGATGCTGCCCAACGCCAACTGCTTACCGAGGGTTGGATGCACAATCGCTTACGCATGGTCAGTGCTATGTTTTTAACCAAACATTTATTAATTGATTGGCGTAAAGGCGAAGCGTTTTTCAACCATCACTTAGTAGATGCCGACCTTGCTTCTAACAATGGTGGCTGGCAGTGGAGCGCTTCGACCGGTGCCGATGGCGTGCCTTATTTCCGAATTTTCAATCCCACCACACAATCACAGCGCTTTGATTCTAATGGTGAGTTTTTAACACGCTTCATACCGGAGCTGGGCACACTACCTGCTGCCGCTCGACACAATCCTTCAGCGCAGCAACGCCTAATATGCAATTACCCTGAGCCCATTGTTGAACATAAATTTGCTCGTCAAAGAGCGTTGAATGCCTTTAAATTGTTAACGCTTTAAAGCTCATTAAAATTATTTAAAAGATTAATAGAATTATAATAAAAACCACCTATACTTTTTCTTAATGCATAGTAAACGCTATAAAAAATAATAACTTAAGGGAACATTCAGGCTGCAAGGAGTTGGTCAATAAAAACGGGAAGCTAGACCATTACCGTTTATTCACCTTGCCTTACAATACAACGAGTCTGACCTAATTCAATTATCTGTCAGTAGACACTATGCCCTTGTCTGCTGATTTAATAATAACAGGGTAAAGGAATATGCTTATGAATTGGTACTTAGACGTTTTAAAAAACTACGCAGTATTTAACGGACGTGCTAGAAGAAAGGAATACTGGATGTTTATGCTGTTTAACATTTTAATTTCTTTTGCTATCGGCTTTATTGAAGGTTTTTTGGGTAGCCCTGGTGTCATCGGTTTGATTTATGCACTTGCGGTATTAGTGCCAAGTATTGCAGTAGCCATACGACGCTTGCATGACACTGGCCGTTCTGGTTGGTGGGTGCTACTGGGCTTAGTGCCAGTTTTAGGCATCATATTATTAATTTTCTTGGTCTTAGACAGTCAACCTAATGACAACGAGTATGGCCCAAACCCAAAAGCTGCTGCTTAATTTTAAAAAAGGTTGGCACATGCTAGCCTTTTTTGCACCTGCAATAACCATGCTGTTTTATTGATCGTCTTTTTTTAAGGTAATACAGATGTCAGAATTAGAACCTCAAAACACCCAAACTACTTTGTCAGCTCAAGATGAAATGGCTAAAACCAATGCTATTATTGCCTACGCTCTTTTAATTGGCGGCTATTTTACTGGTATTTCGTGGATCATTGGTGGTATTTGGGCCATGGTTAAACGAAGTGATGCCAACGGCTCAATCTATGAAGATCACTACGATAATATCATTACGACCTTTTGGTGGAGCATAGGCTTGTCCATCATCGGTATTATTACCGCTTTCTTTTTTATTGGCTGGCTTGTTCTACTGGGTGTCTTTATTTGGTCTCTGTTTCGAGTCATTAAAGGCTTAGCCAGAATCACTTCAAACAAACCGTTTAACTAGCCAGCAACTCCGTTTTATAGCAACCAGTCGAGCCTACCGCTACTGGTTGTTTTTACCACCTCTAATCTCTTAACCTATGGATTTCTAAGATAATGACCATCGATTTTGTCACCGAGTTTTTAGGCTGGGTAAGTATTTTAACCATTAGTTACCTTATGCTTTCCACGGTACTCATCATTTCGTTAAAAGGAATGATGTTATCCATACACAGCAAACTGTTTGGGCTTGATAAGAAAGTCATTGAATTAAAATACTTTGAGTTTTTAAGCAACTTTAAAGTCTTCACAATGATATTTGTTGTACTGCCCTATTTCTCCTTAAAGATTATGGGATAACCCCTAACTATTTCAAAAAGACAATTATGCTGATTGGCTTTATAGGCTAATGATAAGCCCGTATAACAGCACGGCAAACCCGCCTATTTCGGCTGCCACCAAAAACCACATATACACTCGAATAAGCATGGTCGGAAGGTGTCTTTTACCCAATACATGCGGACGTTTTAGCTGATTATTTGTGTCTTTTAAAAAGCCATGCACCATATAGGTCACTATGGCCGATGCAAAGAACAATAGCTGTCCAGCCACCAGCCAAAACGTCAGAGTCTCACCTACAGGCGAGTACGGAATAAACTCACGAATTAAAATAGCCGCAAAGGCATACATAAGACTGGCACGATGAGAGACATCAACATAATAAGGCGCTCTAGCTTTGTCAGTTTTCATTATAGAAACGTACTTCCATACGCCTGTTAATAACCCGTTCATAAAAAACAGGCCAGCGGCTAAAAGTGTAAATTCTGCTGTTGTCATTTTTTTACCGTCTCCGCAGTGGCATGTTGTAAGTAATCTAACGTGGCTTTAAGACCCGCTTCTCTGCCATATCGCTTATACCAAGGTTTAGCGCAGGCGTTTTGTTGTCCCCAACTGAATGGCAGCCGCTTTTATAGAACCAGCTAAAGACTCAGGCATTTTATTACTCTTATTATTTTTTGGTTTACCCTAACGGTACACTGGGTGCTTAGCAACCTGTGTTAAGGGTTATAACGCGTTATCCTAGACCTTACTACATTATCCCCATAGAATACCGCCTTTAGAAACCCAAAAAGCCTTAGCCATGATCAAACCATTTGTAGGAACATTATTTATTTTTTCTGCGCCTTCCGGTGCCGGTAAAACAAGCTTAGTCAGCCAGCTTTTATCTTGTACTGAACATATTGGCGTCTCTGTCTCCCATACAACCCGTGCGCCTCGTCCAGGTGAGGTCGATGGTGTGAACTACCATTTCACCAATAAAGATGAGTTTGTCCGCATGGCTGGCGAAGGTGCATTTTTAGAGCACGCACAGGTATTTGATAACTACTACGGCACGTCGCAGGAATGGGTTGAATCAGAACTACAAGCTGGTCGCGATGTTATTTTAGAAATTGACTGGCAAGGCGCGCAACAAGTACGTCGTTTAATTCCAGATGCTGTCACTGTATTTATTGCTCCACCGTCCATTGAAGCTTTACGTGAACGTTTACAAAAACGTGGGCAAGACGATGAAGCAACTATTGAACGCCGCATGCGAGATGCACGCGATGAAATGAGCCACTTTGTTGAGTACGACTACCTAATTATCAACGATAATTTTGACGACACCCTGCAAGAATTACGCAGTATTGTGATTGCTCGACGCCATCGTTTGATTGCCCAACAAGTACGACACGCTGATACTTTAACCAAATTACTACAATAAGTAGCGTCAGACCTTTTTAATAACCGCATATTGAGTTAATATGCTTGGTTCACCGTAATTTACTATAGGAATTATTATGGCTCGCGTAACTGTTGAAGATTGCCTAGAAAACGTTGAAAACCGTTTTGAGTTAGTAATGCTAGCGACTAAACGTGCTCGACAAATCGCTGTTAATGGCGCAGAGCCTTTAGTAGACGAAGATAACGATAAGCCTACCGTTATTGCTTTGCGTGAAATCTCTGAGAACCTTGTGACTCCTGCAACTATGGCAGCACAAGAAGAACTTGAGCGCGCAGCAGAACAGCAATTCTAAGCAGAGGGCTCTGCTTAAATGGCCACTATTGACGACTTAGCCGAGCGACTTAGCAAATACCTGAATGTTTCTCAAATTCAGCAAGTGTGTCGCGCCTATTACTACGCTGAACAAGCGCACGAAGGCCAATTACGTCGTAGTGGCGAACCTTATATTATTCACCCGTTAGCGGTTGCTAACATTCTCGCTGATATGCACTTAGACCATCAAAGTTTGATGGCTGCTATGCTGCATGACGTCATTGAAGATACTGGTGTTCCTAAAGATGCGCTTGCTGAACAGTTTGGCGATGCCGTTACCGAAATAGTCGATGGCGTTTCTAAACTGACCAATATGCACTTTGGCAGTAAAGAACAACAGCAAGCAGAAAACTTCCAAAAAATGGTTATGGCCATGGCGAAGGATATTCGCGTTATCCTTGTCAAATTGGCAGACCGTTTGCACAACATGCGTACCCTTGGGTCTTTACGGCCTGAAAAACGCCGTCGTATTGCTCGTGAAACCCTTGATATTTACACACCTATCGCCAACCGCCTCGGCTTAAGCAACATTCGTATCGAACTTGAAGAGCTATGCTTTGAAGCAATTTACCCAATGCGCTCAAACATGATCGATAAAGCCGTCAAGCAAGCTCGTGGTAACCGCTCCGAAATGGTTAATAACATTTCGACCGCTATTCGTAATCGCTTGGCAGAAGTGGGCATTAGTGCCCGGGTTATTGGACGCGAAAAACACTTATTCAGCATTTATAGAAAAATGCGCGATAAGCGTAAATCTCTTAGCGATATTATGGACGTATACGGCTTTCGAATTGTTACCAGTGATGTCGATACCTGCTACAGAATTTTAGGCGCTATGCACGGCCTGTATAAACCCGTGCCTGGTCGCTTTAAAGACTACATCGCCATTCCTAAAACCAATGGCTACCAGTCTTTGCACTCAACTCTGATTGGCTTCAGCGGCGTCCCCATTGAAGTACAAATTCGCACTGAAGAAATGCACGCCATGGCCAGTCACGGCATTGCTGCTCATTGGCTATATAAAGCCGATGGCGATGAAGAAGGCGTACATGGTACGCAACGTGCGCGCCAATGGGTTAAAAACTTACTCGAACTACAAGAAAACGCAGGCAGCCCAATCGAGTTTGTTGAACACGTTAAAGTGGATTTATTCCCGCACGAGATCTACGTCTTTACCCCTAAAGGTAAGATTTTGGAGTTACCCACTGGTTCTACGGCTATCGACTTTGCCTATGCAGTTCATACCGATGTAGGCAATCATTGCGTCGCTTGTCGTATTAATCGCCAGTTAGCACCGCTAAGCTCCGAGTTACAAAACGGACAAACTGTGCAAATTATCACCTCGCCAACAGCCAGTCCGAACCCCGCTTGGTTAAGCTTTGTTGCCACAGGTAAAGCACGCTCCAACATTCGCAACTTCCTTAAGAGCCAACGCCGCTCTGAGTCGGTAGCACTAGGCGAGCGTTTATTAAATAAAGCATTAAGCACCATGGATAAGACACTAGATGATGTCGATCCTAAGCTGGTTCAAGAAGCATTAACCGAAGCTAACTTGTCTGAATTTAATGATTTACTCGAGGATATCGGCACGGGTAACCGCCTAGCTCCACTGGTTGCACGCCGTTTATTTGCTGCTACCGAAACAGACATCGAGCTCATTAATTTAGACCAAACACCACTGGCAATTAAAGGCACTGAAGGCCTGATGCTTAACTTCGCTAAGTGCTGCAACCCCATTCCTGGTGACCCTATCATTGGGTACGTTAGCTCTGGTCGCGGCTTAGTTATCCACACCGAAACCTGTAAGAACATTGAAGAGCTCAGAGAGCATCCAGAAAAATGTGTGATTCTAAGCTGGGATAAAGACATCGACAGCGAATTTACCGTCGACTTAAAAGTGTATATTGAAAACAGACGCGGTATTGTCGCTGAACTCGCTGGTGCTATTACACACGCCGAAGCTAATATTGAAAATATTAGCGTAGAAGACCGTGATGCTCGCTTAAGCGTCATCAACCTTACTTTAAGCGTAGAAGGTCGTAAGCACTTAGCACGAGTGATTCGCCGTACACGTAACATCAACGGTGTTAGCCGTATTGTCCGCAACAAAAACCATTAAGGAATAGCATGACACGCGAAATCATCTCTACCGATAAAGCCCCTTCTGCCATTGGTACTTATTCACAAGCCGTAAAAGTTGGTGATACTGTGTATCTATCTGGCCAAATTCCATTAGTGCCTGAAACTATGGAGATTGTAACCGGTGGCATTGAAGAACGCATTCACCAAGTATTTAAAAACATGAGCGCAGTATGTGAAGCCGCGGGCGGCTCACTCAAAGACTTAGTGAAAGTAAATATTTACCTAACCGATTTAAATGATTTTGCTACGGTTAACAAGGTAATGGCGGAATACTTTGAGCAACCTTACCCAGCACGTGCCGCGGTAGGTGTATCACAACTGCCGAAAGATGCCGGTGTAGAAATCGAAGGGACATTAGTACTTGGTGCTTAATTTTTATTAAACACCAAGCCTATGGGTTTGGTTTAAAACACCCTCTGTTTTATACCAAGCCCATATCGGTTAACAACGCATCATAACCTTCTTGATAACTTGGGTATTTAAACTCATAACCTAAGTCTCTTAAACGCTTATTTGAGCAGCGGCGGTTGGCACGACGTGTGGCTTCTGGCAAGTCATAGTCTGGCTCTACCTCACCAATCCGATCTTTCATCCACTCTAGTACATCAAAGAGTGTGGCAGGCTCATTATCGGTCGCTAGGTATATTTCATCTAAACTTTCACCGTTCAAAGCTCGGTTTACTAAGAAGTTAAGTACCCCTACGCAATCGTCCCGATGAATACGGTTTGTCCACACTGGTGGTTCAGGGTCACAATACCCACCCCGACGTGCTTGTTCAATCATACGGGTACGATCTGGGCCATAAATACCGGTAAAACGCACAATTGAGGCTGGGATATTACTGGTTAATAACGCGTTTTCAGCTTGCAGCATTTCTTTACCTGCAAAGCTTACTGGGTTTGTTTCTGATTTTTCGTCTACCCACTCTCCATTCATTTGGTGATAAACACTAGAGCTTGAAACGAAGAAACCATGTTTAAGTTTCTGCCCTTTTAACGCACTTAAGATATGACGTAATCCGCGATAGTAGTACGAATGGTACCCCTCGGGTGTAAATTTAGGGGATGCAACGCTATACACCAATATATCAATATCTTTAGGCAGGTTTTGTAACGTTTCTAATTCTGCCACATCGGCTTGAATTAACGTCACTCCATCACCAACAGGTTTATCAGATCGACGAATGCCCCACACCTCATGGCCTGTTCGTGCTAACTCACGAGCTAAATGGCCGCCAACATCACCTACACCTACCACTAAAATTCGTGCCATAGTGTTACTCCTAGTGCATTTCTATTGTTCTTATCTTAACTTATAGCTTAAATGTATGACTATTGCTTGTATGATACAACACAACAATAATGAGCCATCTGATTTAAAGAGTACGCCATGACCTTAACTGAATTAAAGTATCTTGTCGCCCTCGCCCAAGAGCAACATTTTGGTAACGCCGCTGAGAAATGCTTTGTTAGCCAACCGACGTTAAGCGTGGCCATTAAAAAGTTGGAAGAAGAGCTGGGTGTTGCTATTTTTGAGCGCAGCAAAAGCTCAGTGACCGTCACACCTTTAGGTGAACGCATTGTCGCCCAAGCACAACGTGTGCTCGAAGAAGCACGCACTATTCATGAGCTTGCCTCCTTTGGTAAGAACCAGTTCAGCAGTCCTTTAAAACTCGGGGCTATCTTTACCATCGGGCCGTATTTATTTCCGCATCTTGTGCCTCAGATTCATCAGAAAGCACCGACTATGCCGTTGTATTTATTAGAAAATTACACCGCGAATCTGCGTCGACAGCTGCGCGATGGTGACTTAGATGCCATCATTGTTGCTTTACCCTTTACCGAACCCGATGTTGTTACGCGTCCACTCTACGATGAAAACTTTGTGGTTGTACTGCCGCTGAACCACCCATGGTGTAAGCAGCGCGTGATCGAACCCGAGCAATTAGCGGATGAAAACTTACTAATGCTGGGTGAAGGGCACTGCTTCCGTGACCAAGTACTGTCGTTCTGCCCTGAGATTGCTCGCAAATACAATTCGCGCTTAGGCAACATGTTGGAAGGCAGCTCGTTAGAAACATTAAAACATATGGTATCAACCGGACTTGGAATCACTGTTTTGCCGGAACTTGCGGTCAGTAATTTGGACTATAACTTAGTGACCACACGTCCATTCCGTGCACCGGCACCTTATCGAACCATCGCAATAGCATGGCGCGCTAGCTTCCCTAGAGGTAAGGCTATTGATCTATTGATTGAAACGGCAAGCCAATGCCGTATTGCCAACAAAAAACCCAGCGACCGCTAAGGGAACATAGTGAAAAAAGTAAGCAAACTTACAGATATCAAAGGCGTCGGTCCTAAGTTTGCCGAGCAGTTGCAAAAGTTACAGATATTTACGCTGGCTGATTTGTACTTTCACCTGCCTTTTCGCTATGAAGACCGCAGCCGCATAACGCCCATCGGCAGCTTAAGAGCCATGAACACAGCGGTTATTCAAGGAGAAGTAAAAAGCGCTAATATTATTTTCGGAAAGCGACGCAGCCTGCTTGTGAAACTGCAAGACAACACCGGTTTAATTAACCTGCGTTTTTTTCATTTTAACGCAGCTCAAAAAAATCAGTTTTCACCCGGTGCATTTGTTCGTTGCTATGGCGAAGCCCGCCCTGGCGCCAGTGGTCTAGAAATGTATCACCCTGAGTACAGCCTACTAGAAAGTTTGTTTGAAGCGCCCATAGAGCCCCTTTTAACCCCCGTATACTCTACCACTGAAGGCATTAGCCAACAGCGTATTCGTTTAGTACATGAGCAAGCACAAGCGTATTTACGCAATGATCAGGTCAGCTTAGCGGATCTATTTCCCTTGGCCTGGTTAGAACAATGGCGACTACCAACCTTAAAAGAAGCGTTATTGTTTTTACATCAACCTCCACAAAACACCTCGCTTGAAAGTTTAGAGGCTGGTAACCACCCAGCTCAGCTACGCTTAATCTTAGAAGAGCTATTAGCCCACCAGCTGTCTTTGCATAAAATACGCGCAGCTGTTCAGGCCGATCGTGCTCCTGCTATTAGTGCAAGTAAGCACTTACAAAGCGGATTACTTAACAACCTACCGTTTAGTCCTACCGGTGCTCAGCAGCGTGTAACACAAGAAATCCTACAAGACATACAGCAGCCCTATCCTATGCTGCGATTAGTGCAGGGGGATGTTGGCTCAGGTAAAACTCTAGTGGCTGCCCTAGCGGCTTGTAGCGCCTTAGAAGCTGGGTATCAGGTCGCTTTAATGGCACCGACTGAAATATTAGCTGAACAGCATCTGCATAATTTATCGGCTTGGTTTGAACCCCTAGGTATAAAAACCGGCTGGCTAGCCGGCAAGGTAAAAGGCAAAGCCCGTGAGCAAGCACTTTCAGATATTGCCGATGGCACCGCCCAACTAGTGGTGGGCACCCATGCGTTATTCCAAGCGGATGTTAAGTTTGCCAAACTCGGGTTGATTATTATTGATGAACAACATCGTTTTGGCGTCCATCAGCGGTTGGCCTTACGTGAAAAAAGTGCTGATGGCTTATCTCCGCACCAGTTAGTGATGACCGCCACGCCTATTCCACGCACACTCGCCATGAGTGCCTACGCCGATTTAGACACCTCCATTATCGACGAATTACCTCCTGGGCGTAGTCCTATTACTACTGTAGCCATTTCTGATCAGCGTCGTCATGAAATAGTCGAGCGTGTCAGTGTGGCCTGTCAAAACGGTGCGCAAGCCTATTGGGTGTGTACATTAATTGAAGAAAGTGAAGCGTTAGAATGCCAAGCGGCTGAAATCACTGCCCAAGAACTCACTGAAGCCTTACCCAACTTGCGCATAGGATTAGTTCACGGTCGTATGAAAGCCAGCGAAAAAGCCGAAATCATGGCTCATTTTAAAGCTCATGCCATTGATCTTTTGGTTGCCACTACTGTTATTGAAGTGGGTGTAGACGTACCGAACGCCAGTTTAATGATTATCGAAAACCCTGAGCGTTTAGGCTTGGCCCAATTACACCAATTACGTGGGCGCGTTGGACGTGGTGCCGCCAAAAGCCATTGCGTACTTTTGTATAAAGCCCCACTGTCAATGGTGGGCAGCCAGCGTTTACAAGTAATGCGAGAAAGCCAAGACGGTTTTTATATTGCTGAGCAAGACTTACAAATACGAGGGCCTGGCGAACTGCTAGGCACTCGCCAAACAGGGCTGCAGAACTTACGGGTTGCCAGTTTAGAGCGTGATGGGTATTTATTAGATCAAGTCAGAGCAATGTCGCAACAGCTATGGCAACAACACCCTGCCGTAGTTGAACCGTTAATCCAGCGCTGGCTGGGTGATGCTGAACGCTTTGCTAGTGTATAATGTCCACCAGATTTAACTCTCTTCACTTCAAAAGTCGCTAACTTATTTATGTTGCAACCTAGCTCGAGTGCTGCCCAACGACGAATTTATCAAGCTGCCCTACGCCTATTTGGTGAGAAGGGCATTCAACACGTCAGCGTAAAAGAACTCGCTGAACAGGCCGGAGTAGCACGTGGCACTATTTATAATCACGTCGACTCTATCGAAGCTCTATTTGAAGATGTCGCCCAGACCTTAAGCGCCGAGATGAACCAGCGTTTAATGCTAAGCTTCCGTGACATTGCCGACCCTGACCTACGCCTTTCTATTGGCATTCGCTTATACATTAAACGCGCCCATGAAGATCCTGAATGGGGATTATTTATCAGCCGGTTTGGATTTCATAGCAGCGCATTAAGACAGCTAGGAGCCAGTCATCCAATTAAAATTTTAATGGATGGCATTCAAAGCAAGCGCTACAACCTAAATATTGACCAGTTAAGCTCATGCATTGCTATGTTAACGAGCTCGGTATTAGGGGCAATGTACTTAGTGCGTGATGGTATTAGAACCTGGCGAGACGCAGGCACAGACTGCGCAGAGTTAGTCTTGCGTGCGCTAGGTGTTCCAGCCCAACAAGCACACCAACTGGCCACCACAGAACTGCCCATGTTGGCCGAGCAAGAATCTATTAGTAGCCTAAAACACTTTGAGCGGCCTACCTAAGCTTGTCTAAACGCTTAAGCAAGCCGTTTGAATCCGTGTGAACTACACTGGTAAAGACACGAGTGGATTACCATTCATAGGATCATCTTTTTTTGAAGCCAACGCCTTAGCTAAATCTAAGCCTAATGCTTTTGCCACACCGGCACCGTAAGCCGGATCAGCGGCATGACAGTTACGAATATGACGGTACTTCACAAACTTAGCAGCGTCGCCCATGCCACGACCCGTGTTTTCAAACAGTACTTGCTGTTGCTCTGCACTCATTAGTTGGAACAAGTCACGTACTTGACTGAAGTAATCACTGTCGTCTTCATGAAAGCTCCAATGCTTAGCGTCACCGTTAATTCTTAATGGAGGTTCAGTAACATCGGGCTGCGCTTGCCACTGACCAAAGCTGTTTGGTTCATAGTGAGGCAAGCTGCCGTAATTATTATCCACTCGGCCTAAGCCATCACGCTGGTTACTGTGCACCGGACAACGCGCCTGGTTAACAGGGATTTGATGATAGTTAGTACCTAAACGGTAACGTTGGGCATCGGCGTAGTTGACCAATCGTGCCTGGAGCATACGGTCTGGACTTGCGCCAATACCGGGGACTAAGTTGCTTGGCGCAAAGGCACTTTGCTCTACATCTAAAAAGAAGTTTTCGGAATTACGGTTTAACTCAAATTCGCCTACTTCAATTAATGGGAAGTCTTTGTGTGACCATACTTTGGTTAAATCGAACGGGTTAAACGGCATCTTGTCGGCATCAAGCTCTGGCATCACTTGAACGTACATGGTCCATTTTGGAAACTCACCACGTTCAATTGCGTCGTATAAATCACGTTGGTGGCTTTCACGGTCTTTACCAATAATTTCTTCGGCTTCAGCATCGGTTAGGTTTTTAATACCTTGTTGGGTTTTGAAGTGAAATTTCACCCAAAAACGTTCGCCATCGGTATTCCAAAAACTATAGGTATGCGAGCCAAAACCGTGCATATGACGATATGTTGCAGGAATACCACGGTCACTCATAACAATGGTGACTTGGTGCAAAGCTTCAGGTAACAGGGTCCAATAGTCCCAGTTATAGGTGGCGCTGCGCAGGTTAGTGCGGGGGTCACGCTTTACGGCTTTGTTTAAGTCTGGAAACTGGCGCGGATCGCGAATAAAGAAAACGGGGGTATTGTTACCCACCATGTCCCAGTTGCCTTCTTCCGTATAAAACTTTAGGGCAAAACCACGAATATCACGCTCGGCGTCGGCGGCTCCACGCTCACCGGCGACGGTGGTAAAACGGGCAAACATTTCGGTTTTCTTGCCCACTTCTGAAAACATCTTAGCGCGGGTGTACTGACTAATATCTTTAGTGACTGTAAAGGTACCAAAGGCACCAGAACCTTTAGCATGCATGCGGCGTTCGGGAATAACTTCTCGTACAAAGCTAGCCAATTTCTCATTCAGCCATACATCTTGCGCTAATAATGGTCCACGTTCACCAGCCGTTAAGCTGTCTCGGTTAGTACTAACCGGCGCACCAAAACTAGTGGTTAAATGTGACATTGGGCACTTAGGGGTATCGTTGCTCATAGTAAGCTCCTATTGATTATTACCGTCCTACAAACTCACAATAGTCTCTTTTATGGTGAGTTTGTAGCTATATATGACTATCAATAAGATAGGTGCAGACTATCAATCATCCTTTCATAGTAAATATTACTAATCGGCTGATTGGAATACTTCTAAATGCGCTGGCGTTAAGCGAACTTGTTGACCTGGCTTTAACTGTAACGCTGCTAGTTCTTCGGTGGTGACGCTAACCTCATACAGTTGGCCTGTTTTCAGATCATCCAGCTCCACTCTATTGCTGCTACCAAAGCTTAGAATACGGTCTACTTTAGCGGCCAAACCATCGGCGTTCATATCCGTTACTATTTTAATTTCATGCGGGCGAGCAAAAGCAAAGACATCGGCACCTGCATCTAAGCTGTGTTCGTGTTGGAAGCTGTTTTCACCAATCAAAATCCTGTTCTGTTCAGTGCGTCCGTTAAACAGGTTTACAGAGCCTAAGAAGCTGTAAACAAAAGGCGTTGCCGGACGATTATATACTTCTTCAGGTGTGCCGACTTGCTCAACCCGCCCCTGGTTCATTAATACTACGCGGTCGGCCACTTCAAGGGCTTCTTCTTGGTCGTGGGTTACAAAAATAGAGGTGACGTGTAGCTCTTCATGCAACTTACGTAACCAACGACGAAGCTCTTTACGTACCTTAGCGTCTAAGGCGCCAAAAGGCTCATCAAGAAGCAATACGCGAGGTTCAACGGCTAACGCCCGTGCCAGTGCAATACGTTGACGTTGACCGCCAGAAAGTTGCGCAGGAAAACGATTCGCAAGCCAATCTAACTGAACCAACTTAAGTAATGACATGACTTTTTCATGAATTTGCTTTTCGGTAGGACGCGTCTTTTTAGGGCGCATACGCAGCCCGAAGGCGATATTGTCGAACACTGTCATGTGCTTAAATAAGGCATAGTGCTGGAATACAAAACCAACCTGACGCTCACGTACATGTGTGTCAGAAGCATCTTCGCCTTCTAATATCACATTTCCGCTATCAGATTGCTCTAAACCAGCAATAATACGTAATAATGTGGTTTTACCGCAGCCTGATGGCCCTAATAACGCCACCAATTCACCGGGTTTAAAGTCTAACGAGATGTCATCAAGGGCAGTAAAATCACCGAATTTTTTGTTTAATTTTTTTACTTCAATACTCATAAGATCACCGCTTACTTACCCTGTTTCTTTTCGTGTTGATATTCAACAGCGGTCTTAATAACCAATGTGAAAACCGCTAATATCGCCAGCAACGAAGCGACCGCAAAGGCTGCCGAAAACTGATATTCGTTATATAGAATTTCTACGTGCAAAGGCAGCGTATTAGTCATGCCGCGTATATGACCAGACACCACCGATACCGCACCAAACTCACCCATGGCACGGGCATTACACAGAATGACACCGTACAACAAACCCCATTTAATATTGGGCAAGGTGATGTACCAAAACACTTGCCAACCTTTAGCGCCTAGCACTACCGCCGCCTCTTCTTCTTCACGGCCCTGCGCCTGCATCAGAGGAATAAGTTCACGTGCAATAAACGGGAAGGTAATAAAAATAGTGGCCAAAACAATACCCGGTACCGCAAACACAATGGTGATATCGTGGTCAATAAACCAGCGACCTAACCAACTGCTAGAACCGAACAGCAATAGATACATTAAGCCCACCACCACAGGTGAGATTGAAAACGGCAAATCAATAAGCGTCAGTAATATCTGTTTGCCTCTAAAATCAAACTTAGCAATCGCCCAAGCAGCGGTAACACCAAATACTAGGTTAATTGGTAACGAAATGGCTGCCGTTAACAGGGTTAGCTTTAAAGCCGCAACCGCATCTGGCTCGATAAGCGCTTCCCAATATACATCCATTCCTTGGCGTAGTGCTTCATAAAAAACAGCCACCAAAGGTACTAATAAAAACAAGGTAAAAAATGCTAAACCTATAGTTAATACTGTGTATTTAACCCATGTTGACTCGCGCGTTGCACGGTTATTTTCAAAGCGTGTTCCGTTCGTTATTACGGCACTGGGTTTTACTTCAGGTATTAAGTCTTCTGCATAAATTGCGCCTGTCATTAGAAAGACCTCCCTGTTTTCTTAGCGGTGTACGCTTGTAATGCATTGATGATTAATAACAAGATAAATGAGAACACCAACATCACAACTGCAATTGCCGTTGCACCATTAACGTCGTATTGCTCTAACTTAGTAATAATCATGAGAGGCGTAATTTCTGACACCATCGGAATATTACCAGCAATAAAAATCACCGAGCCGTATTCGCCCACACCACGAGCAAACGCCAAAGCAAAACCTGTTAACAACGCCGGCCATAGCATTGGTAACACCACATACCAGAACGTTTGACCACGGTTAGCACCCAAACTGGCAGCCGCTTCTTCTAGTTCGATTTCGATGTCTTCTAAAATAGGCTGTACCGTGCGCACAATAAAAGGTAAACCGATAAACACTAAGGCGATCAGCACACCTACAGGGGTAAAAGCAATTTTTATGCCCAGCGGCTCTAATAATCTACCTAGCCAACCATTGGGTGCATAAATCGCTGTTAGTGCAATACCCGCAACAGCGGTTGGCAGTGCAAAAGGCAGATCAATTAAGGCGTCGACAATTTTTTTGCCAGGAAAGCTATAACGCACTAATGCCCACGCCAACACTAAACCGAAAACACTGTTAATAGCGGCGGCTAATAACGCCGCGCCAAACGATAACTTATAGGTTGCAACAATACGTGGCGATGAAACCGTTGACCAAAAGCTGGCCCAATCCATTTCTAGCGTTTTAAGTATTACTGCAGCAATAGGAATGAGAACAATCAGTGATAAGTACACCAAAGTGTAGCCCAAGCTTGGACCAAACCCTGGTAATACACTGAAGTTTTTCGAGCCAGCTAATGCCATTACTTGTTTACCACTATCTGGTCAAAAATAGCGCCGTCAGCAAAGTGCTTTTGTAACACGTCTGACCAGCCACCTAATTTTTCTTCAACGGTGAACAAACGTATTTCTGGGAACTTATGCGCATTGGCTTTAAGTACTTCTTCGTTACGTGGACGGTAGTTTAAACCCGCAATAATTTCTTGGCCTTGCTTGCTGTACAAGAAGTCTAAGTATTCTTTTGCTTGAGCTTCGGTACCACGCTTTTTCACAACGGGCTGAACAATAGCAATAGGCGCTGAAGCATCAATTGAAATTGACGGGTACACAATATCAAACTTACCTTTACCTAATTCATTAGCAATTAGAATGGTTTCACTTTCAAAGGTCACTAACACATCGCCCATGCCGCGCTGAGTGAAAGTTGTGGTTGCACCACGACCGCCGCCGTCTAACACGGGTACGTTTCTGAATAAATCTCTAACAAAGTTTTTTGCTGCGTCGTCCGTGCCTAAGGTATCGATTGCATAACCCCAAGCGGCTAAATACGTGTAACGGCCATTACCAGTAACTTTTGGGTTAGGAATAATGACGGTAACGTCTTCTCTGATTAAATCATCCCAGTCTTTAATGTTTTTTGGGTTGCCTTTACGCACTAAGAAAACAGAGGTGCTGGTATAAGGTGTCGCATTATGAGGAAACTGCTGACGCCAATCTTTAGCAACAATTCCTCTTTTTTCGAGCATTTCGATATCAGAGGCTTGGTTCATGGTCACAACATCACCCTGCAAGCCATTAGCGACCGCTAGCACTTGCTTACTGGAACCACCATGAGATTGGTTAACGTTAATCTTCTCACCGTGCTTTTCTTGATAATAAGCTTCAAACGCAGGGTTTACTTGCTTATACAATTCACGTGCCACGTCATAAGAGACGTTTAATAGAGTAGTCTGTGCTTGAGTGGGTAATACCACCGCCACAGATGCTAGTAGAATGGTTACTAAACGTAGTAGAGAAACAAAGCGCATACGGCCTCCTCAGTTAACAATGGGGTAAAGCTTACTGAGAACCGACTAGCTTATGAAGGAATATAAAATTACATCCTTATATCATTTTGGAATTTAGAGCACTTAATTTCATCCATAAAAAAACGCATCCCGAAGCCACTAATACGTTAATAGCGACCCCATGAATGCGCTTTAATTGTCTAACAAAGACTTGCTTAGAACTTGATGTTATAGGCAAACGTCAGCGTTGAGTCTTCTTTTTGGTCACCACTCTTTAGTTCGTAATCTTTAATCGAGTAATTAATAGAAGCCACAGAATTCTTGGCAACATGGTAATTAACACCTACGGCCGCTAAAGAACGTTCGTTCTTGGTGGAGTCACCTTTGTTAAGACCGTATTGGGCTTTTAAGGTGTAATCGTTAATACGATAGGTACCATTAACGATAAAGGCATTTTCTTTCAAATCGCTATTATTGCTGTCTTTAGCGTGCTGAATGATGGTACCAAAAGCAGCTGCGCCCATTTGATACTTAGCCGCTAACTGAACTCGATCGCTACGATTCAAGCCATCTGTTGTCACTTGAGCAGGCATATTTTTATCCAAAGCAAAGGCTGCGTATAAATTGCCTTCGTTATAGACCGCTGACGCACTGAAGGCATTAGCAATACGGTTATCATCAGCACCATCACCATCTAAGTCTTCTAGCTCTCCCGGCATAAAGGCGACGTTTATCACTGTATTGGCAAACTTAGGTGAACTGTATTGCACAATATTATTAACGCGTACATGACCGCCTAAAACGGCAGTGATATCACCGTCTAAATGGTTGAATGGGTCAATCTTACCTTCGGCCATACGCATAGGCGTATTAAAACGACCACCGATAATTTGACCGTAATCGCCTTTAACCCCTAGATAAATATCACGTTGATAGAAGGATTTTCCATTTCTATCGCCATCATCTATTTCCACGCCGGTTTCTATTTTATAAACAGCCGTAAGCTTATCGTTTAGTGCGATATCTTGTTTAACACCAATTCGCGAGTTACGTGAGTTTAACGCCCAATGACTAGGCTCATCCTTTGTTGCATCAATAGTGTTTTCTGACTTTTGTAAGTCCAAAGACACATACAACATACCGTAGAACTCAGGCCCTTTATTTTCATTTTCCTCTGCAGCCTGAGCCGTCAAAGCGCCAGACAAAGCAACCAAGCTAATGGCAACAGGAAGTGCCGCTTTTTTTAGTATTTTCATGTTTTATCCTTTCCTAGTTTTTTTAATACTTTTCTTAATATATTTTCCAATACTTTACTCATTTACATTTTTTTTAACATGACACAAGGCATGAGTAGCATAAGTTTCAAACAATATAACTGGTTACCCATATATTGTTTGTAGTATAGCAGCTAAACGCACACTGGCTTTTTGTATTTGTAGTTCTAATTTAGGCGCAAATAAATTGACGTAACTGTCATTAATTTTGTTGCTGGGAGGATGTAGCCGGTAAATATCCTGAGTAATTAATAATGACTCTGTTGCCCAAGACTCGACTGAGCCCTGACGCCACTGCTTAGCCTCTTTGCTGTTTATTCTAAGCAACAGTTCGTCGCTGTGCTTCTGCCACTGTTTACGCTTTAACAAACCACCGTCCCAGAGCGTATGTAAATTGGTGGCTTTTTTACGTTGCTGTAAGCGCACTTGGTTACCACCACGGTCATCGGCATAACTGACATGCATAGGTTGATGAAGGTCACCAATAAAGTGCCCTAAAAAAAGCAGCGCTTGCCAGTCATTACT
>CALJVD010000197.1 GCA_937974825.1 uncultured Oceanospirillaceae bacterium | reverse complement strand
TCGATGGACAAGCGGGCGGTGGTTTTGGCGGAGGCGGCTTCGGTGGAGGCGGCTTTAGCGATATATTTGGCGATGCGTTTAGTGACTTCTTTACCGGTGGTGGTCGTCAGCAGAACGGTCCAAGACGCGGTTCCGATTTGCGCTACACTATGGATCTTACGCTTGAAGAAGCTGTACATGGTGTTGAGAAGAAAATTACAATTCCAACCCTAGTGTCTTGTGAAACCTGTGATGGGTCGGGCGCTAAAGCAGGTACTAAACCAAAGAGCTGTAATACATGTCATGGCGCTGGTCAGGTGCGTATGCAACAAGGCTTTTTTGCCGTTCAGCAAACCTGTCCTACCTGTCGTGGTCAAGGTACTATTATTGAAGATCCATGTAATAGTTGTCATGGCCGTGGGGTTAAAGAACACACGAAAACATTATCCGTTAAAATCCCGGCTGGGGTTGATACCGGTGATAGAATTCGCCTAAGCGGAGAGGGTGAAGCCGGCACAATGGGTGGCCCAGCGGGCGACTTATACGTGCAAATGGATGTTAGAGAACACGAGATATTCCAACGTGATGGCTCAAATCTGTACTGTGACGTACCTATTAGCTTTGTTGATGCCGCATTAGGTGGCGAGCTAGAAGTTCCCACTCTTGAAGGTCGAGTAAAATTAAAAATACCGGCAGAAACGCAAAGCGGTAGAATGTTTAGATTGCGTGGTAAGGGTGTAAAATCGGTTCGTGGTGGTATGACGGGCGATTTACTATGTCGCGTACAGGTCGAAACACCAGTAAACTTAAACACTGAGCAAAAAGAACTTCTAAAACAGTTACAAGCCTCTATGAAAGGCGAAAAACATTCACCTAAGACAAAAACTTGGTTGGATGGCGTAACTAACTTTTTTAAAGGAAAGTAAGCATGACCAAAATTGCAATTACCGGTGCGGCAGGACGCATGGGGCGAGTGTTAATTGAAGCCGTATTAGCTGCTGAAGACGCAGAGCTTGGTGCTATTGTGGTGCTACCGAATGATGCAATGGTTGGCTTAGATGCAGGGGCAATTGCGGGCCTTGGTAAAGAGCTAGGCATTAAAGCGGCTACTAGCCTCAGTGAAGTGGTTAATGATTTCGATGTGCTTATCGACTTTACCGCTCCTGAAGCAACTATGGCTAACATTGAGTTTTGCCGTACTAATAACAAAAAAATTGTGATTGGTACGACTGGATTAAATGCAGAACAAAAGGCTGGTCTTGAAGCTGCTGCACATGAAATGCCTTTAGTATTTGCCCCTAACTATTCAGTGGGTGTGAACCTGTGCTTAAACCTATTGCGCATGGCTGCAAAAGTGATGGGTGAAGACAGTGATATCGAAGTCATCGAAATGCACCACCGTCATAAAGTAGACGCGCCAAGTGGCACTGCATTACGTATGGGTGAAGTTGTCGCTGAAACTCTAGGTTGGGATTTAGACGAGGTGGCCGTTTATGGTCGCGAAGGCCACACAGGTGCACGCCCACAAAAGCAAATCGGCTTTGAAACCATTCGAGGTGGTGATGTTGTTGGCGATCATACTGTTATGTTTGCAACCGAAGGTGAGCGCGTAGAAGTGACGCATAAAGCACAAAGTCGAATGACTTTTGCAAAAGGCGCGGTGCGTGCTGCCAAGTGGGTCGATCAACAAGGCGCTGGTTTATACGATATGCAGGATGTATTGGGTTTTTAGCTTGGCACGCTCCTCAATAGTGAGTATAATTTAGTGTTAATTGCCACGTCGTGGTAATCGATTCCGTCACTGGGATTCAGTAAAGCGGGATGGCAGTCATTTAAACTAACCATTCCGCTTTTTTGTGCCTGTAGCTAACGCGTAAAACAGGTCACCCAGTACGTCATCTACGAGTTAATTCAATTTTTGGGGAACTTATCTTGTCTACGCCAGCCATTCTAGCTCTTGAGGACGGCAGCATCTTCAAAGGTACCAGCATTGGTATTGAAGGTCTGTCAGTGGGGGAGACGTTATTCAACACCTCCATGATCGGTTATCAAGAGATCATCACTAGTCCATCCTACGCCAATCAAATCGTTACACTAACTTATCCACATGCCGGCAGTTACGGCATCAACACAGAAGATGATGAATCTGCCAAAGTGCATGCTAAAGCATTGGTGATTAAAGATTTATCGTTAGTGCATTCTAACTTCCGCAGTTCACAATCATTAGCAGACTTTCTACAGCAAGAAAAAGTAGTTGCTATTGCAGGAGTAGATACTCGTCGTTTAACTAGAACATTGCGTGAAAAAGGCAATTTAAAAGGCTGTGTACTGGCTGGTTCAGACGCATACAGCGACGCTAGTATTGCAAAAGCAGTT
Source organism: uncultured Oceanospirillaceae bacterium (assembly GCA_937974825.1). Lineage (GTDB taxonomy): Bacteria > Pseudomonadota > Gammaproteobacteria > Pseudomonadales > Oceanobacteraceae > Venatoribacter. The sequence goes on along the minus strand of CALJVD010000197.1, from coordinate 24,464 downwards.
GAAGCTGCAAAAGGCTTTGAAGGCATTGAAGGTGTAGATCTAGTAAAAGAAGTAAGCACTAAAGAAAGCTATGCTTGGACAGAAACAGATTGGCAGCTTGGTTCAGGAATTGGCGAGTTAAAAGACCCACAGTTTAATGTTGTTGTGTATGACTTTGGTGTTAAGCGTAGCCTATTACGTGCTTTAGCCAGTAAAGGTTGTGCATTAACTGTTGTACCTGCAAATACCCCAGCCTCAGAAGTGCTAGCACAAAACCCAGACGGTGTGTTTTTATCGAACGGCCCAGGTGACCCCAAAGCCTGTACTTATGCCGTAGAAAACATCAAAGCCCTAGTAGACGCAAACGTTCCTGTTTTTGGTTTAGGTATCGGCCACTTACTACTTGCTTTAGCACTTGGTGCTAAGACAGAGAAACAAAAAGTAAGCAATCATGGCAGCAACCACCCAGTACAAGAGTTAGCGACTAATAAGAGTCGAATTACCACTCAAGATCAAAGCTTCGCCATTAGCGAAGAAAGTTTGCCGGCTTCTGTGAAAGTAACACACAAGTCAATGTTTGATGGCACAGTGCAAGGCATTGAGTTAGAAGGGAAGCCAGTATTCAGTAAGCAAGGGTTTGTTGAAGCCTACCCAAGTGCTGATGGAATGGTGAAACTATTCGATCGATTTGCAGAACTTATTGCCTCTACTAAATAGGACACTGAAATGCCAAAACGTACTGATATACAAAGTATTATGATTATCGGCGCTGGCCCTATTGTTATTGGCCAGGCCTGTGAGTTTGACTACTCAGGCGCACAAGCTTGTAAGTCTTTAAAAGAAGAAGGTTACCGCGTTATTCTAGTGAACTCTAACCCAGCCACTATTATGACCGACCCAGAAATGGCCGATGCTACTTACATCGAACCTATCACTCTGGAAGCCTTAACCAAAATTATTGAAAAAGAACGTCCCGATGCCATTTTGCCTTCTTTAGGTGGTCAAACGGCGCTAAACGCAGCTTTGTCTTTAGATAAAGCCGGTGTTCTTGAAAAATATAACGTCGAAATGATCGGTGTTAAAGCCGATGCTATCGATAAAGCCGAAGACCGTGAGCGCTTTGTTGAAGCCATGAATAATATTGGTTTAGAAAGCCCACGCGCGTCTATTGCTCACAGCATGGAAGAAGCTCGTGAAGTTCAAAAAGCGCTAGGCTTCCCATGCATTATTCGTCCATCATTTACCATGGGTGGATCAGGCGGTGGTATCGCTTATAACCGCGAAGAATTTGAAGAAATTTGTGAGCGTGGTTTAGAGCTTTCACCAACACGTGAATTACTGATCGATGAATCATTAATCGGTTGGAAAGAATACGAGATGGAAGTTATTCGTGACAAAAACGATAACTGCATCATTATTTGCTCGATTGAAAACTTTGATCCAATGGGTGTGCACACAGGGGATGCTATCACCGTAGCTCCAGCACAAACTTTGACCGATAAAGAATACCAAATCATGCGCGATGCTTCTTTAGCTATTCTGCGTGAGATTGGTGTTGAGACTGGTGGTGCAAACGTACAGTTTGGTACCGATCCAAAAACGGGTCGTATGGTTGTTATTGAGATGAACCCAAGGGTTTCACGCTCGTCAGCCTTAGCCTCAAAAGCAACGGGTTTCCCGATTGCAAAAATCACTGCAAAATTAGCGGTAGGTTACACATTAGATGAGCTTGGCAGCGATATTATTGGCAATGTGACTTCGTCAGTATTCGAACCAACCATCGACTACGTTGTTACTAAGATTCCGCGCTTTACCTTTGAGAAGTTTGCTCAAGCCGACACGCGCTTAACCACTCAGATGAAGTCTGTGGGTGAAGTGATGGCGATGGGACGTACTCAGCAAGAGTCGTTACAAAAAGCACTTCGTGGCTTAGAAGTTGGCTCAACTGGCTTTGACCCTAAAGTAGACTTAAATGATCCAGGTGCTCGCGACAAAGTTATTACCGAACTACGCACCGCTCGTGCAGAGCGCATTTGGTACATTGGCGATGCCTTCCGTTTAGGCTTTACCATTGAAGAGGTTCAAGAGCACACAGCGATTGACCCATGGTTCTTAGCGCAAATCGAAGACCTTATTAAAGAAGAGCAAAAAGTGTCTGAAAGCAGCTTAAGCACGCTAGAAGCTGACCGTATCTTTGCTTTAAAACAAAAAGGTTTCTCGGATGCGCGTTTGTCAGAATTGTTAGGTGTTAGCGAAAAAGCATTCCGTAAGCACCGTCAAAAACTAAACATTCGTCCAGTGTATAAGCGTGTCGACTCTTGTTCGGGTGAATTCGCAACCGATAAAGCATACATGTACTCATCGTACGAGGATGAGTGTGAATCACTGCCTACCGATCGTGAAAAAATCATTATCCTTGGTGGTGGTCCTAACCGTATTGGTCAGGGTATTGAGTTCGACTACTGTTGTGTGCACGCGGCTCTAGCAGCAAAAGAAGAAGGTTACGAAGCCATTATGGTTAACTGTAACCCTGAAACGGTATCAACAGACTATGATATTTCTGACCGTTTATACTTTGAACCGGTTACGTTAGAAGACGTTTTAGAAATCGTTGATAAAGAAAAACCTAAAGGTGTAATCGTTCAATACGGTGGTCAAACGCCTCTAAAATTAGCGGAAGAGCTTGAGGCAGCAGGTGTACCTATTATCGGTACTTCTCCTGAAGCCATTGACCGTGCCGAAGACCGTGAACGCTTCCAGCAAATGATTCAGCGTCTAGGCTTAAAACAGCCAGTAAACGCAACCGTAACTTCATTAGAAGAAGCGGTTCGTAAAGCACAAGAAATTGGCTATCCATTAGTAATGCGCCCATCCTATGTACTAGGTGGACGTGCAATGGAAATCGTTACAGACGAAGCTGGCTTACGTCGTTATATGAACGAAGCCGTAAAAGTGTCTAACGACTCGCCAGTATTGTTAGACAGCTTCTTGAATCGTGCGATTGAAATTGATATCGATGCGGTATGTGACGGTAAGCAAGTTGTTATCGGCGGTATCATGCAGCACATTGAGCAAGCCGGTATTCACTCAGGTGACTCTGCTTGTTCTATTCCACCGTACAGCTTGGCGAAAGATGTACAAGATAAGATGCGTGAACAAGTGGCAGCGATGGCGCTTGAACTAGGCGTAGTGGGTTTAATGAACACTCAGTTAGCTTACCAAGACGGTGAAATATACGTGATCGAAGTTAACCCACGTGCATCACGTACTGTACCATTCGTATCTAAGTGTATTGGTGTGTCGCTAGCGTCAATCGCAGCCAAGGTAATGATGGGTAAATCGTTAGCTGAATTAGGCTTTACGAAAGAAATTATCCCGCCATTCTTCTCGGTTAAAGAAGCGGTATTCCCGTTCAACAAGTTCCCAGGTGTTGACCCTATCCTTGGGCCAGAAATGAAGTCTACTGGTGAAGTGATGGGCGTTGCCCAGACCTTTGGTGAGGCCTTCTATAAGGCACAAGCAGGCGCAGGCGCAGACCTACCTACCAGCGGTGTGGCTTTTGTATCGGTGCGTGATGCCGACAAACAAGGCGTTGTTAATGTTGCCAAAGCACTGGTTGAGCAAGGTTTTGAACTTGTCAGTACATCAGGTACCGCTAAGTTGTTAGCAGATGCGGGTGTCGCTGTTAAGAAAGTGAATAAAGTGACTGAGGGGCGTCCACATATTGTAGATATGATTAAGAACGAAGAAATTTCGTTAATCGTTAATACAACGGAAGGCGCTCAAGCGATTGCAGATTCTGCCGACATTCGTCGCAGTGCATTGCAACATAAAGTCTACTACACCACTACCTTAGCAGGTGCTGAAGCAGTGGCTGAGGCGTTAAGATCAAGAGGCATTCAAGAGGTACATCGTCTGCAAGATCTACATGCAACGATCTAATCTCTGAATCTTTACAACGGGCTAGAGTCTCAGTATTTACTCTTAAGATAAGTACCGGGCTCTAGCCTTTTATATTCCGGTAATCACTAAAAATAGATAGTGGAAGGAAAGGAGTTATATATGCAACGTTACCCAATGACAGTGGTCGGCGAAAAGAAGCTAAGGGAAGAGTTAGAGCGCTTAAAATCAGTTGAGCGTCCGCGCGTAATTAAAGATATTGCGGTGGCTCGTGAACACGGCGACTTAAAAGAAAATGCTGAGTATCATGCAGCCCGTGAAGAACAAGGCTTTATTGAAGCTCGTATTCAAGATATTGAAGGTAAGTTATCTCGCTCACAAGTGATTGATATTACAACTATTCCCTATACCGGCAAGGTATTGTTTGGCACCACAGTGCGAATTATCAACACTGAAACTGACGAAGAAGTGGAATATCGTATTGTCGGTGAAGATGAAGCAGACATTAAACAAAACCGTTTATCGGTGTCCTCACCTATTGCTCGTGCCTTAATTGGTAAAGAAGAAGGTGAAGTGATTAGTGTTCGTATCCCAAGTGGGGTTGTTGAGTACGAAATTGATGAAGTTAAGCATATCTAGTGATAGCTTCGATGTTTTGCCTGAGTTGCAATGACTCAGGCAATATTTTAAAACCTTCCAAAAAATCCTCCCTGTACTAAACGTTTATTGCCACGCTTCAGATTAGAGCGCAGATTCTGCCGCATAGTCTTTAATCATATTCGATAGCATGGGCGATAGATCTGTGATTCTAAAGCCGTTGCCATATAAGCTTGGCGTAATCTTGTCGCTCCAAACCACCTCGACGACACATTGGCCGGTACGGCGGTCTGAGTTGTTGGTAGGAATATCGACTAAATCTAACTCTAAACGTGTGCCAGGTGATAAACTATCGTACGTTGAAATCATTAGTCCTTGTTCAGAACAATCCATCAACAAGCCAAGATACTCTTTATCTTTCTGCATAAATACGCTGACATTACGTTTTAAGCGCCAGCGAGGTTGAATGCGTTTGTCTTTGCCTAATGTACTCATGGGTTATCCTCCTGAGAAGTAGACAGTTATTTATCCATTGCTTGAGGCTAGCTAAGGTTGGACGTATCGTATATGAAAACTACAGACACCCGTGCACTCCATTTAGTATTAGGTGGTGCTCGGTCAGGGAAAAGTCGATACGCAGAGCAGTGTGCTCAAGACTATCAACAGCGTAACACAGGATCAGTGGTTTATGTTGCTACTGCTCAAGCCAATGATGCAGAGATGAGTGAGCGCATCGAACATCATCAACAAGACAGGCCAGCGTATTGGTATACCGTTGAAGAGCCCATCAAGCTAGCTACAGCCTTAATGCGCATACAAAACGAAGCGCCTGACTCAATCATTTTAATCGACTGCTTAACGCTTTGGGTGAGTAATTGCTTACTGCATTCAGAAGAAAGTTGGCAGCAGGAAAAGAGCGCGTTATTTAATGCACTCGAACAAATCAACAATCCCATTATTATGGTCAGCAACGAAGTAGGGTGGGGCATTGTGCCTATGGGAGAGCTCAGCCGTCGCTTTGTTGATGAAAGTGGGCGCTTACATCAAGAGCTTGCTAGGGTGGCGCAGCGAGTGAGTTTAGTGGTCGCTGGTATACCGGTAAAAGTAAAATAGTATAAATACTTTAGTTTATTAAGTTGAAAATATGACACATACAAATTGGTGGGCGCAGCCTACAGCAAAGGTTTCAAAACAAATACAAACACAAGCACAAGAACGCCAAAATCAGTTAACCAAGCCGCAAGGTTCGTTAGGGCGTTTAGAAAACGTAGCTGTTCAGCTTGCTGCATTACAAGGTCAGGTGAAGCCACAGATTAACCAGCCGTATATGTTGGTGTTTGCCGCAGACCATGGTGTGGTGGCGCAAGGCGTATCGGCCTTTCCACAATCAGTGACCATAGCGATGTTGGCTAACTTTGTTGAGGGTGGCGCTGCGGTCGCCACCCTATGTAAAAAACAAGATGTTAAATTGAACGTTATTAACTGTGGCACTGCCACCGAATGCAGTGACATACCTGGTATTGTGCATAAGCCTATCATGCTGGGTACCAATGACTTTTCTGTGCAGGCTGCCATGTCTGAAGAAGAAGCATTGTTAGCGCTTACTTTAGGAAAAGAACAAGTCGATCAAGCCCAGGCACAAGGCTGTGACTTTTTAATGCTAGGTGAGATGGGGATAGGCAACACCTCGTCCGCCAGTTGTATCGGCGCACTTTTGCTAGGCGTTGAGGTTGCACAGCTTACAGGTGCTGGTACCGGAGTACAGGGTGATGCCCTAGCGCATAAGAAAAATGTTCTGGCAGCCAGTGTTAAACGCGCCCAGAAAGCAATTAACGGCACAGGAGTGCAGTATGCTCTACAAGTTCTGCAGCAAGTTGGTGGTCTAGAAATTGCCGCCATTACCGGCGCTTATCTGCGTGCTGCACAGCTCGGTATTCCTTGTTTTGTTGATGGCTTTATTACAACTTCCGCCGCCTTATTGGCGACTCATATTAATCCTGCGGTCCGTGAGTGGTTTTTGTTTTCGCATCATTCGGCAGAATACGGTCATGGACAGCTTTTGGACGCGTTAAATGCTGAGCCATTACTGCATTTAGATATGCGCTTAGGCGAAGGTTCAGGTGCAGCCGTAGCGTATGCAACGGTACAGCAAGCACTTACTATTCATAATAATATGGCAACCTTTGAGGAAGCCGCAGTGGCAAATAAATCTTGATGAAAACCACTTACATAGATGTTATTCGACATGGTGAGCCAGCCGGCGGGCGAGTGTTTCGTGGGCACACAGATCACCCCTTAACGGAGCTTGGAATCAAGCAGTTTAAGCAGCGAGTACAGCGTTTAGGGTATCGCTGGGATCAAATTGTTAGCTCGCCTTTAAAACGCTGCCGGCAATCGGCTGAGCTGTTGTCTAACGAACAGAATTTACCTTTAAAAATAGATGAACATTTTTCTGAAATTCATTTTGGTGATTGGGAAAATATGCTGGTAGATAAAGTGATGGAACAAGAAAATATTAGCCATATGTGGAACGATCCTATGAATTTCTGCCCACCACAAGGTGAAACAACAGTAGCCTTACAACAGCGAGTCATAAAAGGTTGGCATAAACTGTTAGAAGACTATCAAGGGCAACGCGTATTGGTGGTGACTCATGGTGGTGTTATTCGCATGCTGGCTCAATACTTATTAGAGATCAACCCTTTAGCGCTAACCAAGCTAAGTTTGCCACATGCAGCAATCATCAGTTTTAAAGTGATCAGCACAGAGTACCAAGGTGAGAATCAACAATGGGTGAGCCTAGAAGCAATGGATGGAACAGAATTATGAGCACCTATTATTGGGGCTTCTGGTATGCCTTTATTTTTCTTAGTCGTGTCCCTGGCCCATATTTAAAGCGAATCGATCAAGACGTTGAACGAGCCGCTATGTGGTTCTATCCGGTGGTCGGAGGGCTACTAGGAATACTGGCGGTTAGCTTAGTATTCCTGTGCTATGCCTACAACCCACAAGCGCCTACCACGCTTATAGCTGCTTTGGTTTTAGCTCTTTGGGTTTATTATACAGGGGCGATGCACCTAGATGGGATAGCCGACACGGCCGATGCTTGGGTGGGTGGGTTAGGGAATCATGAGCGCACCTTAGAGATTATGAAAGATCCACGCATTGGTGCTATGGGTACAGCAGCGATGTCGGTGGTGGTCGTGGTTAAATTTGCCGCTATTGCTGCCCTTGTCGAACAGTTTCATAGCAATAAATGGCTAGTGGTAGGTGGGTTATTGCTTATTCCTATGTTTTCTCGGGCAGGCATTTTAGGGCTGATAGCAACCACTCAGTATGTACGTAAACAAGGGATGGTTAGCAACACGCAAAGCGGTGCTACTAAGTTTAAATTAGCGACAATTAGTCTGGTGCTGATCTTGTTGTCAGTGGTGTTGTTAGAGGCTAAAGCCGTTATATTGATTATGGCCTGGTTGATTATTCTAGCGCTTTATCGCAGGGCGTTAATTAAACGCTTAGGTGGTTACACTGGTGACACTTTAGGTGCCAGTGTAGAGATACAAGAAGTCTTACTGCTGGTGGTATTGGCTTTATAAAACTAGGTTGCCCTAAAACAATAAAAAAGCAGCTAATTTCAAAACTCCTTCTATACTTACAGTAATATGAGGCATAGGAGGAGTTGTTATGATAAAAGCAACAGCACCTTATTTGTTGATGCTATTAATGGGAGTGTCGGGTACATCGCTAGTAGAGCCCACGGCAACGGTGCCGCTGAACGCTAGTTTGATTCACGATGCGACTGTCTTAGAATATACGCCCAGCTTTACAGATTTGTACATTATTCAAATACAGTATAAAGGCAAGGCGTTACGCATCTACTGTAACTCTGCATCATGCTATAAGCAGAGAAACCAACGTTTTATTGTTTAAGCCATTCCTGAAAGCACAAAGAGTGCAATCACACAAGCAAAGCCCGCGCCCCACACCAGTGAGCGTAGCGTAGCTGTGTTAGCTAAATACGCCACACCATAAAGCACTCGTGCAACAATAAAGCCCACGGCTAGCATGTCGATAGTATTCTGAGAAACCATCGTTAAATGAGCAATAATAACCGCCGCTGCAAAGGGTGGGAACGCTTCATAGCTGTTAAGCTGAACCCAGTGAGCACGTTTGTGATACCCTTCTTGTTTTTCTAGGAATTCACGTGGTGAAAAGTTATTGTATCGACCACCTGATTTCGCTATAAGAGTGAAAACAAAGGGCAATAGAACGGCAGCAAAAACGCACCAGTAAGCAATAGTCATAAGATTTCCTTATTATTGTTGTGTTTAAATCGATACTTACAAACTAACAGAATAAAAAAGTTCAGACTAGCCAAATTTATATGAACAGAGTCAGCAGTCAACAAGATAAAACAGTTTCAGCTCTCTGGTTTAGAGGACTGCTGCAAGCTGCTGTCAGTCTGGGTATGTCTGAGTCTGAGCTTCTGCAGTCAACAGGTGTCAGTGCCGATGAAATTTCACATCCCTATGAGCGTATCTCGCTAAGCCGTAACCAGAAGCTTTGGCGTGCCATTGAAACCCTAAGCACTTTACCCAATGTCGGCTTGCGTATAGGTGAGATGGTTAAGCCAAGCCACTTTCAGTTGTTTGCTTTTACGCTAATGCACTGCCCTAATCTTGAGGCAGCCTTTGTGAAATCAATGCGCTACACCCGAGTGCTAAGCGATGGTGGACAATATTATTTACAGCAAGGCAATGAGTTAGCTATTTGCTACGAGCCTGCCGATGCCAGCTTTAGCCGTCATCAAGTAGATGCTGTTTTAGTGCTGTTACACAGCTTTTCTTCTTGGCTTGCTTGTCGTGATATTCCAATCGTTAGAGTAGAAATGCGTCATGCACAGCCCAATAACTTAGAAGACTATCAACGGATATTTAAGGCACCTTTAATCTTTAGCGCGCCAAGGAATGCGCTTATCTTTGATCCTTCTTTGTTAGAAGAGCCTTTGTCCTTAAGCGATCAAACCTTAGCGCAATTACATGAGCAAATGCTTGAAGCGCAATTAGCGTTGCTGCAAAAGTTAGATACAGCCGACCTGGTTAGACATCACTTACGAATGAGCGATCACTTAGATGTAAATAGAGAGCAGTTAGCTGCGGAGTTAAATATGAGTGGCCGTTCATTACAGCGAAAATTGAAAGAGTGCAATGCAAGCTTTCAGCAGCTTTTAGATGAAGAACGCTATGAGCGTGCTAAGCAGTTGATGCAGCAAGAGAACTATTTGTTAACCGATATTAGTGCCCAGCTAGGGTTTGCCGAAAGCAGTGTCTTTAGTCGTGCATTTCGGCGTTGGAGTGGTGTCACCCCTTTAGAGTATCGACAAAGTCTTAAGGCTTCTAATTAAATCAGTATTCAAATAGAAGCCTAAAAAGGCTAGCTCTCCATAGAGCGGATGATTTCTAGTACATCATCATGGTGAGATTTGGTTTTCACTTTCTTCATTATATGGCGCAGTATGCCTTGCTCATCAATAATAAAGGTAATGCGGTGAATACCATCGTACTCACGACCCATAAACTTCTTTAGACCCCAAACACCATATGCATTGGCCAGTGTTAAGTCCTCATCTGAGAGTAAGTCGAAGTTTAAGTTGTCTCTATCGATAAACTTTTGTAGGCGTGCAGGAGCGTCTGGGCTGACCCCTAGCACCACAGTGTTTAGTTCATCGTATTCTTTTTTACTGTCTCTAATACCACAAGCCTGATTCGTACAACCAGGAGTCATGGCTTTAGGATAAAAATACAGCACTACTTTTTTTCCAGCTAAGTCTTTTAATGAAACTTGCTCTTCTTTTTGGTTAAGAGCTGTGAACTGCGGTGCAGCTTGATCAATTTCAGGTAAATTAAGAGTCATAAATAGCCTACTGGTTATTGATTAATTAATGGTTCTAACGTGCGTAAATACGCTTGCACCTTCTTAGTGTTATCGGGGCCTAAGCGCCAAAATAACTTACTAAGCTTATCTGCTTTTTCTAAATCTTTATCGGCGTACACATAAAAGACTGAAGGACGTTTTAGTGCAGCCTGCTCGGTTAGAGGTTCAATCGCAAGAATATTATCAATGGCCTGCAATAGGCGGTCTTCAAAACTGTCACCACGGCCAAGCTCATCGTACGCATTGTTAAGCAGTGGTAACCAGTGTTGGTAATAACGAACTAATTCATTGGCTGGGATACTGGTAATGCTATTTATTAGTGCATCAGCGCGATTGAAGTTTTCTTTGCTAACGTAAAAGGTTTCATCGCCTTCGCTACCTTGCACTTTGAAAGGCTCTATTTTGTAATCAAGCGGTTGGTTCTGTACGGGGAATTTATTATCTGCAATGTTATCGATAACAAAGACCCATTTGCGAATTTGGTGATCGGGTGTCATCCAAGCCGCCAGTTTGGCTGATAAGTTTTTAGCAGCTTCAGTAAAGCCAGTATCACTTTCCATTAGATTTTTAGGGATTTCGGGTAACGGAGGAAGCTCTGGTTCTGCTTCTTCAGTAACCTCAGAGGTTGGCTCTTCATTGATCGGCTCTGCTGTGCGTTGAATCATATTCTTAGGAGCAGGCGGTTCAACTATTTCTGGAACATCGATGAGCTCAGCGTCTTTAGATTCAGACACTTGTTGGTCACTATTGTTAGCCGAGTAATACCACGCACCTAGGCCGGCAGCGGTAATGATAGCAATGGTTGGCACTATTACTTTTAAATTCATAAGGATATCCCTGCATCAGACGGATAGTTTTTATTGTTTGCGAGTGGATCCCGCATAGCATAAGACCGTATTTAAACTTTATAGTTTGATCTTTAAATCGCTTTTTGGAATACAGCAGCAGGTTAGGATTTCATTGTTATTAACCCAAGCCAAAGGCTCTTCGTAATAATATACTTCACCTTCAAGCAGTTGCACACGACAACTTCCGCAATAACCTTCACGGCACTGGTAGTGAACATCCACGTCTTGAGCTTCTAGTGACTCTAGAAGAGTGTTAGCGTGCTGAAAATAGACTGAGCGGTGCTCATTGATTGAGATTTCATAACGCGGAATAGGCATGCCCTCAAACTCGATCTGAGGGCTTGGCTGAGGTGCTTCTGGGTTGCTTTCAGGTAGAAATAGCTCTACCTGAAGCGCTTCAGAATCATCAGGAGTAGCAGCAGGGTATGCTTCTAATTCTAGAGCTTGGGCCTGCTCTTCTCCGGTTAAGGTGAATTTTTCTTCATTTTTCATGTATCGTAAAGCAGACATTAAAGCGTAAAGTCACCTAGGTCATCAGTGTTAATTTCACTGTTAATAGCACCAACAAGGTAGGAAGTAATTTCCGTTTCTTGTGGAGCTACTTGAACGTTATCACTGTTTAACCAAGAGTTGATCCAAGGTAGAGGATTGCTTTTTGTATTGAAAAGCGGCTCAAACCCTAACGCTGTAATACGCTGGTCTGTAATGTATTCCACATACTGACATAAGATTTCTTTGTTAAGACCGATCATCGAACCGTCTTTAAATAAGTAATCTGCCCACTCTTTTTCTTGCTGAGCGGCGTCTGCAAATAGCTTAATAGCTTCTTCACGGCATTCGTTAGCAATGTCTAGCATATCAGGGTCGTCTTTACCCTTAGCCATGATTTGAAGAATGTGTTGAGTACTGGTTAAGTGTAAAGCTTCATCACGGGCAATTAGCTTAATGATTTTAGCGTTACCTTCCATTTTTGCACGCTCGGCGAATGCAAAGGAGCAAGCAAAGCTCACATAAAAGCGGATCCCTTCTAATACGTTGACCGACACCATGGTTAGGTATAAACGACGCTTTAGTTCTCGTAGGCTTACCTCAACGGTTTCACCATTAATTGTATGCTTTCCTTCACCAAGCTGTTGGTAAAGGTTACTTAATTTAATAAGCTCGTCGTAGTGTTCTGTAACAGAAACAGCACGACGTGTGATGTATTCGTTTTGCACGATATCATCAAAGATTTCACCAGGGTTGGGCACAACGTTACGCATAATATGCGTGTACGAACGACTGTGAATGGTTTCGCTGAACGACCAGGTTTCAATCCAAGTTTCTAACTCAGGTAAAGAAACAATGGGCAAAAACGCAACGTTTGGCGAACGACCTTGTACAGAGTCCAATAGTGTTTGATATTTTAAGTTACTTAAAAATATGTGCTGCTCATGCTCAGGCAGGTCTTGGAAGTCTTTACGGTCATTAGCTAAGTCAACTTCTTCAGGACGCCAGAAAAACGACAGTTGTTTTTCAATCAAACTTTCAAAAATCTTATGCTTTTGAATGTCGTAACGTGCAACGTTTACGGGCTCGCCAAAAAACATAGGCTGAGCCATAGTGTCAAATTGTTTACGGTTAAACGTAGTATAAGAGTAAGACATGTACTATCCCTTTAAGTACTAAGCCCGTGCTTAGAATAAAAAATTAAATCTTACAAGCGCCACCGGCGCAGTCATCATCTTCCACTTCAGCTTTTTGTGGGTCTGAAGCACCGTCACGAGTATTTTGGTAATACAGTGTTTTCAAACCGTTTTTATAAGCCAGCAGTAAGTCTTTCAGGAGTTGCTGCATAGGCACTTTGCCCCCTTCAAAACGAGAAGGGTCGTAGTTAGTGTTAGCTGAGATCGCTTGGTCAACAAATTTCTGCATGATGCCAACGAGTTGCAAATACCCTGTGTTGTTTGGAATTTGCCATAACAACTCATAGTCTTTTTTCAGACGCTCATACTCAGGAACTACTTGCTTTAAGATGCCATCTTTACTGGCTTTAACACTGACAAACCCACGTGGAGGTTCAATTCCGTTAGTTGCGTTACTGATCTGTGAAGAAGTCTCTGATGGCATTAGGGCTGTAAGCGTTGAGTTACGTAGCCCGTGTTCTTTAATATCGGCACGTAGCGCTTCCCAATCGTAATGCAGGGGTTCATCACAGAAAGCATCGACTTCTTTTTTGTACGTGTCGATAGGTAAAATACCTTCAGAGTACGTGGTTTCATCAAAGGCTTCACAGGCGCCTTGTTCTTTAGCTAAGTTGTTTGAAGCACGCAGTAACCAATATTGAATCGCTTCAAAAGTGCGGTGAGTTAAACCGTTTGCACTACCATCGGAGTAACGTACACCGTTTTTCGCTAAATAGTACGCGTAGTTAATAACGCCCACCCCTAATGTGCGACGACGCAAGCTAGCAATTTCTGCCGCTTTGATTGGGTAGTTTTGATAGGTTAATAAGCTGTCTAGTGCGCGTACGATTAGGTCGGCTAACTCTTCGAAATCATCCATCTCGTTGATTTCACCTAAGTTAAACGCTGCAAGTGTACAAAGGGCGATTTCACCGTTTTCGTCGTTAATATCATTCAGCGGCTTAGTGGGTAAGGCAATTTCTAAGCATAGGTTTGATTGACGAATAGGAGCCTTAGCTGCGTTGAAAGGACTGTGAGTGTTACAGTGGTCAACGTTTTGAATATAAATACGACCAGTGCTTGCACGCTCTTGCATCATGCTAGAGAACAGATCAACGGCCTTGATGCTTTTCTTACGAATGCTTTCATCTTGCTCATACTTAACGTACAGCTCTTCAAACTTGTCTTGGTCTTGGAAGAATGCATCGTATAAGCCAGGAACATCTGATGGTGAGAATAATGTAATACGACCGTTTTTAATTAAACGTTCGTACATGAGTTTGTTAAGTTGAACGCCGTAGTCTAAGTGGCGAACACGGTTCTCTTCAACACCACGGTTGTTTTTAAGAACGAGCAAGCTTTCAACTTCGTAGTGCCATAATGGGTAGAACAAAGTCGCAGCACCGCCACGTACGCCACCCTGAGAGCATGATTTTACGGCAGATTGGAAATGCTTATAGAAAGGAATACAGCCCGTATGGAATGCTTCGCCACCACGAATTGGGCTGCCTAGAGCACGAATGCGTCCACCGTTAATACCAATACCGGCACGTTGCGAAACATACTTAACAATAGCGTTTGCTGTCGCGTTGATTGAGTCTAGGCTATCGCCCGATTCGATTAGTACGCATGAGCTGAACTGACGTGTTGGTGTACGTACACCCGCCATAATTGGTGTGGGTAATGAGATTTTGAAAGTTGACGCAGCATCATAGAAACGCTTGATGTAATCAAGGCGCTGATTTTTTTCATAATGTGAAAACAAGCAAGCCGCAATTAAAATATATAAGAACTGTGCGCTTTCATATACTTGGCCCGTTACTCGGTTTTGTACCAAGTACTTACCTTCCAATTGTTTTACTGCCGCATAGCTGAAGTTAAGGTCGCGGTCGTGCTGAATGAAGTCATTCATAGCCGCAAATTCTTCAGCGCTGTAATCTGTGAGTAGGTGTTTATCGTAACGACCATCCTCAACCATGGCTTTAACATGATCATAGAGTGCTGGTGGCGTGAAACGACCGTACGCTTTTTTGCGTAAGTGGAAAATAGTTAGACGTGCGGCAAGATATTGATAGTCAGGCGCTTCTTCAGAGATTAAATCAGCCGCCGCTTTAATCAAAGTTTCATGAATTTCGGCAGTAGGCATGCCATCATAAAATTGTAACTGAGCACGCAATTCGACTTCTGATACGGATACGTTATTTAACCCTTCAGCCGCCCAAGTAACTACTTTGTGAATTTTATCGAGATCAAGAGGCTCTTGCTGGCCGTCACGCTTGCTGACTTTAAGGTTTGTATTCATGTGATTAATTCCGTATATGGTCCGTATATGAGAAGCTTATTGGTATAAAGTTGAATAAAAAACAGACAGAAATTAGTGTTTTTATATAAATTACTGCACAAGATAGAGTGGTTTGTTTCAAATATCAACCCTATATATAGTAGTTTTTTTGAAATGTACGTGAACAAGTATGTGGATACATTGTTGATAAAGTCTGTTGAGGTAGACAGCGCAAGGTTTGCGTAGCAGTTAGAATTTTATGAGTTATTATGCAGCTTCGATAAAAAGAGCTAAAGTAAGGGAATAGAGTTTAAATTATCGGTAACTATTAACCAATTAAAGATGCCTATGACAATGCACGAACAAACAGACAGTCAAGATCTAGGATCTCGCATTCTTATCGTTGAAGATGACGAGCGCCTAGCCGAGCTAACAAAGGATTACTTAGAAAGTAATGGACTTACCGTTTCTATTGAAGGAGACGGTAGCCGCGCGATTGAGCGCATTAAAGAAGAGCAACCCGATCTCGTTGTTTTAGATTTAATGCTGCCAGGTGAAGACGGCTTAGCTGTTTGCAGAATAGTGCGCCCTTACTATAGCGGTCCTATTTTAATGCTAACGGCCAGAACCGAAGATTTAGACCAAGTATTAGGTTTAGAAATGGGGGCTGACGATTACGTCGCTAAACCAGTTAGACCCAGAGTATTATTAGCCCGTATTCGTGCTCTATTGCGACGTTCTGCTGAGGCCTCGAGCACAGAAGAGAAAAACGCAGACTCATCACATCGCTTAACCTTTGGCGACTTAGTGGTTGATAGTGCCATGCGAGAAGCTTGGTTAGCCGGTGTGCCCATTGATTTAACCAGTGCTGAATTTGATCTACTTTGGCTACTGAGTAGTAATGCTGGTCGAGTGCTCACTCGTGAAGAGATTTTCAATAAGCTGCGTGGCATCGAGTATGATGGCCAAGACCGTTCATTTGATGTCAGGATTTCACGTATCCGTCCTAAGGTCGGTGATGACCCTGATCATCCTAAGCGAATTAAGACAGTGCGTAGTAAAGGCTATTTATTCGTTAAAGAAATATAAGCTAAAGGAGCGCTACTATTTTTATTCGAGTTTATTCCGGCCTGTTAGCGGCACTGTTAGTGGTTGCACTTGTATGTGCAACAGCTTTACAGCTTGTTAACTTGGTTCGATCCGCTCAGTTTAATGAAAATATAGTATCAGGCAGTTTATATTTATTAGCAGAGCGTCTACGACAAGACCCGTCATTGCTTAATGAAATGGCGACCCGTTTTGACGCTCAGCTGTCTATTCATGAATTAGATAACGTCGAACTCGATGCCTATCAAAAAAATCGCCTTATGCAGAAGCGACCTTTAGTAACTAACGCGAACTTAGAGGATTCAGTCAAGCTACGTACTTTGTTAGACGAAGACAGATTGCTAGAAGTGCGAATGAATACGGTGGCAGAACAGCAGGCGCAAGCGACTGCTTACTTACTCTTAGAAGATTCACTAAGAGCCAATACCAGCATCGAAGAGTTTCTTGCCCAAGTTCAACCTTATTTTGGTTATCCACTGTCGGTGGTAGACCCTCAAGATTTAGAGTTATCCGATTACGACAATGCGCGCTTACAGTACGGTGATGTGTTAGTGCGTATTAAATTAGACGACCAAGAAGCAGAGTCCATTATAAAAATTCCTGGTACGGGACAAGTAATACGGTTAGGGCCTATTCGAGCGTTTAACCCATATTCTTGGCAGGCGATTTTAATTATTTTAATCATTGCGGTAATGCTGATTGGTCTTGGAGTTTATTGGGTTGTTAACTCATTTGAACTAAGACTACGTAAACTTGAGCGCGCTACCAGTCGTTTGGCTCAGGGGCATTTAAATGCACGCGTAAGCATTGAAGGGCAAGATGCTGTGAGTCGTCTTGGTGAATCCTTTAATAAAATGGCTGAACATATTCAACGTCTAATCTCTATTCAGCGAGAAATGGTGCGTGCGGTTTCGCACGAGTTGCGGACACCGGTTGCCCGATTACGCTTTGGCTTACAGATTATTGAAGATACCGCCGATGATGCATTCACTCAAAAACAAGTTGAAGGGATGGATGCTGATATTTCTGAGCTTGATGGTTTAATTGATGAAATATTAACCTATGCTCGATTAGAAGAGGGTGGGCCTTTATTAAATTTCCAACGCGTAAATATTGCTGCCATAGCAGAGCAGGTAGTGGAAGAAGCTCGCCCCCCTGAAAACGTACAAGTGATTTATACGGGTGAGTCGTCAGAGCATTCATTACTTGCAGAAGTCGAGCCGCGTTATATTCATAGAGCGGTACAAAACCTCGTAGGAAATGCCGCACGTTATGCTTCTTCAAAAGTAAAAGTTACCTGCTCAGTTGGTAGTGACTCTTGTCGTATTGATGTTGAAGATGATGGGCCAGGGATACCTAAAGAACAGTGGGATAAAGTCTTTACGGCCTTTGCTCGACTCGATGACAGCCGAACTCGTAGCTCTGGTGGTTACGGACTTGGGTTATCCATTGTAAGGCGTATTGCGTACTGGCATGGTGGGCAAGCGTTAGTATCTCATAGCGATACTCTGGGTGGCGCTAGATTTAGTTTGATATGGCCAAGACGCTATAACCCATAACAAACTGTTACATAAACTTACTTTTATCTAACTGATAAGTTTCTTAATTCATTACACTATGCAACTACGTATCCCCTGGAAACGTGGTGAGAATGTAGCGAATTATTCGCTTTTTTTGGGTCCTATTCATTAGGACCCTTTTTTTTGCTTGGCGTTTAGTCTGCTGGCAATATTCCTGGCAAATCTTGAAAACACGTATCTAACGCTTGTTGAAAGAAATCTTGTATAAATGGGCTGTCTTGCTGCTCCTGTCTAACAGCGGCATACAAGGTTGGCCAAATTCCATTATTCCCTAAAGAGCGTGTCGAAATTAAGCCTGAGTCTGTATAGGGCTGTAGTGCCCAACTTGGTAAACAAGCAACACCACGACCGCTAGCAACTAATTGCACAATCATTAAGGTGAGCTCACTCTGGCGAGTGTCTTTTGGCTCAACGCCCGAAGGGTTCAAAAAGTGTTCGAAAATATCCAAACGTTGCCTTGCGACAGGGTAGTGAATCAGTGTTTCTGTCTGCAGGTCCTGTGGTTGTATTGACGACTTTTGCGCTAAAGCGTGTTGGTTGGCTACGGCTAACACCGATTGGTAACGAAATAACGGCTGGTAATGCACACCCGATTGATGATGCGTATCAGAGGTGATGACTAAATCAACATCACCACGAATAAGAGCTGGAATAGGCTCAAAGTTAAAGCTGGTGCTTAAATCAATTTCTACCTCTGGCCAATGATTGCGAAAGTTGTTGATGGCAGGCATTAACCAGTCAAAACAACTGTGGCATTCAATTACCATATGTAAGCGACCGCTGCGGCTGCCGGTTAAGCGTTGTAAATTGCGCTCGGCTTGTCTGAGTTGCGGTAAAACGGTACTGGCAAGTTGTAGCAACTCAAGGCCGGCACGTGTAAAGCGTAAGGGTTTGGTTTTACGAATAAATAACTCTGTACCTAAGCGGTCTTCTAAATCTTTGAGCTGATGAGAAAGCGCCGACTGAGTTAAGTGCATACGTCTTGCAGCTTCAACCAGTGTGCCACCATCGCGTAAAGCGGTAAGAGTGCGTAAATGCTTAATTTCTAACATACATATGCTCTTGAAATATATTCATAGTAGGGCTTGGCTGTATGATAGCTATTCATTCTAGACTAGGAAAGTATTTACAATGTTATACTGTCGCCAGTTATTCATTACACAATAAAAAATACAAAACAGAGGAACTCATGTCTAAATACCTGCTGAGCTTAGACCAAGGAACCACCAGTAGCCGAGCTATTTTATTTACAAAAGAAGGTAATGTCGCTGGTGTTCAGCAACAAGAGTTTAAGCAACATTTTCCTCAGTCTGGATGGGTAGAGCATGACCCCGAAGATATATGGCAAAGCACGCTACAAAGCATGCAAAAACTAATAACAGAACAGCAGGTTTCAACCGAAGATATCATTGCAGCAGGCATTACTAACCAAAGAGAAACCACGGTACTTTGGGACAGAAAAACCGGTGAGCCTCTCTATAATGCGATTGTATGGCAAGACAGACGTACGGCAGAATTTTGTCAGAACTTAAAACAGCAAGTAGGTTTAGAACAGCAGATTCGAAAAAAGACAGGTCTGTTACTCGATCCTTATTTTTCAGCAACTAAGCTCGTATGGTTGTTAGATCATGTACCACAAGCACGGGAGCGTGCAGAAAAAGGTGAGTTGGCCTTTGGTACTATCGATACCTTCTTATTATGGCGCCTCACGAATGGTAAGCAGCACTTAACCGATGCCACCAATGCGGCACGCACCATGTTGTTTAATATTCACACCCAAGAATGGGATGAAGATTTACTGCGTTTGTTTGATATTCCCAAGTCGCTACTGCCTGACGTACAAGACAGTGCCAGTCACTTTGGTGTGATAGATAAACAATGGCTAGATGGTGAGGTGCTGGTGGGTGGTATGGTCGGTGATCAACAAGCCGCTTTGATTGGCCAAGCTTGTTTGCAGCCGGGTATGGCTAAAACCACCTATGGCACGGGTTGTTTTATGGTGATGAATACTGGCGATAACGCTATTTTATCTTCCAGCCGACTGCTAACAACCGTTGCTTACCGTTTAAACGGCAAAGTAACCTACGCCTTAGAAGGTTCTATTTTTATGGCAGGCGCAACCATTCAATGGATTCGAGACGGATTAAACCTAATTCGACATGCCTGTGAAACACAAGACCTTGCCGAAGAAACTGGCTATGAAAACCCCGTGTATATGGTGCCTGCATTTACGGGATTAGGCGCACCTTACTGGGACCCACTGGCGCGTGGTGCAATTTTTGGCTTAAGCCGAGACACAGGCATTAAAGAGATTGTGACCGCGGGCTTACAGGCTGTCTGCTATCAAAGCAGAGACTTGCTGCAGGCGATGATTAAAGATGGGGTACAACCTATGCAGTTGCGTGTAGATGGCGGCATGGTCGTGAACAATTGGCTAATGCAATTCTTGACCGACATTCTAGGAGTTAACATCTCTCGTCCGCTTATTACAGAGACCACCGCCTTAGGTGCAGCAATGCTGGCAGGGCTACAAGCTGGTGCGTATAAAAGCATTAATGAAATACAAACGGTTTGGCAGCTAGAACGTACCTATACACCGCAGATTTCAGTAACTCAACGAGAGTCGCTGTACGCCGGTTGGCTAAAGGCCGTAGATAAAGTTCGCTCGGAAGAATGATGTGTAAGCTTGGGCTAGAAGGAAGCTTCTAGCCCAAAAAAAGGCTGCCTTAGTCTTTTTTGCAAAGTAGAAACTCAAGCAAGGCTTTTTGTGCATGCAAGCGGTTTTCAGCTTCTTCCCAGACAATACTACGAGGATCGTCCAGTAAGTCATGGCTGATTTCTTCACCACGATGGGCAGGCAAACAGTGCATAAAGAGAACGTCTTTATCGGCTAAGTCTAATAGCTCGCGCGTTACTTGGTATGGGCGGAAATGACGAACACGCTCTTCACGCTCTTCTTCTTGTCCCATGGATGCCCAAACATCCGTTGCAATTAAGTGCGCGCCTTTGACTGCTTCTTTTAAGTCAGAAGTCACAGTCACTCGCGACCCTGCCAGCTCTACAATTTCAGTAGAAGGCTCAAAGCCAACTGGCACAGCAATGCGTAGGTTAAAATCAAACCGCATAGCTGCATGAATATAAGACTGGCACATGTTGTTACCGTCGCCCACCCAAACCACGGTTTTGCCTTGGATGCTGCCTCTGTTTTCAATGTAGGTCTGCATGTCTGCTAATAGCTGACAGGGATGAAAATCGTCAGTCAAAGCGTTGATGATAGGTACTTTTGAATTAGCAGCAAAACGCTCAACAATGTCGTGGCTAAAGGTACGAATCATGATGGCATCAACCATACGAGATAACACACGGGCGCTATCTTCTACCGACTCACCGCGTCCTAGCTGGGTATCGCGCGGCGATAAAAAGATCGCATGGCCACCTAGTTGAGCCATACCGGCTTCAAAAGAAACACGCGTACGAGTGGATGACTTCTCAAAAATCATGCCTAATACGCGATTGCGAAGAGGATCGTAAAGCTTGCCATCATGTTGGATCTTTTTAAGCTCGATGGCACGCTGAATTAGCCCGTTTAATTCTTCGCTAGATAGGTCTAACAGCGTTAAAAAATGTCTCACAGGGATTCCCTTTATTCTCAATTAGTTTAAAGCTAAAACCAGCTCAGTCACTTTTTCTATAATTTGATCGGCTTCTGATTTAGAAATGTTTAATGGTGGTAATAAACGCACCACGTTGCCAGAGGTCACGTTGAGTAAAATACCGCTATCTAACGCGTCGGCCATTAAGTTAGGACAGTCTTGGGTTAAAACGAGCCCAATCATTAATCCTAAACCGCGAATTTCAACAAGTTTGTTAGAGTCAGCTAAAGACTGTTGAAAGCCTTCACGTATATAGTCGCCCATGCTTTGCGCATTTGCGCATAAGTTTTCATCAATAATAGTATTTACAACCGCAAGACCAGCAGCACAGGCTAAAGGGTTGCCGCCATAAGTAGATCCATGGTTGCCTGGTTGGAAAATATTAACTGCTTTTCCGCTGGTTAAGCAGGCACCAATAGGTACACCGTTAGCTAAACCTTTAGCAGTAGTTACTACATCTGGAAGGAAGCCATAGTGTTGATAGCAAAAATATTGGCCAGTACGCCCGTTACCAGTCTGCACTTCATCCAGCATCATTAACAAATTGTTTTCGTCACAAATCTGACGTACTTCTTTTAAGTATTCAGCACTACCAGTGGCAAGACCGCCTTCACCTTGAACTGGCTCAAGCATAACAGCAACAATATTTGGGTTCGCGGCCACTAAAGAGCGAATTGCTTGTGCGTCCATAAAAGGAACGCGCACAAAACCATTAAGCATTGGGCCAAAGCCCTCTTGTACTTTTACGTTGCCTGTTGCTGCCATAGCACCCATGGTACGACCGTGGAATGCTTTCTTCATAACAATAATAACAGGCTCATGAATGCCTTGGTCATGACCGTGTTTACGAGCAAGTTTGATTGCCGCTTCGTTTGCTTCTGCGCCTGAGTTAGAAAAGAATACATTGGTCATGCCAGACACTTTGACTAACGCGTTAGCTAACTCTTCTTGGCGAGCAATACTGTATAAATTCGATGTATGAATTAACTCACCTGCTTGCTTAGTAATAGCTTCAGTTACTGCAGGGTGAGAGTGCCCCAAACCACAAACAGCAATACCGCTTAAGGCGTCTAAATAACGTCGTCCATTGGTATCTGTAAGCCAACTGCCTTGGCCATTAACAAAGGTGACTGGTAAACGCCCGTAGGTATTCATTATGGCTTGCATTTAATTTTCCTCAAAAACACGAAAAGGCAGACGAGCTGCCAAGGGATGGGATAATACGAGAGGATGCGTTTTTTGTAAAATAACTTAACGCGACTCGTCAGGTTAGTCGTCAGAATCCATACTGTCTGCACTGTATGATTCTACTGCCGCAGAAGATGCGGTGTAGTAGATCTGTTTTTTACGCAGGGCAGATAGATATTGAGCCCACGCTTTCTCAATATCTGAAACCGGTTGTTCTTGGTGTAAGCAGGTAGCAACAAAGCGCTCTTCCTCAGGTGTCTGAGGTAGAACACTGCCTTCATGCAGGGCTTTTAATATAGTGCCTTTGCTTTCAAGCAATTGTGCTTGAACACGGGTAAAGTCCCCCGAGCGCTGAAAACCGTGCGGGTAATTACGTACATCTATAAACTTTTTGTCACTTTTAAAACTCTGTACTTGGCTATTATCCATTCTACACCTACTATGCACAAAGAAATTTGAGCGAGTATGGGCAGCATGCTAGCTTTGGTAAAACAAAAAATACTTGTCGTAACAAACATAGAAATTGGTTGATATGGATACCGAGTTACTTAAAACATTTATGGAGGTTTCTCGCACTCGACACTTCGGGCGTGCTGCAGAAAACCTATACCTTACTCAGTCAGCAGTAAGCTTTCGAGTTCGCCAATTAGAAGGGTTGCTCGGTGTTGAGTTGTTTTCTCGGCAGCGAAATAACATCCAATTAACCGCGGCCGGCGAAAAGCTCATGCCGCTGGCAGAGAGTAGTGTGCTGTTAGAGCAGCGAATCCGACAAGAAATAGCCGCAGTCGATGGTCAGGGGCAGCAGTTTGTGATGGGTGCAACCCCGAATCTTTGGGACGCCTTACTGCAAAATCGTATCAATGACATTTTGTCTTCAATGGAAGAAACAAAACTAACTGCTTGGTCGCATACCAGTACAACCTTGGCGCGCTTGATTTTAGAACGTAGTGTTGATTTAGCGTTTAGTTTTGATGCGCCTAAAGTAGACGAGCTAACCACAGTAGAAGTGTTAGAGCTGCCTCTGTATTTAGTATCCACTAAACAGCACGACGAATGGCAGCAAGCGCTTAGTGAAAATTATGTCATGGTTGATTGGGGTAGTTCGTTTGCCGTGCAGCATGCACAAGAGATCAAAGCGCCAGGCGCTCCATTACTGCACACAAATACCGGCAGGATTGCTTTAGATTGCATCTTAAATAATAAGGGTGCAGCTTATATGCCATTATCGTTAGTAGAAGAGTACCTTGATAAAGAGTTGCATATTGTTGAGCAAGCGCCAGTGCTCACTCGAAAAATATTTGCTAGCTTCCATGCTGCTAGTGGGCGAGAAGAGCTTATCTTTAAAATAATTAATCAGTTGTCGGATTAATCGATTTCTAAATACTTGTGTGCTTGTAAGCACAGCTTCCACTTAGGGTTAGCCAATCTATTCCATGTGGTGCAGGTAAAGTGCCATTAGTTTCTACTCCGACTTGAAAGCCTGAGTCATGCAAGGCATTAATAAGAGGAGTATCTAATTGCAGCAGAGGTTCTCCACCAGTACAGACGACATAAGGAGTGCCTTGCGACAGGTCGGGCCAGAGACTAGCAATTAGTTCTACTAGCTGCTCTTTAGTGTAAGTGCCACCGTTTTGTCCGTCGGTACCGTTAAAGTCGGTATCACAAAAATTACAAATGGAGTTCTCCCTGCTTTTTTCTTTACCACTCCAAAGATTACATTTACTGAAACGACA
>CALJVD010000196.1 GCA_937974825.1 uncultured Oceanospirillaceae bacterium | reverse complement strand
TGTGGTATGCTGTTGCCCGAAAATACTTGCGCTAGTTCAGCCTCTAACTCAGCCTGAGAATCTGATTTAAATTCGATGCCTAATTCAGTGGCTAGACTATGATTAAATAAAATAAGCTCAGGCTTTTTCACCGGCGTAGGCAACACCTTGGCAAAAAAGTGGCTAGGTAAGTTGGCGTAGCTATTATTAAACGGTATAGACAGAGTTGTTTTAGGCATAATTAAATCGATTGCTGTGAGTATTTACTTATTCTTTCTCCTTTCAGACACGCCGTAAATACATCCATGTAGGCTTCACTATGGCATCCATGCCATAGAGAGTCTGAGCATGAGAACAGAATAAGTTTATGTCTAGTTCGTAACTAAAGTAGGTTCACTATAAACCAATTGAGGAATAAGTATGGCGAAAAAACAAATTTATGTGGTTTATACCGGCGGTACCTTAGGCATGCAGAAAACCGAACGCGGCTTTCGCCCTGTTCCTAATTGGTTTGAACAACAACTACGTAGCCTGCCAGAGTTTAACAGCCCCGAGATGCCAGGGTTCACACTGCATGAATACTCGCCCTTATTAGACTCCTCCGACATTCACCCGCAGCACTGGCAAACCATTGCCCAAGATATTGTTGATAACTATGAGTATTACGATGGTTTTGTCGTGCTGCATGGCACCGATACTATGGCCTACACCGCTGCAGGTTTGCACTATTTGCTAGAGGGTTTAACCAAGCCGGTCATACTCACTGGTGCGCAACTGGCCATAGGTGAACCTAATACCGATGCCATCAGAAATGTACGCAATGCATTGTATGCGGCAGCGTTTAGCGATATTAACCAAGTGAGTCTGTTGTTTGATAAACACTTATTAAAAGCCGAATATGCCACTAAGTTTGACGCACAAAATCTCAACGGCTTTGCCTCTTTCAATGCCGAACCACTGCTGGTTTGGACAGAAGAGTTTTTAACATTACCAGAAATGACTGTCACGGCTAACGACTCAGCATTGCCTAAGCTAAAAGAATTCACACCCAAAAAAGTAGGGCTCATTACCTTTTACCCAGGCATGGACTTTGACTTCCTCGCCACCTATTTAAACCAAAAATGGGATACGGTTATTCTGCACAGTTTTGGCGCTGGCAACATTCCCCAGCATTCAATGCTTTGGCAAAGCCTAAAAGAATTAGCGGCTGCTGGCGTGCAACTAATAAACTGCACCCAGTGTGCAAAAGGTGAGGTACAAATAAAATACGCCAGCGGCTACATGATGGCCGAACTGGGTGTGCTATCAGCGGGTGACAAAACCTTAGAAAGCATGCTGGCATGGGCTTACA
>CALJVD010000195.1 GCA_937974825.1 uncultured Oceanospirillaceae bacterium | reverse complement strand
GTTAAGTAACCTATCGCCCGTGTTCTTTTCATATTGTCTTATTGCTGTAAATTAATTAAGAGGTCTATGCTAACAGAATTTCGTAGGATAAAAAAGAATTCACTGTTAGAAATCATTGTTCTTGTACATATCTTTAATGATCTGCAAACTTTCCATGCTAGGATTCCCTATGATTTCAGCGTTGACCACCCAGCAAGTTACTATTAGGAGTATGCATTGCTAAGTTTTTCTCTAGGACCGTTAGGGGTTTCCACTGAATTAGCCGTTATTTATTTTGCTCTTATTATGGCTTGGCTGGTGGGGTGGCTAGTTTCGCGTAAGCGTGGTGCTAACCCTGAATCTGCCATGTTTACAATTGCACTTGTAGGTCTTGTAACTGCACGAGTTGGTTTTGTTTTGATGTACTCAGCCGACTACCAAGGCCAATTTTTGCGGATGATTGATATTCGTGATGGTGGTTTTTTGCCCGTCATCGGGTTTTTAGCTGCACTGTTTGCGGTAGTGTTTTTTGCAGCACGCCAGCCTGAACTGCGTTACGGTTTAGGTATTGGTTTGGCCGTTGCTGCCGCCGTTGCTGTGTTAGGTTTGACTGCCGTTAGTGGGTTTAAGAAAACCTTAGGTATGCCCGATGCAGTGCTTACAGATATACAGGGTAACCAACTTACATTGTCGGACTACAAAGGCAAGCCGGTGGTGGTAAACCTTTGGGCTACCTGGTGCCCGCCTTGTATACGTGAAATGCCCGTATTAGATGAAGCCCAGCAAGCCAATCAAGATATTCTCGAACTACTTTTTCTTTAAACTCTGGTGAGTATTTGGACATAAAAAGACCCCGATAAGTTAATCCAACTTATGGGGGTCAGTTCAAATTGCAGGGCTTTTTAGTTTTGCTTTAAAGGTTATTGGTCACGGTTTCTACGCATGCCCTTATTATCCTTGTCGCCTTTCTTACCTTGTTGCTTCATATGTTTTTTCATGTGTTTTTGCATCATTTTCTGATGCTTGGCTTTTTGTTCGTCGGTTAGAATTTCTTCAAACTGTGTTTTACTTTCAAGGCCAATAGCGCGCTTTGCGTTTCTGTATTCTTCAATATTGTATTGTGCGTCTAAGGCGTTGCGCTTTTCTTGAGCTTGCGCCTGTAAGGCTTTTATCTGCTCTTGTTGCTGCGTGGTTAGGTCTAAGCGTTTAGTCAGTTTCTCCATGTGCATTTCGGAGTTTTGTTTCTGCATCTTCTGACCACCTCTTGGGCCTTCATATGCAGTGGCAGATAATGCGAACACACTTAACAGTACAGCGATGGTTAGGTTCTTCATAAGTAGACTCCTTTGTTTAGCTACTGGTTAATACTGTAAAACATCAATGTGCAAACAGTGTGCAAACTTTAAGGATTATCTGGCTGGAATTGATATTGGTAGCCTAAACCATAAACAGAGTTGATTAAGCTGAGGTTGTCGAACTGCTGCTGAATTTTTTGCCGCAGCTTTTTGATATGACTATCAATAGTGCGCTCACTGACTATACGCCCGTCTTGGTACATAACGTCCATCAGTTGCTGGCGGGTAAATACCTGCCCGGGGCGGGCCATCATGGCGGCCATAAGTGAATATTCAATGGCACTTAAACGTAATGGCTGGCCTTTAAAGTAGAGCTGATAATCGCTTGAGTTAAGCCAAGGTGTGGTTGGCGTGGAAGGTGAAGCGGTTGCAGTAGAGTTATTGTTCTCAGTGCGTCTTAATACCGCTTTTATTCTGGCAATCACTTCCCGTGGGCTGAAGGGTTTAGAAATATAATCGTCTGCTCCCAGTTCTAGCCCTAACAAACGGTCTATCTCTTCCGTTTTGGCGCTGAGCATTAAGATGGGCACGTTAGAATAGGCACGAATGTTTTTACATAAAGTAATGCCGTCTACGTTAGGCAGCATAATATCTAAAATAATGGCGTGGCATTCATTGGCAGCAAGCCATGTTTCAACTAAAGCACCGTCTGAGATTATAGAAGCCGTAAAACCTTCTTTATGACAATAATCCTGCAGCAGTTTGGCAATTTTAATTTCGTCTTCAACGATAAGAATCTGTGTCATAGCATTTTATTAAATGTGATGCGTAGGCTAAGACCGCCCATGTTGTTTAGCGAAGCACTAATATCACCACCGTGGCCTGTAACAATCGACTTAACAATGGCTAAGCCTAAGCCAGAACCACCGGTTTCTCTGTTTCTTGAGCTTTCACCGCGGTAGAAATAATCAAACAGTTGGCTAAGCTCTGCCTCGCTTACTGCAGGAGTGCTGTCTTGCCAGTCAATAATTACCTGCTTTTCAGTTTCCTTCATGCTTATTAACAGCTGGCCGCCTGCGTTGGTATAGAGCAGTGTGTTTTGTAAGAGGTTACTAAACAGCTGTTGTAAGCGCTGACTGTCTGCTTGTAAGCGTATTTTTGAGTCTAACTGAGTTTCTATGCTGATGTTCTTTTCCGCAAAGGCACGGGCAAACTTTTGTAACTGCGTTTCAATAATGGCGGCGGGTGCCAGCGGTTCAAAATCGAAGGTAAGAAGTTGTTGGTTACTGGCTTGTAAATCATTCACCAGTTTCTGTAGGTGCTGCACTTCATGCATTAAAGACTTTAGCTGCTCGCCGTCTAAAATGCGTATGCCGTCTTGCATGGCTTCAATTTCACCCTGCAGTATGGCTAAAGGTGTTTTCAACTCGTGCGAGGTGCTGGCAAGCCAAGTTTTTTGTTGTGCTTCCGAGGCTTGTAAGGTGCCGGCCAAACTGTCTAAATTGCGTGACAGCACGGCTAACTCATCACCGCCTTTGCTGTTAATACGATGCCCCCAGTGTTTGTTCTTCAACGCTTCACAGGCTTTGGAAATAGCCATAATGGGTTTGAGTAACACACGGCTCATAATTAAAGAAGCAATGGCGGCGGCAATAATCAAACCAATGGCAATGCCTAAAAAGTTGTGGCTAAGCTGCTTTAAAAAACGCGCTTCGGCTTTCTCGGGCATGTTACGCGGCATGGGCATAGCAAGGTAAGCAGCCTTTTGCCTTGGGCTGGGTAGGGCAATGGCAACAAGGTTTTTGGAATGATTATTTTTACTATGTGAAGAGCCATGCACAGGTCGTTTGTCTTTATCTAACAAAATGATTTTAGGCATTCTATGCCTTGGCAGGCTGTATTCTTGGTGAAAACGAATTTGTTGTTCAGCTAACGTTTGAGCTGTTAACGGTTGCAGCTGCTCAGAGTCTGCTTCTGCTAAAAACTCGACAAAAGACTCAAGGTATTGTGACTGCTTGTTATCTAAGTATTTTTGAAAGTCTTGCTTGGCTAAATACTGCATTAACAACAACGACAGCAATAACCAAAAGGCATTGGAGAGAATAAAAATTAAAAAGACTTTGCTGCGAATTTTCATGAATTAAGCTTAGCCCTATTTAAACTAGGCGGCTATAGGGAAAGGGCGAATCCTTTTTATTTGCACATTCTCCAAGCTCGATAGCTATTACTTTTATATGTAAATAATTTATACAGGTTTTATATCCAGTGGTTACAAAAGCAAACTGAAAAGGGATGATGTGTACAAAGGGTACTGGCAAACAAAAAGCGTTGCTAGATATTGATAGAAACGAGGTGGTTATGAGTAAGATACTTGAAGCGCTTAAAAGCAGAATTTATAGCGATGTACGCAGCATATTAAAGAACCAAGGCCCTGTTCTAGGTGATGATTACAAGAACGATTGGATTTGTTTTGGGGCGGATATTAATGAAGGCGATGGAGGAATATGTAGAATGGTAAGAAGCATGGTAAACCGTATGGTTGAAGCCTACCACGCTACCATTATCGAGCATGCGTACTGGGAAACTAACGATGGTCAGATTGAACTTGCATGTATTATTGCAGGGATAGAAAAAGATGGTTCGAAGCTACAGCATGAAATGTCTGATTATTACGATATGTTTGAGTCCGTTACAACTGAAATATATGAGCCAATTCATGTTCAGGCAGATAGTGATTATTTAGAATTCGAAAACGAGAGAGAGTATGACGAAGACGATGATGAGTATAATGAAGAAGATCAAGATTAAGAGAATGAGTTAGTACTTTGAAAAGCTCTACTAGGTAAACTTAATATGGTGGTTTCGCCTTGTTGAGTTAGGGTTTGCGCTAAGGTTAAGCCAGACTCTATGGGTAAAAATTTAGGTGCAAGGGGAGCGTCTTCAAAGTGGGCTTGATTACTTTTAGGCTTGTCAAAATAGTGGCAGATAACAGCAATTGCGGTAGGAATTGCCAATAAAATAATGATCGCCAATAGTAGAAGTTTTTGCATAAAAGGCTCCGCCCAAGTGAAGGATTGTTATTGTTAATGGTTGTATCCGTCTGATGCAATATTGTTAGGGGTTAGAAGTAATGCCAATGTTTTTATATAACTTACCATAAAACACCCAGCCAAGGCTGATTCCACGTAATGCATTAAAGATTAAAAAAGCTGCCCAAAGCCCGTGGTTTAAATAATCTTGTAGCCACCACCAAGCTAATAAGTATCCGGCTAGTGACAGCAATAGGCTGTTACGCATAGCGCTTGTCCAAGTGGCGCCAATAAATACGCCATCGAACAAATAACAAGCGACCGATACCGGGACTATTACCCATAACCAAGGCAGGTAGGTGTTGGCTAATGCTCTGATTTCTGCAAGATCCGTCAGAACGTTAATAAATTGTTCGCCAACAAGCCAAAGTGTCAGTGTGAGTAAAATCCCCGTAGCAAAAGATAGGAATACGCCAGCATTAAACACTTCTAATGCTTCTTTCTTTGTACGGGCAAAGGCAGCGCCGAATTGGCCTTCTACCGCCTGAGCAAAACCATCGAGCATATAGCTGGTTAACATAATCAGTTGCATTAAAACGGCGTTTGCTGCGAGGGTTGCATCGCCCTGTGTCGCGCCTTGGCGGGTAAAGAAAGCCAAGGCAAATAATAGTGCCAAGGTGCGCACAAACAGATCAGCATTTACCTTAATTAATGTTTGCATTGAACTAAAGCTAAGGGGTGGGCGCTTAAGTAGAACCTTTAATTCAGCACAGATACGCATTAACCAAAATAGACCGACAATGGCGGCAATCCACTCCGCTAATAAACTTGCTAGCGCCACCCCATTACTGTTCATACCTAACCCCAGTACAAAACCAAGGTCTAAAATAATATTGATGGTGTTGGCAAGCACCATAAGCACGAGCACAACGCGACTACGTGCAATCGCAAGCGCAACGCCAAGCACCACATATTGCATTAATACAGCTGGTGCACTCCATAAACGTATTTCAACATAGCTGGCCGCTAATACACTGGCATCTTGGCTGCCATCAAGCCAGCTGATCATGAGCGGAATAAAAGGTCTGAGTAATTGCAGGGCTAAACCTAGTATTAGGGCTAAGAACAGCGCTTGCATAATAAGGCGTCCCATAGCCGCTTGGTCATTGCGACCGAAAGCTTGAGCGACTAAGCCTGTGGTGCCCATGCGAAGAAACCCAAAGCCCCAATACAAAAAGCTAAAAACCACTGCGCCTAACGCGACCGCTGCTAAAAAACGACCGTCGGGTAAATGCCCTAAAACTGCTGTATCGACTAAGCCAAGCAGTGGAATAGTGCAGTTTGACAATAGAATAGGCCAAGCTTGACGAAAGAGCGGACGAGTTTTAATAGGAAGCATATGACAGCCTAAGTGTCATAAATGGCACTTTAAAATTTGAATGAGTAAATGTTCTAAGAGGCTTTTTCATTGGTTGAAAATTTATATGCATGTATAAAAAATAAAGCTGTTTGGCAGTAAGTAGTTTGGGCCATAAGAGTTAAGTTTTCTACTAATAAGCTGTTGGATGAATTTTAACAAAACTGCGCGAAATTCCCCATCTATAGCCTTGGCTTAGGTGGGGATGGATAGCGCGTTATGCTG
>CALJVD010000194.1 GCA_937974825.1 uncultured Oceanospirillaceae bacterium | reverse complement strand
TTTACCAGCCAGGCGAGGACTTGTCGCAAGAATCTGCAGCCGATTTTTGGTATACAGCGCCAGAGGTCGGGGCAACATCTAATGGTTCTGGAGGTTTGCCGCTTGAGAATGCTTATGATGCAACGCCGCAAGCTGAAAAAGGCAAAATGCTTTTTAGCGGTAAAACTATTAGCTCTAGCGCACCACTATTTCCTGATGACTGGGAGCAGGGAATGCGTATCAGTATCCAGATGCTAAGAAGTTATTCGGTGTCTGGCAGCACTATTACAGGATCATTTTCTGGGCTTCAGGCAGAGGTTGGTGATGAGTTAGAGCTGCATGGCGACTACACCGGGCTGTTCATCGTATTATCAGTTACTGATAATGATAACGGATCAATAAGCATAGAGCTTGATGGGTTTGTTACTTCTCAACCAGAAGTTGAGCTGTCAATTAGTAAGTACGGTGAGTATTTTGAATTGGCTGGCGCTTCAACAACTGTTCTCACAGTTGATCGAAAAAAACAGGATGGATCATCAGACTGGAATGGCTGGGATCCAGAATTTACTACACTTGACGCAGATATCTTGCTGGGCGGAGATGGTGAAGGTGGATGGCAAGGCTGGTTTGATGTTCAGCCGCTCGATAGAGATGTGACTGAGGTTGAGCTTGACCTGTTATTTCCGCAAGGTCTTTATAGTGTGGATAAGAAGGGTAGGTCTTGGTACCAGTATTGTGACGTTACAATCCAGTGGAGGGAGAAAGGCACTCTCATACCTTCACAGAAAAAAATACGCTACAACGAGCACTCTCTTGACCAGATTGCGTTTACCGAGCGCTTCACCCTTAGTAAAGGTAAATACGAGTTTAGAGTTAAAAGAGATCGCCCTGAATCTACAGTTGCTTGGTATACGGATAAGGTAGAGTTATTCGGGCTTCGCTCAAAAATATCTGGCAGGCCAAACAGCTATCCTGAGTTCACCACTGTCTCTGTAAAGGTCAAAGGCTCCCACGTTGTATCTGCCGAAGCTGACACAATGCTTAGCGTTGTCGCTGAGCGTATTCTGGGAGGTGGGCCGACAAGGTCGATTGATGATGCGGTGCGGTATATATGCCGAAAACATGAACTTGATGAGCGCTCTATGCAGAAAGCCACTGCCGTATGGAGCAAGCGTGGAGAGTTGTTTGATCATTCATTTGAAAAGCACGCAACTATCAAGCAGGCGCTCGACACTGTACTATCTGTAGGCTTTGCTGAGCCAACTGTTAAGAACGGTCTAATCAGCATCGCTCACGATATGCCGCGTGACCTTAATTTGCGTAAGCAGGTATTCAGCGCGCAGAACACAACCGCCGAGATCGTGACTGAGATTAGCTTGCCTGATGATGACGAGGTTGATGGCATTGATGTTGAGTACATCGACTCACGTAATTTTAGGGTTGAAACAGTTAAGTGCCGTCTGCCAGGCTCGAAAGGTCTTAAAGTTCAAAAGATGCAAGCCGATGGAATCACCGACCGCACCCGCGCATATCGCTGGGGAATGCGCGAGTTATCAAAGATTCGCTACCAGCGTAGACGTATCAGCACAAGTACAGAGCTGGACGCCCTGAACTGCAATTACGGTGACTTGGTGGCTTTTATTGATGACGTTCCGAGCTACGGACAGTCCATGCTGATGGCTGATAAGAGCGGTCTTAATATCACAGTTACAGAGAAGCTAGACTGGCCTGGCGATAATCACGTTGCGGCGTTTAGAGACGAGTTTGGGCGTATGACTGAAGTAGTTCCAGTATCAAGACTAGGTGACAGATCATTTAGGCTGGGTAGGGATATTGATGCCCAAGTAATCCCATACGAAACACAAGTATTCTTCGGGCGCTCAGATCGATTCGTGAGTCATGCAATTGTTGATTCCGTAACTCCACAGGCTGGCTATAATGCTACAATATCCGCAACTGGCTACACTGATATTATTTATGCGTACGATAACGCAGAGGAAGATAACTAATGAGTAGATTTAATACGGGAAACAAGATCGACTCCGATGACTTGAAGGATCTTAGCGATAACGCGAAGAACGCAGATCTTTTCTCTAATGACGTGAATAGAGGGTCATACACAGATCGATTTGGGCGCAACAGAAAAACAATTCACGGCATGGAGTCGGAGTTTTACCGTGACCAAGATGAGCGTAAAGATAAGTTTGATGCGGATCAAAAAGCCCGTGACGATCGATTCAATGAGTTCCTGTCAAGCTCTGGTTATCAATTTTTAGGAGATTATAAGGCAGGCGTAGAGCTAACTGAGTATAACCAGCTTGTGCGAGACGAGAATGGTGAGTTTTGGCGCCTTTCTGGGAAAATGGAACTGCCGTATACAACCACTGGTTTAGGAGTACCAGAGGGTAGCGCGCTAGTGCCAGCAGGGGATGCAACTATTCGACAGGATTTGGCAAACCCAGGCAAGGGTGCGGCGATGGTGGCTCGTGGTGTGGTGGCGGTTGAAAGTATTGCTGACCTACTATCCCTATCGGAGGGGCAGAGGAAAGAGGGGTTGCGGTATCTGGTGAAGGGCTTTTATGCGGATATTGACTTGGGGGGTGGGCAGTTCTACTGGGATGCAGAGCGCCTGAAGGAAACTGCAGACGGTGGTGTATGTATTGACCCAACGGCTCTGGGGGGGTTTGATGGCACATCTAGTACTTACGTCGAACTATTAAAAGAACAAGGAACAGGTACTGGCACAGGTTGCTGGGTAAGGCAGCTAGGAGACGGTAAAGTACGGCCCAGCTATTTTGGCTACATACCAAACAACCCAGATTCTGGGTTGGTGGCGGTGTGGGCAGCGTGCAGGTACGGACGAAACGGCACCGGGGTGCACTTCGTGCTGGATGAGGTGAGCTTAGTCACGTCCACGACGGGTTCCCT
This sequence comes from uncultured Oceanospirillaceae bacterium, assembly GCA_937974825.1. GTDB lineage: Bacteria > Pseudomonadota > Gammaproteobacteria > Pseudomonadales > Oceanobacteraceae > Venatoribacter. Next base: position 2,167 of record CALJVD010000194.1, on the reverse strand, counting down.
TTCTGCATTAGGGTTGGGGGCATTACAGGACGGAGCTTCGGGCGACTTCATTGAGGGTTTAGATAACTTAACCTTAGAAATACCAAGCGGAAAAACGTGGAAACTTAATAGTAACTTTGATTTTAACTTCCGCCCCAAAGGTATTGGCAGGTATGCTGGACACAAGAACTTAAAGGTTTACGGAGGGGGTAGTTTCTCTGGGGGCACAGACCGACCGTTTATCTGCTTTAACTTAGCCCACGTGACTAATGTGACAGTTTTGGACATTACGTTTGATGAGTGCACGAATGGGCACACATTTGATGTCATGGGGTGCACTAACCTACTTTTCAGAGACTGCAAGTGGCTTGGCTCTACCTTAGACTTTAATACCGTCCGCTACAACAAGGAGGCAATCCAATTTGATGTAACAGGAGATGCTGGTCGTAGGATACCGATAGCAGAGGATAACGATTATCTAGACTTCGTAGGGAACAGGCATATACTTATACAAAACTGCCAGTGGAAACCTAAACTAAACCCAGACGGAAGTATTTCATCATACTCAGTACGTCCGTTTGGGCACCATGGGAGTGGGCATGTTGACGTAGACAGAGATGTTGTAATTGAGGGTTGCTACATAGAAGCAGCACATCCCGCAGAAGGCTTGTACAACAAGGGTGGATATTTACTTGAGTTTAATGTCATAGAAGGATTGGTTATCCGGAATAACACTATTGTCCTGAACCACTGCCCTTATTACGGGGTTATTTACTTTAGAGAATCTGCAAGTGGGTTACTTTACGAAAAGTCAACTAACAGCCTCGTAACAGCACCTATGCCCGCTAGACTACCCTGCCCCAAGTTTGAAGGGAACCATATTGAGTATAACATTAGTGGGCGTATATCAGGTGAGAATCAAGACACTAAACTCATCCTTGGCACTGGGGTGCATATCCTGAACAACACTGTAAATACAAACATATCCGCAGGGGACGCCAATGTTAGACACGCTGAGACACCTGCACTTTACAGGATGATCTCCGGTGCATCTACTAGCACGCACCCGAACTACCTGAACGAGGTTATTATTCGGGGGAACAAAGTGCGCGGGGCAATTCGGGAGTTTGGGGGGCTAACAAATGCATTTGCTCAAGGTAGACCGTCATTGGAGCTATACGAGATAGCGGATAACTTCTTTGAGTTTGCTGCAACGTCAACCACCGTGGAAGCGGAAGCGCAAGCAATCAATGTAGTGAATAACTTCATAGGGCTGGGTGCTTGGCTACACCTCTCCGCCTCCATCTTTAACGTCCTAAACGGATATTTTGTAAGGGTAACAGGCAACACAGCTGGACCTAAACGTCAGGGGGAAACCGGAGACATTTACTTTGTACGGTTGTCGGGTGTATCGAGCAGTGCAAACACGATCATTAGTGAGAACATGTCTGCAGATATCATTCTCCAAAATACTTCGGCAACAGTGAAGAAGTACAATAACTATAATATCGGGGGTGCGGACAGCTTGGCTCCTACATCTCAGTAGGCACTGTGATGCCCTGCACATGATAGGGCATCTACGCCGCCAACCTTAAAGCCTCTCTAACCAGAGGCTTCTTTTTATCTTTTCTGAGCTGCCTATGCGGCAGTGAGCGCTGGCGATGGACGATTCGGTATCGTAGACATTGTGGTAAACTGGATCAGCAAATCAATGGAGTTTATGCAGTGAAAACAAAATACACCTACATCCACGACCGCCCCGTAATCTATCGGGGCGACACCTTGCCGCCGATGGCTGTGAGACTTGAGCATGAGAATGATCAAAAGATTATCCCCGTGTTTGTTTGCGCGCAAATCCGCAGCCAGTTTGGTGAGGTTATTTACGACTACGATGTGCGGCTTGAAGATGGGCGAGTAGTTTTAGATGCTATATCAGGCTCAGTTACCGCAGGATTCCCAGTCGGCAAGCTTTTATACGACATTGAGTATCGGCTAGAAAACGGTGATACATACACCTTCATCCGCGGCTCGATTACTATTCTAGAGGACGTGTCACGATGCTGAACGTAGAGATTGAAGATTGCGACAAGGTTATTAACGCCACGATTGAGGATGGAGTAAAAGGCGATAAAGGTCTTAGCGCCTATCAAGTCGCAGTACAAGAGGGTTTTGTTGGAACCATCGATGA
>CALJVD010000193.1 GCA_937974825.1 uncultured Oceanospirillaceae bacterium | reverse complement strand
CATTATTGCGGGTTTTTTATTTTTGTATTTATTATTAATTCAAAGCACTAGAACTTACTAGACAAGCTGTTTATAATGCCCGCGTTCTGTTTTTAAGCACTTGTACAAGTCTGTGCCAGTCTTAACGCAAAGAACCTCTAGTTTCACTGGTCATATGCCAGAGTCACTAACAGAAGGTAGAAGTGGGCCTTTAGCTCAGCTGGTTAGAGCACCCGACTCATAATCGGTAGGTCCCCGGTTCAAGTCCGGGAAGGCCCACCATTTTTACTTTCTCATCCGCTTATTTTCATTAGCACTCACACCCAATCTGTACCCACAAAAAAAGCGCATTAGATTGCTCCAATACGCTCTTTTCATTTAGATCTATTTACTGTTTTATTAAATAGTCTTGATACTCAACCCGTAGATCTTTTTTCAAGAGCTTCCCTGTGGCTGTATGAGGCAGACTGTCGACAAAGATAACAGCATCAGGCATCCACCATTTCGCTATTTTATCTTCCAAGAACTCTTTCACCTCGGCCTCTGTCACCGTACTGTTAGGCTTACGTACAGCAAGCAATAATGGTCGCTCATCCCACTTAGGATGACTGGCACCAATAACACAACACTCAGCAAGCTCAGGATGACCAACCGCTATGTTTTCAAGGTCAATTGAGCTAATCCACTCACCACCTGACTTAATAACGTCTTTTGAACGATCCACTATTTGCATGTAGCTATTTTGGTCAATGGTGGCGACATCACCGGTATCAAACCAACCATCGATAAAGTCACTGTTATCATCATGCTTATAATACCCACTAGCAATCCACGGGCCTTTAATAAGCAAGCGACCATAGGTTTTTCCATCATTCGGTAAGTCGTTGTTGTTGTCATCAACAATCTTAATTTTCACACCATAAACCGGTCTTCCTTGTTTCGTTTGCAGCTTATAGCGCTCTTCCACAGGTAAACTGTCCATATACTCGTTATGACTGTTTACTGTGCCTATTGGACTCGTTTCTGTCATTCCCCAAGCATGAATGACAAAAGCATTATGCGTTTCTTGGAACTTTTTAATCATGGATATAGGAGCTGCAGCACCACCTATCACTACGTTCTGCACGCTGTCTAAGGTTTTACCAATGCTGTCCATATGATTAAGCAACATTAGCCAAACAGTGGGGACACCGAGTAACAAATCAACATTTTCTGCTTCAATCAATTCCCATATTGAAGCACCATCCATGCCAGCCCCTGGAAAAACTTGTTTCGCTCCAGTAATTGCTGCGGCGTAAGGAGTTCCCCATGCATTCACATGGAACATAGGCACCACAGGCAAAAAGCACGAGGTAGACGACAACCCTAAGGTGTCTTTACTGATAGAGGCTAAGCCGTGCAGTACTGTTGAGCGGTGGCTGTATAGCACCCCTTTAGGGTTACCGGTTGTACCTGAGGTATAGCACATACTAGCCGCACTGCGTTCGTCAAACTCCGGCCATTCAAAGCTAGTACTTTGTTGCGCCAATAAGGTTTCATAGCAATGAGCATTTTCAAGGCTGGTTTTAGGCATTTTTTCTTCGTCACACAGAACGATAAAACCTTCAACTTGAATATGCTCTTGTATGGCTTCTAACAAAGGGACAAAAGTAAGATCGACAAATATCCAGCGATCTTCAGCATGATTGATAATGTAAATTAACTGTTCGGGAAATAATCTAGGGTTGATAGTGTGCAACACAGCACCATAACCTGAAATTCCAAAATATAGTTCAAAGTGTCGATAACCATTCCATGCCAAGGTGGCAATTCGATCACCCTGCTGAATATCTAAACTAGTGAGTAGGTTAGCCACCTGACGCGCTCGAGCAGCGGCATCTTTCATAGTGTAACGGTGAATATCGCCTTCGCAGCGACGACTGACAATCTCTGAGTGGGGATGCACGCTTTCAGCATGCTCAAGCAAAGTAGAAATTAATAACGGGGCTTCCATCATCTGCCCTGCATTCATTAAACCGGCCATGCTAACTCCTTTATATTATTTTTATCTATTCACCTTATGTTCGACACACAAATAAAACAAGCCTTAATACTGGTAATAGTGTTGAAAAATGCATCAACTGTAACCGTCTCTCTGCCTTTCTACTGGATTTATCAGGCGTTATTACGCATGCTTTGTTTTTATTAAATCACTGCTGGCACACTCATGTTATTTCTTTGGCTCACCACCCTACTCTGGGCATTTTCATTCTCTTTTATCGGTGTGTATTTAGCGGGCCAAGTCGACAGTTATTTTTCAGTATTTACTCGTACAGCCCTTGCATTGTTAGTGTTTCTTCCATTTTTAGTACGCTATAGAACCTCCCCTAAAATAGCACTGCAAATGATGCTAATCGGTGCCCTACAACTTGGGTTAATGTATCTTTTCTACTACCACTCCTTCTTACTGCTTACTGTGCCTGAAATATTAGTCTTTACTATTTTTACACCTATTTACATTACGCTATTAAACGATCTTATCTCTAAGACATTTCATACCCGCTATTTACTCGGTGCGGTTTTAGCCATTATTGGTGCTGCGGTTATTCGTTGGGATAATTTAAATGAAGACTTTTGGTTAGGTTTCTTAGTAGTGCAAGGCGCTAATCTTTGTTTTGCTACCGGCCAAGTACTCTATAAACACCGCCTAGCAAACTGGCCGAACACCAATAAACCACCACAATTTTATTTCTTTGGTTGGTTTTATTTAGGCGCTTTAACCATCTCATTACCTGCTTGGTTAATACTGGGCAAACCAATGTATCCGACCAGCTCTATGCAATGGGGGGTGCTGCTATGGCTAGGGGTAGTAGCATCTGGTCTAGGGTATTTTCTATGGAATTATGGCGCAACTAAAGTTAATACTGGCCAGCTAGCCACAATGAACAACATGCTTATTCCGGCAGGTCTATTAGTGAACTTAATTATCTGGAATCACAACACCGATCTTGTTCGCTTACTAAGCGGTAGCGCCATTATGTTTGTTGCACTGTTGCTAGCAGAAGGGCGCTTATTTAAGCGCTCGACTGAGTAACAAAACACTACTGTGTATTAGCTTTCAAAATGGCATAATAGCCATCATTTTTCTCGGCTAGACACAGTTTCACCATGATTTTTTCTATTTGGCTAACCGTTGTTAGCATTTGTTTACTCGGTGCGATGTCACCAGGGCCATCATTAGCTTTAGTACTTAAGCACACTCTCAATGGCGGGCGCTACCAAGGGATGATCACCGGCGTGGCTCACGGCTTCGCTGTTGGCATCTACGCCATACTTTCAGTGGTGGGTTTGGCCGCCGTTATTCACAACCTGCCATGGCTATTTACGACCATTCAATGGGCGGGGGCATTTTTTCTTGCTTGGATTGGTTTTCAAGGATTACGAAAGAAAACAGTTATTGTTAGCACCAAAGTTAACGATTCTGATCTGTCACACGCGGCACGTGACGGCTTTTTAATGGCTTGCTTAAACCCTAAGGCTGCTATCTTTTTTATTGCCCTCTTCAGTCAAATTGTTGGGCCTGAAACACCCTTAATAGCCAAGTTAGGTTATGCCTTTACAGCAATGGTGGTGGACATGAGTTGGTACATGACAGTGGCCTGGCTGTTTTCTCGTCCTAATTGGTTAAGATGGTTACAGCGCTATAGCCACTGGTTAGAACGTATATTTGGCGTACTGCTGATTATCTTAGCCGCCAATATCGTTATCTCTGCTTAAGCTTAGTTTGATTCTTCTTTAATCACCTGAGTCAGTGCTTCGATAAAGGCTTCAGGTGGTTGACCACCAGACAACAAATACTTCTGTTGTAGAATAACTGCTGGCACAGAACGAATACCCGCTTCTTGCCACCGCTGTTGGTTAGCACGAACCTCTAAAGCGAAACGCTGATCTGCAATAACGGCCTTAGCTTCTTCCTTATCTAGCCCAACGCTTTCAGCTATTGAAGCCAAAACTTCGCTGTTATTCACGTTTTTATTATCGGTGAAATGTGCCGTAAACAAAGCTTTTTTGAGCGCTGTTTGTTTACCTTGTGGCCCTGCCCAGTGCAGCAGCTGATGGGCATTAAATGTATTCACCATTTTCATATCGTCACTAAAGTTAAAAGTGAAGCCTAAAGCCTCACCAGCCTGACGAATTCGTTCACGGTTTTGGTCGCTCTCTTCCGGCGTTATTCCATACTTTTCGACCAAATGCTCACGCATATTTTGACCTTCTTCTGGCATCCCTGGGTTTAACTCAAATGGCTGCCAGTGAATATCCGCTATCATTTTCCCTTCTAAGGCTTCCAGCGCTTTACTCAACCCCCAGAACCCGACAACACACCAAGGGCACATCACATCGGAGACAACATCTATTCGTATCGTTTTCATAAGCTAGCCTGTGTAATAAAGGATGAATTTGGATATGATAGCGTAATTATCATTTTTATTTCGAGACAAAGTGTTTTATGGCTTGTATATGGGTAGATGCAGACTCCACACCGAAAGCAGTACGCGAAGTCATAGTAAAGGCTGTTATTCGTACAGAAACCCTCTGCTACTTTGTAGCCAACCATTCCTTACCCATCCAACCCTCTCCTTTTATTAAAAAAATACAAGTCGAACCCGGTTTTGATGTCGCCGACAACTTAATTGCACAACGCTGCCAAGCGCATGATTTAGTTATTACCCAAGACATACCATTAGCCGCCGAAGTGATTGAGAAGAAAGCCGATGCTATTAACAACCGCGGCGAGTACTACGATATCGAAACCATCCGCCAAAAACTTATTATGCGCGATTTCTTTGATACTTTACGCTCTAGCGGTATTCAAAGCGGTGGGGCTGCGGCTTTTTCTGACCGAGATAAAATGATGTTTGCTAACGCACTCGACAAGTGGCTAGCACGCAATGCTCGTAACAAAGCATCTCAATAACTTCACCCTTCACACGACCCTATCTAGCACATGAGCACTGACCTTACTTCTGATCGTAACTTTGATGATCTAGCCAAACGCTTTACGAAGACCATTTACAACACAGCACGCGGACGTCTACGCCTGCGTGCTTTACAAGCCGATTTCAACGATTTTTCATTACCCTCTGAGCATGCCACAGTACTGGATATAGGTGGTGGACAAGGACAGTTTTCTCTTTGGTTAGCCCTACAAGGGGCTAGTATTAATCTGTGTGACATATCAGCAGAAATGCTATCGCTAGCCGACAACCGGTTTAAAGAAGCAGGGTTGCCACTTAATAGTAAGCAATGCGCTCTGCAGGATGTCCACAGCGCATTTCCTGGCGAATTTGATATCGTACTAAACCATGCTGTCTTAGAGTGGCTAGAAAAGCCTTTAGAAGCGCTAGAAGTGCTCTCATCAAAAGTAAAACAAGGCGGTTGGTTATCGCTGATGTTTTATAACCTACATGGCCATGCTTGGCGGCAGCTGATGAACGGCCGCACCCACGATCCAATCGGATCAAATTCAAGACTTCGCCAGGAGGGTAATGCGCCACAACACCCCCTAGATCCACAGGAAGTAGAAAACTCATTAAAACAGCTGGGCTTTGAAGTAAAGCGTTGGCGCGGCATACGCTGCATCCACGACCCTATGAATCAAAAAATACGCGATCGTATTGGTGAAGAGAAAGTAGCGCTGGCTGACTTAAAGTATGGGCTGATTGAACCCTATCGCCAATTTGGCCGTTATGTGCATTTTTTGGCGTATAAAGATTAGGGCTGGGGGCTGGGAGCCGGGAGCCGAGAGCCGAGAGCCGAGAGCCGAGAGCCGAGAGCCGAGAGCCGAGAGCCGAGAGCTGGGAGCCGAGAGCCTGGAGCCTGGAGCCTGGAGCCTGGAGCCTGGAGCCTGGAGCCTGGAGCCTGGAGCC
>CALJVD010000192.1 GCA_937974825.1 uncultured Oceanospirillaceae bacterium | reverse complement strand
AAAAAAGGCGACTATTTAGTCGCCTAGTTTTTAAAGTTGTTTGTCTATAACAACGTTAATAACACCTTCATGGTCATTATCAACCGGGGTTACTTCGCCTTGCCAGTCGCCGGTTTGGGCGGAGGGTTGGCCAGAGATGCTAAGCGTGGCGCGTATGTTAACTTGTTCGAAGTTAGAGATGTTCATGCCGGGTACAACGGCTTGTGCATCGCTTAGAAGTACTTCTTTAGGTAAGTCGGCCAAGATTATACGCTGAGCGGCTAACGGCATGGGTGGGCCGTCTACGGCGGTGGCAGCGATGAATACGGTTGTGTCGCCGGGTAAACCTTGTTTGGCTTCATCGCTTACGTCTACTAATACCGTTAAGCCGGTACGTTTTAGGAAGCTTAGGTCAACCTCTTCACCCATTAGGGTCAGTTCGTCTGCAGCACGGCGGATGCCTTCTTCTAATAAGCCTGCGTATTCAAGGTCAGTCGTTTTTTGCCATAATTCGCCCCAGTGTTTGATAACACCGTGAAAGTCTTGAATCTCAAACGCAAACATACCGGCTTTAGCACGAGCTTGTGGTTGGTTAGGCTCTAGCTTTAAGGCTTCGTCGTAGAGTGAGTAAGCGCTTTCTACTATGTCTGCTCTTTCAGCTTCTGTGACTGGCTGTCCGGTTTGTGCTTTTTGTTCTAACACGGCTAATTTAGCTTCGGCTAGCCATAGCATAATAGAGGCGCGGTAAGAGTCTGCTTCAATAGGTAAGGCGAACAGTAAGTCGGCGAAGGCTTCTTCGGCTTGTGCATACTTGCCTTGGTTCATAAGCAGACGAGCGTGCATATCTGCCCATTCTATTGGGTTGTTTTTGCCTTTGGCAGCGGCAGCAACGTGTTGGTTAAGCTGTTCTAGTTCAGTCGAGGTTAGCTGACGCTGTGAGTATTTATTTAATAGTTCAGTGGCTTTCAGTTCATCGTCGGCGCCCCAGTATTGGTAGCCAATCAGTGAGCTGCCCATCACCACTATTAAAATAGCGAAAGTCATTAACCAACGGGTCGGCGCTGCGGCTTGTTTGTCGGCTTCTGATTCTAGCTTTGTGGTGGCTAAGAATTCACGGTCTAACTCTAGAGTTAATGCGGCTTTAGATTCTTCGTCTATGTCGCTTTCTTCTAGGTCTTTTTGACGTTCTTTGTACAAACGTAAGTTTTCTTCGCTTTGATTAACAACGTCTTCGGAGCGCTTGTACCAGACAGGGCCAATCAAAAACATTAACAGCAAAATGGTGAATGCGAGAGTTACCAAAATCATAATGAGTCGGCCTTATCTTTAAGTGCTTGTAAACGCGCGAGTTCCTCTTCTGACAACGGATCTACTGCGGTTGTTTTTTGGTTTTTTCTTAAGGAGATTATAAGTAGCACCCCAAATGAAAAAATAAGAACGGGCCCAAACCAGAGCAGTATGGTTTCTGGTCTGAATGGCGGTTCGTAGGTAACGAAATCTCCGTAACGATCAACCATATACCGTGTAATTTCTTGATTGCTCTGCCCTTCTTGCATCAGCTCATACACTTTTTGGCGCATATCACTGGCGACGGGTGAGTCGGAGTCGGCAAGGCTTTGGTTTTGACACTTGGGGCAACGTAAGCTTTCGGCTAACTGCGTAAAGCGTTGTGTGTCTTCTAAGTTTTCAAACTGATACTTATGCCCTTCTACTACCGCAAAGCTTGGCCAGCTAAACATCAATACTAAAAGCAATAATGCACGCATAGGGGTTACTCCATCGCTTCGAATTTAGTCTTTAAGGTTTTCCATACCTTGGTGTTTAAATCACCCACGTGCTTAGCGCGGATAATCCCTTTACTGTCGACTAAGAAGGTTTCAGGGGCGCCGTATACGCCAAGCTCTAACCCTAACTGTCCGTCAGGGTCAGAGATATTAAACATATAAGGATTACCGTAAGCGCTTAACCATTGCTTGGCTTTAACTAGGTCATCTTTGTAGTTAATACCCACAATTTTGATGCCCTGCTCACGCTGCAATTGGTTTAAAAATGCGTGTTCGGCTTTACAAGTAGGACACCAAGTCGCCCAAATGTTGACCAATATTGGTTCTTCCGGCAAATGATTGGTCGACTCACCCGATTCAACCGTATTTAAAATAAAGGTTGGGAAAGGTTTATCGATTAGTGCCGAAGGCAACGCGCTTTTGTCTTCTTGGTGTAAGCCAATCCAGAACAATACGCCCATGCCGATAAAAATGCCTAAGGGTAGAAAAAGTAAGAGTCGGTTCATATTTCTCTCCTTAAGCGGCTTGTTTGGCCGTGGGTTTAACGCGTACTTTACGACGGTAGCGTTTGTCTAAAATAGCAAGCAAGCCACCGATAGACATAAAGATGGCACCTAGCCATACCCAACGCATGTAAGGCTTCACTTGCAGGCGAATCCCCCAGCTTCCGTCAGGCAGTTGGTCACCCATGGATACGTATAAGTCTCGCCATAGGTTTACTTGCAGTGCGGCTTCGGTCATTACTTGGCCACTGGCGTTATAGCGACGCTTTTCTGGCACTAGGGTTTTAATAAATTTGTCTTCTCTATACACATTAACTTCAGCGGCATCTGAGACAAAGTTTGGCCCTTCAATATGACCGTACTTAACCACTTCAAAGCGGTAGTCGGCTAATATAGCGCTGTCGCCTTCGTGCAAACGTACGGCTTTTTCAATACTGAAATGCGACACCATAGTGACACCAACAATACTGATGCCCACACCAATGTGCGCGATAATCATGCCAAGGTAACTGCGGTTTAACTTAGGAATACGATTAATTTGACCGCGTGCTTTCTTCCACATATCGGCCAAGCTACCGGCTATTACCCAAGTACCGACAGTAACACCTAGTGCGACTTGCCAGTTAAACTCAGTGCCTAAGGTATAAGAGGCCGACAAACCAAGCACTAATGCAAAAATCATGGCTATGATGTTTGAAATAGCTAAGCGTGAAAGTTCGTCCGACTTCCAGTTTGCTAACGCACCTAAGGGTAAAACAATGGCCATCAGCACTATCACAGGGTTAAACATAGTGTTAAACCAACTTGGCCCTACCGATATTTTACCTAAACCGGCAAAGTCGATGATAAGTGGATAGAGCGTGCCTAGTAATACCGCTAAGCAAGCGACCACTAACAGCAGGTTATTTAATAGAATAAAGCTTTCGCGTGAAATCCACTTGTAGCGACCAAAGGACACTACGTTATGCGCTTTGACGGCATACACTAATAGCGAGCCGCCCACCCAGAACACCAGTAGCGCCAGAATAAACACACCACGCTCAGGGTCGGATGCGAACGCATGCACAGAGGTTAACACCCCTGAACGTACTAAGAAGGTGCCTAACAAACTTAACGAGAAAGCAAAGATTGCTAGTAGTACTGTCCAGCTTTTGAATAATCCGCGTTTTTCGGTCACTGCTAGCGAGTGCACTAAGGCCGTACCCACTAACCACGGCATTAATGACGCGTTTTCAACCGGATCCCAGAACCACCAGCCGCCCCAGCCTAGTTCGTAATAGGCCCACCAGCTTCCCAGTGCGATACCTAAGGTTAAAAATACCCAAGCAGCGGTTGTCCAAGGACGAGTCCAGCGCGCCCAAGCGGCGTCTAAACGGCCTTCCATTAAGGCGGCCATAGCAAACGCAAAGGCAACCGATAACCCAACATAGCCCATGTACAACATGGGTGGATGAACGATTAAGCCAAAGTCTTGTAATAGTGGGTTAAGGTCTGCACCTTCGGTAGGAATACCCGGCAAGCTGCGTGCGAAGGGGTTAGAAGTTTCAACAATAAATAAGATAAAGCCAACCGATACTAAGCCCAGAATAGAGAGTACACGGGCAATCATATCTAGGGGTAAGCTACGGCTGAATATTGCCACGGCCATTCCCCAGCTGCCTAGCATGGCTATCCATAACAGTAAGGAGCCTTCGTGAGCACCCCAAATTGCACTAATCTTAAAGAAATATGGCAAGGCAGTGTTACTGTTGTTGGCAATATAGCTGATTGAGAAGTCGTCATGGACAAAGCCATAACCAAGAATAAACAAACTGATTAATAGGAAGGTCGCTTGGGCAATCGCTAACGGACGCGCATACGCCATAATCCATTCTTTGTTTAGTCGTAAGCCAATAGCAGGGACAATAAATTGTGCCACTGCTATTACTAAAGCAATAATTAAGGCGAGTTGACCGTACTCAGGAACCATCATTATTAATACCTCGCCGACTCTAACGCTTCCTTGCCGTCTTTATGAGCTTGCTCTAGTGCTTCCTTCACTTCTGGCGGCATGTAGTTTTCATCGTGTTTGGCTAATACTTCAGACGCAATAAACACACCGTCTTCGTTCAGTTTACCCATAGCCACAATACCTTGGCCTTCGCGGAATAAGTCGGGCAATAAGCCTTCGTAACGAATCACTAACTCGGCACGACCATCGGAAACAGCGAACTGCAGACCTAAGCCTTCGTCGTCACGAATGACACTGCCGGGTTCAACCAGGCCACCAGCACGTACGGTTTTACCAATAGGCACTTCACCGTTGGCAAACTGAGTGGGTGACATAAATAGGTTAATGTTTTGACTGAGGGAGTACATTAGCAAGCC
>CALJVD010000191.1 GCA_937974825.1 uncultured Oceanospirillaceae bacterium | reverse complement strand
AAGCACCAATTGAACCCAGCTGAGGGCGAGGGTTAAGATCAGCCTGTAGTAGAATAAGGGAGCCTTTCGAGGTTCCCTTTTTTTGTCTGGAGATAGTGCAATGAAACAATATCAAGTAGTTTGGTCTTTTATCGATAAGACGGGCGTAAACCGTCGCGCTGGCGAGGTAGTAGAGTTAGGTCTTGATTACGCAATGCTCTTAATCGGCAAGGGCCTAATCACTGGAAAGCAGGCCAAGAAACAAGCAGCACCTGAAAACAAGGCAGCAGGGCCAGCAGAAAACAAAGCACCAAAGAAAACCACGAGAAAATAAAAGGAGGCGTCATGGTTGATTTAGAGCTGATGAAGCAAAGCCTTAATGTGTTTGGTTCGCACCATGACGCATTAATACAACACCAAATGATGGCAGCTAAGTCTTATGTGGAACGTCATATTGACCGAGAGATTTTGCCCGAAGATTACGACGGCGAAGTGACAGAGGCACAGGTCATCATAGACCCGACTCTTACGCAAGCTATCATGCAAGTGACAGGGTTCTTTTATGCAAACCGAGAGAATCAAGAGTACGGCAAGCTTGGCGGTGCAGCGAGTAGTGTTGTTGACCGCTTGCTCATTCCATACAGGAGGTTTTGACTATGAAAGCAGCAAGACTAAACCACCGAGTCACTTTGAAAGAGTACGCAGAGAGCCAAGACCCTGTAACTGGGGCTTTGAAGAAAGGGTGGTTTATAGCAAAGTCCTTAGATGGATTAGAGCTAAAAGACGTTCCGGCTGAGGTGCTAACAGGTGCAGGCCGTGAGCCATACCTTGCGGGTGCTTATCAATCAGAGATTACGGCACGCATTACGTTACGTTGGTTCGCAGCCGATCCACGTGTTATCCAAAAATGGATGATTGAACACGACATAGGCCACGGCGTTATAAACCGCTACAGCATACAGTCAGTAGAGAGCGATGCGACGGGCCGTGTTGATTGGCGACTTAAATGCGGTGATGCGGAGGTATCGAATGAGCGATAACTTTCAAGTGCGTATAGACGGTCTTGACGTCATCATTGATCGCATGGCCCTACTTAGCACAGCCGTTCAGCGTCGCATAGCTCGAAGAGCTGTAAGAGCAGGGGCCAATCAAATAGCAAGGCAGGCTAGGTTAAACGCCAAAGCACTGGACGACCCCGATACACCCGAGGCGATTTATAAAAACATCACTGTTAGAACGGCTTCGAGGTTAGGCAGAAAAGCCGGAGGTGTGGCAGATCGCATTGGTGTTATGGGCGGTGGAGTGAAACCAACCAAAGGCCTAGTTAACTCAGCGCTAAGAGGTGGTGATACTTGGTACTGGTGGCACGTAGAGCTTGGCACCAGTAGACGTACAGCCACTCCTTTCATGCGCCCAGCCGTAGCTCAGTCAGCTAATGCCGCTTTTAACGCCACAGCAGACACGATGCAGCGTTTAATTAATGACGAGGTGGCTAAACTATGACCCCGTTTCAAATGCTCAACAAACCCGCGTTACGCGACCTTATCGGCAACAGTACAGGCAGCCTTACGTATGTAGACGACACACCGCAGAACCCGCCAACGCCTCGCGTTACCTTTATGTACGTAACAGCAGAGCCAAACCTATACTATGCTGACCCTTCCGATCAAGACCGAGAGATTTTACAGATAGACGTGTATGCAACGTCTTGGGTAGAGACTAGGGCTATTCTTAGGGTCATTAGGCAGCTTATGCAATACAATGGCATAGAGCAGGCTCAGCGCTTTGATTTTGAGCGCGAAACCCGTCTAAGTCGTGCTAGTATCGACTATATTTTATTTACTCCAACTGGATTTAGGAGAGCTTAACTATGGCTACACATGCAAGCATTGCAAACCGCACAGCACTGCCTACCACTGGCACTCAGCTGTTTTTACTCAATAAGCGCACTGGCGTTATGTTTGAGGTACCGTGCGTAACAAGTATTGGTGACATTTCAGTAGAAAACGAGATGGAAGATATCACGTGTATTCGTGATACTGCTCGACGTTACCAAGCACAGATGGCAAGCGCGTCTCAGACCTCTTTTGGTATGTACTTTAACGCATACAACCCTGAGTCAGTCCGACTCTTTAATGCTCGACGTGACAAAGACGAGTTCGTTGTTGCTTTGGCGTTCCCTGAGTTTGATGCAGATGGGTTGTTAGTATCCGCTGACGACGCAAGCAAGCCGACTGTTGATATTACGACAGACCCCAGCAACCCAATGTTTGAGTTGACAGACGAGCGCATTTATCTAGTCTTTGATGCGGCTGTGGTTAGCTTCCCGATTAGCGGTGAAGTGGCTGCAAACTTTACCTCTACTTTAACCCTTCAAATCAACGGCGACCCTGAACTTGCACCAGAGTCCGCACTGCCTGATTTAACTCTGCCTACGCCTTAGGCTTTTTGTGCGATAATACAGGGAACCTTAAGGGGTTCCCTTTTTTGTTTTACTTTGAAAGGCTTTCATATGAACTTACAACAAATCTTAGCAGCAGCAAGCGTTGGCAACGACACCGAGGACTTTACCGTCGAGTATCAAGGTAACAAGTTTAAAATCTTTATTCTTAATCGTGTTCCAGCATCGCTTAGCTCCGAGATTAAAAGCTTGCAAGGTTTACAGACTTCCCCTGTGTCAGCCATTGCGTCCGCTCTAGTTCGTTTTTCTCCGAACGAAGATGGGCGTAACCGCATGACAATTGAGGAATTTGACAACCTTGATCGCAGCTTAGCAGACCAGATCGCTGAGTTATTAGTTAAAAAACACCCGACACTGTTTGGACGCAACGAGGACGGCAGCCTACCGACCAAAGAACAGCTAGAAGAAAAGAAAAAAGCACCCGCGAAAAAAGTAAAGTAATAGCCCCCGAAGATGAATTTTGGTTAGAGCTAGCCATGATTTTTGGCTGCACCATCTACGAGGCGCAACAGCGGGTAGATATAAAAGAACTGGAATTGTGGCTGTCATATCGAAAAAGGTATGGCAGCCTTTCTTTTATGCACAACTCGATGTATTACCAAGCCTTGCACATAATGACCTTTATCAACTCAAACAAGACAAAAGATTATGTGAAGCTAGATGACATACTACCCAAGGGATTCTTCGGGGGCGAGGCAGAGGAAGAAGCAGAGCTTGATACACCAGAGAAAGTGCAGAACTTTGCAAGAGCATTACACGCGGCCTTTTCTAGCTCAGCAAGACCGAAAGAGCGAAAGAGTAGGCTTTTTAGAATGAGGAAAAAGGAAAGCGATAATGGCGACTAGAGGATTAGGAACGCTAACCATCGACTTTATAGCGAAAACAGGCGGGTTCGAGCAAGGGCTTGACCAAGCAGGTCGTCGCATGAAGTCATTTGGGCGCGGCATTGAAACAGAGGCGCAGCGAATCGATAAGAGTATTCGCAACGTTACCCTAGCAGTTGGAGCGATGGCATCGGCTGTGGTGGTCGGCGCACGCTCTATATACACATCTACAGCAAGCTCTATTGATAGCTTAAACAAAATGGCGCGGCAGATCGGTACCACAACCGAAACCCTGTCAGCCATGCGCTACGCAGCTCAACAAACCATCGACATAACAGATGGCAACTTCGATTTAGCGATGCGTCGAATGGTGCGGCGTTTAACCGAGGTGGCAAATACGGGCGGCGGCCCAGCAGCCAAGTCCTTGCAGATACTAGGACTAGAAGCAGCCGAGCTTGCAAAGATGCCACTAGACCAAAAGCTGTTGACTATCTCTGATGCGATGTCAAAAGTAGGGACGCAGGGTGATAAGCTCTTGGCGTCCTTTGGTCTTTTTGATACTCAAGGCGTGGCGCTAACAGCTGTGCTTGACCGTGGTTCAGCAGCGTTTGAAGAAGCGATGCAGAAAGCCGAGCGTTACGGGGCTGTCATTAGCTCTATTGACGCGCAAGCAGTAGAGGACGCACAGAGCGCTTTGGCTGACGCAGCATCGGCGTTTGAGGCGTTTAACCGTGGTCTAACGGTAGGTCTTGCTCCATACGTAAAAGAGACGGCTGAGTCTATAGCCGAGCTTGCAGACCGCTTTGGTGGCTTTGGGGAGCTTATCGCCACAGGCCTAGAGCTTGCTACTAAGGCCGCACTGATTGCAGCCGCAGTTATCGGCGGCAGACTTGCCCAGTCTTTCCTAGTGAAAGCAAACGCAGCTCGTAAAGCAGCGCTTGAAAATCTTGCTTACCAAAGAACTC
>CALJVD010000190.1 GCA_937974825.1 uncultured Oceanospirillaceae bacterium | reverse complement strand
GCCTCTATCTTTGTCAGCACCGCATCCACTTGAGATAAATTAAAGCCTACGCGATTCATGCCGCTATTAATTTTTAGAAACAACTCTACGGGCTGTGGATTAGTAACTTGCTGCCAATCGGCTAATTGCTGCTCATGATGCAACACCAGCTGCAACTTGTGCTCACAGGCTAATTGCCACTCAGAAGCATCGTATGCGCCCTGTAACACTAATATGGGTCTTTGCACTCCTGCTTGACGCAATCCAAGTGCTTCATCGACACAAGCGACAGCAAAGCCATCCGCTTCGCTTAAGGCTCTGGCACAATTTAACATGCCATGACCGTAGCCATTCGCCTTTACAACCGCATAAGCCATGCCGTCGGCTAGCTTTCGAGCAAGTTCATAATTGTGACGATAATTGGCCCAGTTTAGAATGGCACGAGTTGGACGAGACATAAGAAGAATAACCGTTGAAAAATAGGTACAATAAAACGCAATCAGCAATATCTGCGTAAGTCTGTTTATTATGACAGGCATTACTAAGAAACACATCACGGAAACACACTATGCCCATTCATCCGCTTATCAGCGAACAGACCATTACCATTTCTGCAAATCTTGCAGCGACTATTGGTTTGGACGAGGCCGTACTTTTAGCGGTGCTCAATAATGCTGCGAGCCTGCAACACCAAAACTGGGCACGTTTAAAAAGTAATACCTTACGCAAACAGCTCCCATTTTGGGACGACGCTAAAATCCAACAGGTAATGCAAAGCTTAATATCTAATGGATTGATCGTCTTCAATGGTCCTCTTTTCCCACAGGCTGACGGTATTATTTATAATTTCAACCAGCCCAGTGCTCAGCCTATGGCTACAGCTCAACCTGCTGCACAGCCAAACCCAATACAACAACCTGCATCCGTTGCGCCCCCTATTGCTGGACAACAGCCACAGCATTCAGCAATGGCAACACAGCCAGGTGTAAACCGCGCGCAACCGATGCAAAAAAACTGGCAGCCGACACCCGATACCTTACGTCGGCTAGAGCAACACGGCATACAGCCTAGTTTTTCGTTGGCACAATTAGATGCCTTTATTTTGCAGTCACAAGAGCAAGGGCAAAATCGCAACGACTGGAACAGCCGCTTTTTTAACTTTGTAAAAAGTAAGGCGGTATTTGCACAAAATGACGCCAATAGAAATCGTGAGCCCATGGCGACCGGCTTTCAGGCTAACCCCGAGCAAAATACGCCAATGTATCCGGGTTGGCAGCCACGTGAAGAAGCCCTAGAGATTCTCATTAATGCCGGTATTAACCAACAGTTTATTCAAGATACTGTCGCCGAGTTCGTGCTTTACTGGAGCGAGCGCGGTACTGTAAATAAAACGTGGAACAGTAAATTTATTATCCATGTGCGCCGACAATGGGAGCGCTTTATTGCTACCGACCATGATGCCAGCAAACCCACTATTATTGATGAGCAGTGGAGACCGTCAGCCGACTGTTTCGATATTATTGATATGGCTCATATCGACCGTGACTTTGCCGAACAACTCATACCAGAGTTTATTTTATACTGGCGCGAATCCAAGCAAGCACTTTCAGGCTGGAACAGTCGCTTTTTACAATACATTAAACAACAATGGGCTAAACGCTTAACCACAGGAGGCGCTCATGGAAACCAAACAGCTGCTCAACCAAATTACACAACAGCTCAAGGTAGTATCCAACGACTCAGTGACACCAGCTGGGCAAAGTGAACACTTTGAACCTTCTGAGGATCAGGTTTCAGCGATTAACCAAATTTTTGAGCTATTTCGCTTTAACTACCACAACCAGTTCTTAAAAGCGTTTCCTGATTTAGACACTTTAAACATGGCAAAACGCTTATGGTTACGCCTACTTAGCGAATACAGCAGCCATGTTATTATGCGTGCGGCTGAACAAACCGTTAAAGAAAGCAAATGGTTACCCAGCGTCCATGATGTGGTAAGCCGTTGTGATATGGCCGACACTTACGGCCTGCCGTCCGCCCATGCCGCATATATAGAAGCCTGTCGCGCGCCCTCACCTAAAATCGAGTTCAACTGGTCACATCCTGCGGTGTATTACGCTGGCCGTGCTAGTGACTGGTTCTTTTTATCTTCAGCGCCAGAATCAACCGCCTTTCCCGTATTTAAACGCAACTATGAACTGCTCTTAGCACGGGTACAAAATGGTGAAGAGCTATCCATAGATATCCCTTTAGCTATTCCTGAAAAAGTCGAAGTGCCGTTAACACCCGAAGAGAACTTAAAACATATAGATGAGTTGTTGGACCTACTTAAGTAGGCCAACCTCTTTACCTGCTAGTGCTAGTGTAATACCAACTTTTGACAAGCGTCCTACCACAGCCCCCTACATTCACCAATAGACATTTCTGGTCGTTTTCTCTTTATTTCATGGTCGGTCTTTAGCACCAATACCCCTTTGTGCATAAGTAAGCGATGTCAAGCGTAAGTTCTACACCGTTTCTGTGGATAACCTTGTGGACAATCTTTTGATAAGTGGCCCTAATCTAACATTCTAGCGGGGTTGCCTTTACTGTCTACTTTTCACTCACATCAAAAATATATTTTTATTTCGTTATATTTCAATGAGTTAAAGACCATATATAATAAAGTCAACTATATTAACCGCATAAGTTAACATTATCACCAGCGCAAATACTTTTTAGCTCGGTTGTCAATAACTAGGTTTATTATTTAGGAAAAGAATATATTCTATCCACCAATACTGTGGATAAGTCTTGTCATAACTTCTTAACAAGTAGCACAAAGCTACTGGCCATAAGGCTTTCAAACGAACGTTTGTTTTTTGTTCAGAAATAACAATACCACTACCTATTATGAATCTGCCCGTAGTCTATAAAGTTAATAACAAAGGCGTATAATTCCGACCACAGCACTCGGAATTAAAAGCGACTCTTAAACTTATTAATACTTAGGATTAACCATGACAGATATTCATAACCGCTATGGCCTAAACCCTGCTCACAGTGAAGTTATTGAGGCCAGCAAAACCATCAAACCATGCGACACCCTTGATATGGGCTGTGGAACCGGTCGCAATGCTTTATTTTTAAGTCAGCTAGGGTTTAACGTAACCGCCATCGACTCAAACCCCAACGCCATTCAAACTTTAGAGTCTATTATTGCAGAGGAAGGCATTACTAATATCCAACCGCAGGTTTATGACATTAACGAAGCTGCCATTCAAGGTGACTACGGTTTTATTGCCTGCACAGTTACGCTCATGTTTTTAAACCCTAACCGTGTCGAAGCTGTTATTGCCGATATGCAAGAACGCACTTTAGCCGGTGGGTATAACTTAATTGTCTGTGCTATGAGTACTGACACTTATCCCTGCCCAGTTAACTTTCCATTTGTCTTAAAAGAGGGGCAATTGAGTGAACGCTATAAAGGTTGGGAGCTAATAAAGTACAACGAAGAGTTAGGCACTATGCACAACGGCGCCCAATTGCAGTTTGCGACTATGCTTGCGCGTAAGCCAAGCAAATAACGCATTAAGTTTAATGTACTAGCAATGCCAATATTTTTTATCACTGCGCATGAAGATACCCCATAAAATATTGGCATTCTCATTTGTTCCAAAAGTCTCAACAATCTTTAAATTTTCTCTTTATTTTTTCAATTTTTCTGTTGACCTTTTTGGTTTGTTCATAACCCTGCGACTTTAGTCTTAAGTTCTTCACAGTTTCTGTGGATAACTTTGTGGATAATCCATTGATATCCGCCTCTAATGTAACAGTATCGCGGCTCCTATCACCTTGTCTATTTTTTAACCAGCGCTATATTTTTTATTTTTATTATATATTTCAATGACTTACAAGAATATCATAACTATATACTGCATGTTTTGATTGTAACTTTGTGTAACTCTCTTAAAACTCAATATTTAATAAATTGTCAATAAGTAACTATAAAATAGTGGAAAAGTTTTTATTTAACCCACAGAAACTGTGGATAAGTCTTTGAATAACTTTTGAATAACTAGCTCAACACTAGGGAGGACAAGGCTTTCAAACAAGCGTTCGTTTTTCGCTCAAGCTGAAAGCATTGATTGAACTATTTTGCTTCCCATTCGATTAATGCACGCTTTA
>CALJVD010000189.1 GCA_937974825.1 uncultured Oceanospirillaceae bacterium | reverse complement strand
CTTCAAGTGTGGCAGAGAAAACATGGCTGCCGTCGCCTTTAGCAACAAAGAACAGCTCACTGCCATCAGCAGGATGCAAAGCTGCCTCAATGGCTTCTTTGCCTGCTAGTGCAATTGGCGTAGGCGGCAAACCGAAGTTACGATAGGTGTTCCATAAATTACTGCTGTCGTTTAAGTGCTTGCGTCTTAAGTTTCCTTCAAAGGTACTGCCTAACCCGTAAATAACCGTTGGGTCTGTTTCTAAACGCATTCTTTTGTGCAGGCGACGCACAAACACACCGGCAATGATTGGTCGCTCTGACTCAACCGCTGTTTCTTTTTCAACGATAGAGGCCATGATTAATGCTTCATAGGGAGTTTTATAAGGTAGATTTGCAGCACGCTGATTCCAAGACTGCTCAAGCTCATCTTGCATGCGCTGATACGACTGCTTTAGCAATTCTGATACTTTATAGCCTTTAGTAAACAGATAAGTATCAGGGTAAATCCAACCTTCTGCACTGCCATCAATACCCAATACTTTACTAACATTATCTACCGTTAGTGGCTGAACATCTTGCTCTAGTCGAGGCTCATTGGCTAGCGCCGCTAGTGTTTGGTGTAAGGTTTGACCTTCTACTAAGGTAATACGATGAAATACCGGTGACGCCGTTTTTAAATAAGGCAATAACTGTGAAGAGTCGAGTCCTTCAGGAATAACATACTCACCCACCTTTACGTGCTCGCCATACACTCTGGCTTGTATGCGCAACAGCAGAGCAGAAGGTAGCCAGCCGTCTTTTTCCCATTGGTGCGCTAACTGAGTTAAAGTTTGTCCACTTTTAATCTCAATAGGTACAGCAGTGCTATTTGTTAGTGGTAAATACCACAATGAAATAACTGCCCCGCACAACAGAATAAACAAGAAACTAATAACGATGCCAAAACGTTTTAGCAAAATAACGCCTCCAGCTTTTGCTGTAATTTTAAAATTATTTGCCAGCTCTCATGCGTTTGCGAGTATTGATGCTCACCAAGCTGATTGACAGGTACAATACCATTTAAACTGTTACAGAAAAACATTGCCTCAGCAGAGATCAGATCGTCAAAGGTTAACGCCACCACCTTTACCAAGTGATTTTCAATTAACCAGCGACGCACCACCCCATTAACGCCTGAGTTTTCAATGCAAGGGGTAAGCAATTGACCGTTTTTTAAAATAAACAAATTGCTCATACAGCCTTCTACAACTTGATCATTTTGATCACAGACAACGGCTTCTTGGCAACCGTCAGAGAAACGACTGCGAATCAATACTTGTTCTAAACGGTTTAAATGCTTAATACCGGCTAACAAAGGTTGGTGTGCTAGTTTGATTGGGCTTAGCTCTGCTTTAAATCCGTGTGGAAAACGATTAACACCCCAATCAGGAGCATCAAAGCTATGCCATAATAATTGCACCTTAGCATCGGCTGCCGGGGCATAACCTCGTTCACCTACTCCTCGACTGATTAACAGCTTGCCACCGCCTTTACGTAACGTAGCTGGAAGATCTGAAAATGCAATTTCAATTTCATGAAAACTTTCATAAGGAAAACTAAGTGCAGAAACACCTTGCTGAATACGCTCTACATGGAACGCCCAAAGCGGTACATCACCCTGTTGATCAAAGCGCATTGTTTCAAACAGACCGTCACCATAATTTAAGGCACGATCAGCGCACGACCAAGTAAATTCATTGAGCCATTGTTGGCCGTTCCATAACCAATAAGTACCAGCAGACAAATTTAAGCTTCCTTATGTTTTTGAAAGGCTAAACTACCACTTGTCTCACTAAAACCAAAGGAATTTGATAAGAGAGAAGTCAGTTTAAATAAGCTTTTTTTATAAGAATTCAAAAAACAAAAAAAGCCGCATCTATTACTAGAGGCGGCTTTTTGAACATCGAACGCTTATAGGTTAGCGATGATGTAGTCGATAGCTTCCTGAACGGTGGTTAGCTTTTCAGCGTCTTCATCAGGAATCTCAGTTTCGAATTCTTCTTCTAGAGCCATTACTAGCTCAACTGTGTCCAAAGAGTCTGCGCCAAGATCATCAACGAAAGAAGATGAAGTTTTAACGTCTTCTTCTTTTACGCCTAGTTGCTCACAAACGATTTTCTTTACGCGTTCTTCAATGTTACTCATGGTTATATTTCCTACTATTACTAAAGTTTAACTAAGACCACAGGTGCCTTAGCTCATATGCATGCCACCATTCACATGAATAGTTTGGCCGGTTATGTAACTAGCATCCTGACTCGCTAAAAAGGCCACTGCCGCAGCAATATCTTCCGGCTGACCAAAGCGCTTACTTGGAATGGTCGCTAGGATGGCTTCTTTTTGCGTTTCAGGCAAGACTTCTGTCATTTCTGTTTGAATAAATCCTGGTGCAACACAATTTACTCGAATATTACGACTAGCAATTTCTTGCGCTAAAGAACGACTAAAAGCCTCTAAACCAGCTTTTGCGGCAGCGTAGTTCGCTTGTCCGGCATTGCCTGTGGTCCCAATAATGGAACTGATGTTTATAATGGCGCCATTCTTTATTTTCAACATGGGTTTTACCATAGTTTTGCAGACACGGTAAACCCCACTAAGGTTGGTATTGATCACCTGGTTCCATTCTTCTTCATTCATACGAAGAAATAGGTTATCACGGGTGACACCAGCGTTGTTCACGACTACATAAGGCACGCCAAACTGCTCAATCACACCCTTGAGGGCTGATTCTGTTTGCTCGGCATCTGAAATATCAAGCACAACGGCATCGTTGTTAGCATTTACCTTTTGTAGATCGGTACGAATGGCTTCTACGCCCTTTTCACTGGTAGCGGTACCAATTACTCGGTACCCATCATTTGCTAAGCGCTCAGCAATGGCCTTACCAATACCCCGGCTTGCACCTGTCACTAACGCTAATAATTCACTCATACAGCATCCTTAAAGTCTTGCTAAAGTGGCTTGCAGGGCGCTTTCATCACCCGTTGTTATTGTTTCTAGTGTTTTATCGATACGCTTGTTCAAACCTGCTAACACTTTACCTGGACCAAACTCTACCGCTAAATCGGCATTAGAGCGACAAGCGTCTACAGCGCCTATCCAGTTAACCGGACTGTATAGCTGTGCTAACAACTGTTGGGCAATATCTGCCGAACCAGCCGGTTTGTTATCAATATTATGATAAACAGGGAATTCTGGCGTATTAAAAGTAACCGCTGCGAGCGCATCTGCAAATTTTTCAGCCGCCGCTTTCATTAAACTTGAGTGAAACGGTCCACTAACCGATAGCGGAATGGCGCGTTTTGCCCCAGCTTCTTTTGCTAATTCAACCGCTTTATTAACACCATCGGTTGCGCCAGCAATCACAATTTGACCAGGCGCATTAAAGTTAGCAGGATCAACAGGAGCAACCTGAGAGGCTTGCTCACAAATAGCCTGTAACTGCTCTGGATCTAACCCTAATACAGCGGCCATTGTACCCTGACCAGCAGGCACAGCAGCGTCCATTAACTCACCACGGGTACGCACTAAACGAACAGCATCAGAAAAACTTAAGGCATTTGCTGCAACTAAGGCTGAATATTCGCCTAATGAATGCCCTGCTGCGGCTGTCACGTTTAAATTAGGCTTAAGAGACTTAACTACTCTCCATAAAGCAACACTGGCCGTTAATAACGCAGGCTGAGTGTTATAGGTGAGGTTTAAGGTTTCAGCAGAGCCATTTTGTACCATATCCCATAAATCAAACCCTAGGGCTTCACTGGCTTCTGCGAAAGTTTCTTGAACGATTGAGTTCTGAGCAGCAATGTCAGCCAACATACCAGTATGTTGTGCACCTTGCCCTGGAAAAAACGCAATAACATCGGTCATACAATCTTTACCTACTTATCATTAACTTAAACAAGCGTTCCCGTCGTTATCTTCCATCAAATTATAACTACAATTCAACAGTAACTCTGAGAGACATAATAAAGACTCTAATTGTGACAATAAACACATGATAATGCACAAGATTATTGCTTTAATTTCACTTACTGATGTTTTTAGCGGCTTTTTCTTGAAGTGAGTTCAAGGTCTGCTGCATAGATTCAGAATTATAAGAGGAAAGCTGCTCTAAAACATAATTAAGAGCATGCAGGTAAGTACGGGTGTCGGAGCAACCATGGGTTTTTACAACCACCCCATCAATGCCTAACAATAAAGCGCCACCGTGACGCGCAGGAGCAATAGTGCGCTCAATGGCTTTAATTGCCGTATACCATAAAGGCATTAGCCAACGTCTAAACCAATGATTACTGAATTCTTTATTAAGTAGGTTGATCAACCAGTGAGACATACTTTCACTGGATTTTAA
>CALJVD010000188.1 GCA_937974825.1 uncultured Oceanospirillaceae bacterium | reverse complement strand
TATTACCAGGCAAGATGAAGGTTGGTAGTTCTTACCCTGTTTGCTTGGAAGCTATTCCGGCGCTTGCTGAAGATAAGCACATGGAAGCGTTAAAGGTAAGTTATCGTGCGCTAACGATGGAAAAAAGCTTTACACGAATGGACGATAGCAAGAGGCCAGATTCAATAGAGTATGTTTCTCCGATTGATGCGCCCCAGCTTGAGCGTGATGGAAAATCTAAAAAGAAAGACGAAGTTAGCACGCAAATGCGCATGACTTCTGAGCTGATTATCCCCGGTGTCGAATTGGCTCACGAGATTGATCTAGTTCAAGTGTCGGAAGTTGAGCTTGGCGCTCTTGTTTCAGCGATGCATCGTTTTGCTCAGATCCCGTATATTGGCGGTCAGTCTAACCGTGGTCATGGTCGCGTTTCGTATCAAGCAAAAATTGTTGATAGCGAGACGGGAGAGATTCACGACTTAATCAAAGTTAGTAGTACAGGGCTTCCAAAGCTTTCAGGAATTGCCCAGCAAGCTAAAGACTCTTACGATGATCACTTGAAGGCTCAGTACGATGCATACCTTGAGCGCAAAGAGTCAGAAATCCGTAACTTACTAGGAGCTCCAGAATGTGGATCACTGTTTTAAATAGTGCTGACTGTTCACGCTACGAGTTGCATCAGAAGCTGTGGGGCTTATTCCCGCAGCATCAGGCAGGAAAATCAGACCGCCCGTTTTGCTACAAAGACACGGGAGAAACTGTTTACGTTTTATCTAACACAGAGACAAGCGAGTCTGTTAGCGTGGACATTGAGCAGGGTGAGCGATATATGTTTACCGTTACCGCCTCTGCGCGCAGAGGGACTTATCGTGACGAGAGCGGAAAGCGAGTAAGGCTGAATCCGTACACTACAGCAAGCGAGTTAAAGCAATGGCTTGCTCGCAGGCTGGCAGGCTGCGCTGAGTTAGGTCTTATTGATGTGACTGTATTACCACCGCGAACGGTAACAAAGCCAAACGGCAATAAAATGGTATTCCCGAAGACCGAGTTTAAAGGCGTGCTGACTATCACTGATGTTGACGAGTTCAAGCGTGTTGCATCGGTAGGTATTGGTCAGGGATGCGCGTTTGGTTTGGGTGCTATTTTATTGATTGGTGATGCATTATGAAGCCTTTGAAGATAACCGCTCACTTACGCAGCGGATTCACATCTAAATTTGATTGGTCGGTGAGCATTGATGGGATCATTGCTTACCAATTCATGCTTGAAAAACTCGGTGTCGATAAGTTTATTGAGACTCAGTCGATCACAAGCGAGCAAGAGCCGATCACTGGCTTACCACTAGCTGTTGAGCGTTACGGTGACGACTGGTGGTATCAGTGCAGTCGCCCGTTTTTCAAGAGCTTTGATAGCCACATTAAAAACATTCACCGCAGGTTTAATGCGCAAGATGCCGAGCGATACGTTGGCGATAAGACAAGGAAGGTTGAGACTACGAAGGGCGCTTATCGTAACGCGCGCCTGCCGAAAAAGATTATCATCACCCCCAAGATTGACTGGTACGTTATCGGCGATAAAGACGAGATCAAGCGCTTGTTAAGTGGTGTTACACACGTTGGGGCGCAAAGACGTATCGGGTATGGTTCGGTAGCACGCTGGGAGGTTGATGATTGCCAAGACGCTGAGTTCAAAGCGCGCTTTATGCGAGCTCTGCCCGTTCAGTTTGCAGAAGAAAATAACGTCA
>CALJVD010000187.1 GCA_937974825.1 uncultured Oceanospirillaceae bacterium | reverse complement strand
ACCTTTCTGAACGTATCCAGTCATTGTTCAACCTCTAATAAAATGATTAGTAAGTGTCTTTCTGACACCCTGTTCGTTAAATAAAGAGCCCATAGTATACAAGAACTACTGACTATGAGCTATAAGATTGCTCTTTCTGTAATTTACTCAATCACGAATTTGCTTACAGCTTATAGGCTATTTAGCGTTATAGGCACCCAAGTACCATCGATAAAGCGCGCAATCCAAGCACCATTTTCTTGTCTAATACTGCCGTAAACAACCCCTCTGAAACTTAAACTAAAGACTGCTTCGTCTTTATCAAACTCACGTGCTGTTAAAGGGGCGTTATCAACCACACATACTTCATAGTTACCATTCGGCCCAGTGACATACTTATGTGGAAGCTCATTAAAACTCTGATTCAATCCCAGCATTAATTCAGCGTTAATACTGTTGGTTTCAGAGCCAAGTTTCACACCACTTTTATATACACTAAAACTGCCTATACGCTTAAAGCTTGAATCGGTGTTGTAATTAAGTATTAAGCGACTCAAGTTTACGCCAGAGCCAACATACACATCGTCTTCATTTAAGGACTCATAATTATGCGATAAGGCCGCTGTTACGTTATATCGTTCTTTGGTCGGTGCACTTACTAAAACATCAAGTAAAGTTTTCGGTTGCCACGTAGTCGTTGAACCGCTAGTTGTACTTAACATTACTTCAGTGGTAACACGCAGTGTGTCTAATCCTAGTACAGCCGCACTTGTACGCAAGCCATCTAGGGTGTTGCCTTGCCCTTGTGACAAATCTTTTAAGTTGTAGCAACCATTTTTCTTAGTGGCATCCCACTCAACAAAGTAATCACCTTTACCTGGAATATTTACGTAAGAAAACGCGCCGGCTTTCCAGAGATTATTAATACTTTCCTGTCGATCCCTCTTACCATTAAACGATTGCGCAGGAGAGCATCCACCCTCAACAACCCAATCGTCGCCTTCTTGCACAATAGGACAAACTGCAAGCTTGTGTGTCGTGACCGACTTTTCTCCGTCGATAGAGTACTGACCCGCAGCGTTCTGTCTGCGCTCGACATCTGGGTAGAAACGATAACGATAAGACTGTGCGTTTTCATCATGAACATAGAAGTCAAAATACTGAACGGTCTGCTGCCCGAGGGTTTCCTCCCCAAGGCCATAACTCACCAACCCTGGAAGAGTTGAGTCGGTATCGATGGTTTGCTCTGTAAAAAACCCATTAAACTTACCAAACTTTTCGTCTGCATTATAATAAGTATCTGCTGTTGAGCTTTGAGCACCAATAAAGACTGAAGATGCTTCACTGTCTTGATCATCTTTCCCGCCGATATGATCGGAAATACGACTACTCAATCGTAAAGTATCAATATTAAAGTGCATGTCAGCATTAGAGTCAGTCGGGTGATTTACACCGCGATACAACAACTTTAAATTACCTGTCCACTCCTGCTCGTTCGTTGCAGCGTTATAGAAAGAAAAGTTAGCCCAAAAAGTTTCATAGCCAACAGGGGCTTGATTGGTTGGTATGGTGGTTGTCGCTTCCGGATAGAACTGCCTGATTCTAGAATGTACTGCAGGACTAGAACCACTTGCCTCGGTATCTTTCAAGGTGAACAGTAAATTGTTTTGCTGTATTCGCCCCGAGATCAATATATCAATCGCTCTATTATTTTCTGCAACCGCCTTCATGCCTAGCGTAAGTTCATACCCTTCCGCATCCAACAATACCAAGGTTTGCTTAGCGGTATCATAACTACAGCTTTGCCAGTGGGTATTCGTGGGGGTTGAACACCCGGCGTTTTGATTACTTAAAACGTACTGATCGCGTGCAGAATTTAATAAATCAACAATCTGGTTAAAGTCATCCTTATTACTTTTAAAGAACAACTCTTGGCGCTTAATGTATTCGGTTATCTTCTCATCGTAGCTGTCACCAAAGAAATAACTTAACTGATCTTGCAGGTCCTCAATAAAGGCTTTGCTGCGCTTGACACCTAGCTGATACTCATTGAATGCCTGTTCACCAAACAACTCTTTCAAGCTAGCAGGCTTAACAGTAGTCAGCTGATCACTATTTAGGTTGTCACGTTCAGACTTTAGTGCTTCAACAACGATAGATACTTGGCTCTTCACAGCGGTATTATGCACAGACAGAGCTGATAGGTTATTGATCGCTAATTCATAAAGATTATCTAATGTTAGCGCAGGTGCTTCAGTGCCAATTTGGCCCTTCTGTACAAGCTGCCCCTTATTTTCTAGAAATTCTTCGGATACTTCTTCAGTAAAGCTTGGGTTCTTCTCTTGAAGATGCGTCCAAGCCGCTAATAGCGCGCCATAGCGAATGCTATTTCTTGCAACGACAACATCACTGGTATTCAGAGCGTTGATATTGGTTAAGTCGGCTGGAAAGCTGGTCTGTACATTAGAAATCCCAAACAGCTTAGAAACTTGAGAAATTGCCTGTTCAACTGAATAAGGAGAGTAATAACCCGTAGGCTGCCACCCTTCAGAGGTGTCTGCGTAAGCGTAAGAATACGCTAACTCTGCCGCCAGATGTGTTAAAGGAGTAACAGCAACCTGCTCATCTTTTTGAAGATTCCAAACCACACTCTTCCATTGATGGTTAGGGGTTATGCTCGATGAGAAAGAGCCGTTTGCACAACCTGCCACCCATTGGCAACGACTCACACTGCCCTCTTGGCTGATCGCAGCATTGGCATCAATCATGACCAACTCAAAATATTGCAGCTTGCCCGGAAACACAGACACCTGCGCTGTTCCATTCTCTTGTGTGTAGAAGCGTTGGAAGTTCAACACGCCTTCATTAGATTCATCAAGAA
>CALJVD010000186.1 GCA_937974825.1 uncultured Oceanospirillaceae bacterium | reverse complement strand
CCCTTTAGGGCGACATGGTGGGGTGGGGTTTGTCGGGCTAAAGCCGCGACCTACATTGGCAGGGTTGGGTTTGTTTTTGTCGGGCTAAAGCCGCGACCTACATTGGTAGGGTTGGGTTTGGTTTTGTCGGGCTAAAGCCGCGACCTACACTGGTAGGGATGGGTGTGGTTTTGTAGGTCGTCCCTTTAGGGCGACATGGTGGGGTGGGGTTTGTTTTTGTCGGGCTAAAGCCGCGACTTGCATTTAAGGCTGGGAGTTTTAAAAAAGGTGTAGAGGGTTCTGCTAAGAAGGAAAAATGGCTCCCCGAACTGGACTTGAACCAGTGACCAATAGATTAACAGTCTACTGCTCTACCGACTGAGCTATCGGGGAACATCATTTATGCGGCGCATTATGGCGATGTATTTTTGGTCTGTCAACTGCTATAGCGTTGATTTTTATAAATATTTATTAAAAAGTTTTATTTTTTAGTCTTTGGCAATTCTAGAGCCAACGGCGCCTTGTTGTCCTTTGTATTTTGCGTCGGTGCGTTTGTTGTAGGGGCGCAGTGCTGGGCTTGATAGCATTTCAAACGAGAGGGCGCAGATAGACATTCCAGGGCGTAGTGCCAGTGGCAGTTTTCCGTTGTTGTAAAATTCTAGAACGATTTGTCCTTCCCAACCGGGGTCTATGCGTCCGGCGGTGACGTGTACCATTAAGCCTAGGCGTGCCAGTGAGCTGCGGCCTTCTAGCCAGCCGACTAAGTCATCGGGAATTTTTACCGATTCAAAGGTGGCACCCAGTACCAGCTCGCCCGGGTGTATAAAGAATGAGTCGCCTTCTTCAATGGCGATTTCTTGGCTCATGACACGGTTGATGCTTTGTTCTAGTTCAGAACGGTCGCCCGATAGGTCTAAGTGGGTAACGCTATTGTTATTGAACACGCGGAAGCGGTGGTCTAGTCGTAAATCAACGCTGATGCCGGCAATGGAGTTGGCGGCTGGGGCGGGGTCAATAATAATGCTTTGTTCGGCGAGTCTTTTTTCAATATCACCATCACTAAGACGCATAGGGTTACCTGTTAACTATAGAGCTTAAAAATTGTGCAAGAGTGTACCAGAGAAACGATTATCGGCAATCAATCTTCTAGCTTGGTTATGTTGATTTCGTAGGTGGTTTTGCCTTTTTTACTTTCGGTTAGGCGCACCAGTTGGTAGCTGTGGTCTATGGCAAACCAAGCGCTGATGGTGCGGTCTTTTTTGTCGTTTATGCGTTCTACTCTTAGGGTGTTTAACGTGCCAATGGCGGTTTTTAGGGGTTCTTGTTCAGACACAGCAAAGGAATAGGTTTTTACGTAGTCCGATTTGAAAATAGGGTAATGCAGTTCTTTTTTGCCTTGGCTTAGGTCGATAGACGCCTGCAGCATGTAGCTTAGGTTATCTTGCAGGTTGTCTTCCCACAGATTGCTGTAAGTGGTTTTTAAATTGTTGTCGGTAATGGTTTGAGTGGTTTTATCAAAGGTAATGTTGAGCGGGGTTTTGTTTAATAAGCCGCCGGTTTTGTAGTGGTATTCCACTGGTGTGAGTTGGTGGTCGTTAAGGTGCACAATGGATTTTTCGTTTAACGAGGCGCCATTGGTAGAGGCATCAAAGGTGAGTTGCCAGTTGTTGTTATTGAGTTGTTTTAGTTCGCGTACGGCGTCGATTTTTAACGTAAACCAACCCAGTTTGTACGAGGTGGTGTAGTGGGCTGAAAACGGGGTAAGTGCCGGTGTGGCGGCGGTTACCGATAACGACAAAAATAGGGATAAAAGCATGAATATGCGCATACAACCTCCTGTTCGTTTAAGTGCTTACCAACCAAACTGAGCTTTAATAAACGGTATGGTAAGTTTTCTTTGTTCTGCCAGCGATACTCTGTCTAGGTCGTCCAGTAACTGAAAGAGTTCACTGTTGTTGCGGCTGCCGCGTCTTAGTATGAAGCGGGCAACGTCTTCGTTTAAGTTTAGTCCACGACGGTGGGCGCGCAGTAATAGTGCCTCTACTTTGCCGTCATCGTCTAGGGCTTGCACCTGATAGGTGAGTCCCCAGTTTAGACGGGATGCAAAATCTGGCAATTGTACATTTAAGCCAGAAGGGGCGTTGTCGGCGGCAATCAGCAGTTTGTTGCCTTTGCTGCGTAGGCGGTTAAATAGGTGGAACAAGCCTTCTTCCCACGCAGGGTTGCCTATAACCGCTTCCAGTTGGTCGATGGCCACTAGGGGCAGGTTGTCCATGCCGTCTAATACTTCTGGGCCATAGTCGGCGAGCTCTTCAAGCGGTAGGTAAACGCTTTGAAAGCCGAGCCCTTCGGCGTAGTGGCAGGCGGCTTGCAGTAGGTGGCTGCAGCCAACGCCCGTTGTACCCCATAGATAAATAAAGGGTTCGCCGTCTTCGGCCAGTTGTTGTCTTAATGCGTGAACGATGTGTTGATTGTTTGCGGGGTGAAAATTCGCAAAACGGGCATCGTCGCGCAGGCTAACGGCAAGGGTAAGTTGTTCAAACATGCGATTTTATGGCTGCCACTGATACGTTTGTGGTTGGTCTGTTATCAATAAACGCTGGTCTAACGCTAAGGTGCTCCAGGCTTGATCCCAGCTAGAAGATAAAACAAGTTCTATGTTCAGTACGTTTTGGTTAACGCCCAGTAAAATCACTTCTTTAATAACGCTGTTGTTTTGTAAGTAGCGTAATAGGTTTTGATATTCTTGGAAGTCGTTAACGTTGGTAATGCTAAGTTGCTGGCCGCTGCTTTCGTTACTGCTTTTAACCGCGTATAGATCGGCCAGGAAGGTTGCGACTTGGTCGGCAACCTTTGCTAGTACGGCTTCTTTGCTGTCGCCTTTGGCAGAAATTGTTAAAGGCGCTTGTACGCTGTTGAAGTAACCGGTGTATTGCCAGTGGTTGGCTGAATGCTGTGTTAAGCGGCCGGCTAGGTAGGCGTCGGTTAGGTAACGCTCGGAGGCGCTGGCGATATCGCTACGGAATAAGCCCCACAGGTTGGCCACCGGCAGTGCGATTTGGTCTTCTAGGTCTAAGGTTGGCCACAGCGTTGGGATGCCACGGTCGTTCATGGCGTCTTCGATGGCGTGTTGCCAGTTAGCGTGGTCTTCGTTAATAACGAAGCGGTCGTTGTTTTCTTCTACGGCTTGCCACACTAATACCAGTGGGCGACTACGACCCCAAATGGGTTGTTCGGCTTGGCGCAGTAAATCATCAATCAGATTGGCGCCAAAATGTACGTCGATTTCAAGTTGTTCGGTGGTTTTGTTTTCGACGTAGCTGTAGCTTTGAACAAAGCTGTCGGGGTGTGCAAGGTTTTGCTGAATAACAGGACTTTGTAAGCTGTTGGCGTTGCCCGATACTTTAAGAATGACTTTTTCCAGCGCCAGGCTGAACGCCGTAGTACGGTTCGATTGCGATTGGTCGGCAACTTCTACCTGTACTTGGTATAAATCTGAAACGACAACAGCATGGGTTAGCATGCTTAGGCAAGATAGAATAATTAAGCTAATAAAGCGCACAAGCCGCTTCCTTTAATAAAGAAATGAAAGGCTCATATTGTGCCATGAGATAAGTGCTAATGTCATGGCTAGAGTCTGCTACAGGCGTAAGCCGCTTTTTGGTAGAGCTTTCCCGTCTAACAGCGCCTGTTTGCCGTTGTATTTTAAACGACCTTCCACAAACCATTTAACCGCAATGGGGTAAATGATGTGTTCTTGTTTTTGTACTTTGCGCTGTAGACTTTCTGCGGTATCGCCTTCTTCTACAGACACTGCCGCTTGAATAACGTTCGGGCCATCGTCTAAGTTTTCGTTCACGAAATGCACCGTAACGCCGTGTTCGCTTTCACCGGCATCGAGTGCACGCTGATGGGTGTTTAGCCCTTGGAACTTAGGCAGCAAAGAAGGGTGAACGTTTAGAATGCGGTCTGAAAAATATTGCACAAAGGCCGGAGACAGCACGCGCATAAAACCTGCCAGTACAATTAAATCGGCCTGAAACTCGTTAATCAGTTTGATTAACGCCATGTCGTAGGCTTCACGGCTTTCAAAGTTTTTATGGCTAAGTACTTCGGTATGAAGGTCGCGGTCGAGTGCTTTTTGTAAACCAGGCACCTCTTCTTTGTTGCTGATGACGGCAGCGATGTCTGCCTCCACTTTTTCTGCTTTTAATGTATCAGCAATGGCAGCCATGTTGCTGCCACTGCCGGATATTAAAATAACAATGCGAGGTTTGGTTTCTGGCTTTATGTCACCAAAGTTCATAGAGCGCGTTTACCAGTAAATTCAACCTGAGCTTCGTCACCTTCGCGTGTGGTGATGTCGCCTAGTAACCAAGCATGTTCGCCTTCTGCATTAAGTAGGGCAAGTGCGTCGCTGACTTTGTTTTCTGGTACAACGATGATCATGCCTACGCCGCAGTTGAAGGTACGGAACATTTCGGCTGTTTTTACGTTGCCTGCGTCTTGTAACCAGTCGAATACGGCTGGCCACTGCCAAGAGTTGGTATCAACAACGGCTTTGCAGTCTTCTGGAAGAATACGAGGTAGGTTTTCTTGGAAGCCACCACCCGTAACGTGACACATGGCGTGTACTTCGCTGGCGTTAATCAGTTTTAAGGTCGACTTAACGTAAATACGGGTCGGTGCCATTAGCGCGTCGGCTAAGGTTTTGCCGTCTAGGTCGGTGTTAAGGTCGGCGTTTGATACTTCTAAAATCTTACGGATTAACGAGTAACCGTTTGAGTGAGGACCAGATGAAGCAAGCGCAATTAACTTGTCGCCAGCTTTTACTTTGCTGCCATCAATGATTTCAGACTTTTCAACCACACCCACGCAGAAACCGGCTAGGTCGTAGTCTTCGCCGTCGTACATGCCGGGCATTTCAGCGGTTTCACCACCAACTAATGCAGCGCCAGCTTGTTCGCAGCCTTCGCCAATACCCGCAACCACAGAGGCGGCAACATCAACGTTTAGTTTGCCAGTGGCGTAGTAGTCTAAGAAGAATAAAGGTTCAGCACCGGCAACCACTAGGTCGTTTGCGCACATGGCCACTAGGTCGATACCGATGGTGTCGTGTTTGTTTAGGTCTAGGGCTAAACGTAATTTAGTGCCCACACCGTCTGTGC
Source organism: uncultured Oceanospirillaceae bacterium (assembly GCA_937974825.1). Classification (GTDB taxonomy): domain Bacteria; phylum Pseudomonadota; class Gammaproteobacteria; order Pseudomonadales; family Oceanobacteraceae; genus Venatoribacter. Next base: position 4,731 of record CALJVD010000186.1, on the reverse strand, counting down.
CTGATACTAATACAGGTTCACGGTAACCTTGCGGAAGCTCAAATAGTGCTCCGAAACCACCCAGGCCAGCTAAGACTCCAGGGCGACGAGTTTTTTTGGCAACATCTTTGATGCGATCAACTAAGGCATTGCCTGCGTCGATATCAACACCAGCGTCTTTGTAACTTAAGGATTGTTTATCTGTCATGGCGGCTTCTGACTGGCTAAAAAGGAAAGGAGCGTATTCTAACGGTTTGTAGGGGGGAATTAAAGGGCAGTAGCGGCTGATTTCATTATCAGGAAATTAATCCTGACAATGAAATCTTAATTGCATGCAAAAGCCGCTAAGACGTTATGCTAAAAACTTCTTAATGCGTGCTAAAGCGTCTTCTAATACTTCCATGCTGGTGGCATAAGATAAACGCATAAAGCCCGGTGTGCCAAAGGCAGAGCCCGGAACAAGCGCAACGCCTGCTTCGGTTAATAGTTTTTCGGCAAATTCAACGTCGTCTTTAATGCCTAGTTTTTCCATCGCACCGGTTACGTTCGGGTAAGCATAGAAAGCGCCGTCGCCAGAAATACAGCTAAAGCCAGGGATTTCGTTTAGGGCTTTAACTACGTTGTCGTGACGTTCTTTAAACGCTTTAACCATAGGTTCTACACACTCACGACCACCGTTTAATGCAGCTTCGGCGGCAACTTGTGAAATAGAGGTAGGGTTAGAGGTGCTTTGCGATTGTACTTTTTTCATCGCGGTAATGATTTTGGTTGGGCCGGCTGCATAGCCTATACGCCAACCGGTCATGCTGTAGGCTTTCGACACACCGTTTAAAACGATGGTGCGGTCGTACAGTTCCGGACAAGCATTAAGGATGTTGCTGAATGGGAAGTCTGCCCACCAGATGTATTCGTACATATCGTCAGTGGCGATTAAAATTTGTGGGTGCTTTTTAAGTACTTCACCCAGTGCCTTGAATTCTTCTAGGCTGTAAGCTACACCAGAAGGGTTCGATGGGCTGTTTAACACCACTAAGCGTGTTTTTGGGGTAATGGCTGCTTCCAGTTGTTCGGCAGTCATTTTAAAACGGGTGCTTTCGTCTGTTTTAACGATAACAGGTTCGCCACCGGCAATTTTTACCATGTCTGGGTAAGATACCCAGTAAGGTGCAGGGATGATGGCTTCGTCACCAGGATTAATATAAGCCAAGCTCATATTGAAAAAGCTTTGTTTACCACCACAAGAAACCAAAATTTGGTTGGCTTCGTAGTTTAGGTTGTTGTCACGCTTAAACTTTTCAATGATGGCCTTTTTAAGGCTAGGGGTACCATCTACTGCGGTGTACTTGGTGAAGCCGGTGTTAATAGCATTAATGGCCGCTTCTCTAATATGCTCAGGAGTGTCGAAATCTGGTTCGCCTGCGCCAAGTCCAATAATATCTTTGCCCGCTGCTTTTAATTCGGCAGCACGGTTTGTAACCACAAGCGTGGGGGAGGGCTTGATCTGTTGTACGCGATCAGACAGTTGTAGATCCAAGATGGTATCCTCAATATATGTGTGCACATTTGACCAATGTTGTTCGTAGAAGGTGATTGATTCTATACGAACGGCATTTGGCTATAAAAAATCTGTATAATTGTATCTAATTAAATGCATAACTGGAAACACCATGAGCAAGACTTTTGAGCTTTCGTCGCGTTACCAACCCGCAGGTGACCAACCACAAGCGATTAAACAGTTAGTGTCTGGCATCAATTCCGGCTTACACAGCCAAACGTTGCTGGGGGTAACGGGCTCTGGTAAGACATTTACTATGGCGAATGTTATTGCCCAGTGTCAGCGTCCGGCCATTATTATGGCACATAACAAGACTTTGGCTGCTCAACTTTATGGTGAGTTTAAAGAGTTTTTTCCGAATAACGCTGTTGAGTACTTTGTTTCTTACTACGACTATTACCAGCCCGAGGCCTATGTGCCTGCCTCTGACACCTTTATTGATAAAGACGCCTCGGTTAACGAGCATATTGAGCAGATGCGTTTGTCGGCAACTAAAGCGCTACTAGAGCGCCGCGATGTGGTGATTGTTGCGACTGTTTCTGCGATTTACGGTTTGGGTGACCCTAACCAGTATTTAAAGATGATGTTGCACATGGTGCGTGGCGATACCATTGACCAGCGTACCATCTTAATGCGCTTGGCCGAGCTGCAATACACTCGTAACGATATGGATTTTCACCGCGGTACCTATCGAGTGCGTGGCGATGTTATTGATATTTTTCCGGCAGAAAGCGACGACGAGGCCGTTCGTATTGAGTTGTTTGATGATGAAATTGAACAGATCAGCACCTTCGATCCACTGACCGGTGAAATCTTTAACCGTTTGGCGCGCGTTACTATTTATCCGAAAACGCACTACGCGACGCCGCGTCAGCGTATTTTAGACGCCATCGAAAAAATTAAAGTCGAGCTGCAAGAACGCTTAGAGTATTACCGCGAACACAATTTATTGGTTGAAGCGCAGCGTTTAGAGCAGCGTACCAATTACGATTTAGAAATGATGCAAGAGCTAGGCTATTGCTCGGGCATTGAAAACTATTCGCGCTATCTGTCGGGGCGTAACCCCGGCGATCCGCCGCCTACCTTGTTCGACTATATTCCCGACGATGCCTTGGTGTTTGTTGATGAATCACACGTTACCATTCCGCAAATTGGTGGTATGTATCGTGGTGACCGTTCGCGCAAAGAAACCTTAGTGCAATTTGGTTTCCGCCTGCCTTCGGCATTAGATAACCGTCCCATGCGTTTTGAAGAATGGGAAGCCATTGTGCCGCAAAGTATTTTTGTGTCGGCCACACCGGGTAAGTACGAGCAAGAAAACCAAGACGCTGTGGTTGAGCAAGTGGTGCGACCTACCGGTTTGATTGACCCAGTGGTTGAAATTAAGCCCGCCACAGGTCAGGTGGATGATGTTATCCATGAGCTTAATAAGCGGACTGCCGCGGGTGAGCGAGTGCTTATTACCGTGCTCACCAAGCGCATGGCGGAAGACCTTACCGACTTTCTGCAAGAACAGCGCATTCGTGTGCGTTATTTGCACTCCGACATTGATACCGTTGAGCGTGTCGAAATTATTCGCCAGCTGCGTTTGGGCGAGTTTGATGTGTTGGTGGGTATTAACCTGCTGCGTGAAGGATTGGATATTCCAGAGGTGTCGTTGGTGGCCATTTTTGATGCCGACAAAGAAGGCTTTTTACGAAGCGACCGTGCGCTTATTCAGACCATTGGCCGAGCGGCGCGTAACTTAAACGGTAAAGCGATTTTGTACGCCGACCGTATTACCGATTCTATGCAGCGCGCCATCGATGAAACCGAACGCCGCCGTGCTAAGCAAATAGAATTCAACAAAGAACATAATATTACCCCACAAGGGATTAAACGTTCTGTTGAAGACATTCTAGAAGCCGCACCAGCACCGGGCAGAAAGAGCAGGCACGACCGTAAGCACAACAGAAAAGTAGCAAGCGGCAAAGGCGAATACATAGCAGACGACTGGCAAACCATGAGCAGCAAAGACCTTGGTAAGCACATTAGTAAAGTCGAAGATCAGATGTTTAAAGCCGCACGAGAACTGCAGTTTGAAGAAGCAGGGCGCTTACGCGACTTATTGCATGAAATGAAACAGAAGATGATTGAAAACAGCTAGCGCGCTTTATGTGTTGATGCTATTGCCATTGATTACGCGTATACTGTGCTCGATTTACACTCGTTAAGAGTGTTAATGGTTCCCTCAACCCATTCAAAAAGGTGCAGCATGTTGTCGCTTCCTGTTTCCCGTTATAATGCCATTCTGATTGCCCTCATCGCTTTTCATATTTTTATTGTTATCGCCAGTAATTATTTGGTGCAGTTTCCTATGCATCTGTTTGGCTGGAAAACCACTTGGGGGGCGTTCAGCTTTCCTTTTATTTTTCTGGCTACTGACTTAACGGTACGGTTGATTGGTAAGCATGCTGCTCGTCGTGTTATTGCTTATGTTATGTTGCCTGCCTTGGCGGCTTCTTATGTTGTGTCGGTGTTGTTTCATGAAGGCAGCTTACAAAGCTTAAGTGCATTAACCGAACTTAATACCTTTGTGCTGCGTATCTCTGTGGCAAGTTTCGCGGCCTATGCCATAGGGCAAGTTGCCGATATTCAAGTGTTTGACCGTCTTCGTACGATGAAGCAATGGTGGGTTGCTCCTATGGCTTCAACCGTCCTAGGTAACCTGCTTGATACCTTTGTATTTTTCTCGATCGCTTTTTGGCTTAGCAGTAATCCTTTTATGGCCGAGCATTGGGTAGAGATTGCCTGGGTAGACTACGTCATTAAAATTCTAATTAGTCTGATTGTCTTTATTCCTTTGTACGGAATGCTGCTGAAGGCTTTTTTGGGGCTTGTTAAAGGACGTAAGGAAAAAGAAGTCTGTGCTTAATATTGGCGCGCCGGTACTCAGGCTGCCTAGTTAAATAAGTCAGTCAACAGTGAATATACGTTTTTTTTGAGGCTTATCTTAATTGACTGTCTTTACTGGCGCGTCTGTTAATGCCACTCGTTACCACTGTTTTGCTTTCAAGTTTAGATTGGCAATTAACACAAAGTTGTACTCCGGGAACGGCTTTGCGTCTGGCTTCAGGAATAGCCGTATCGCATTCTTCACAAAACTCGGCGCTCTCACCGCTGGGAATATTACTTCTTGCCTGATTGACAGCATCTTC